>NZ_CABKRX010000095.1 GCF_902374955.1 Bacillus massilioanorexius
ATATAGGTTTTTATAAAAGCCTGTTTACCATGATATTCATATTTTCTTACCCAATATTGAAGTTTACTTACATGAACACCCATTTCCTTAGCTATTGTATTACAACCTACATTACCTTCTAGATAACGTTTGACTGCGTGAATTTTTTCGTCATTCGTGAATTTTGCCAAAAGAAAAACACCTCCAATTGATAGATTGTGTCTAACAATTGGGGTGCAGTTCAAATTCCGCTCCTTTTCTTTCCTTGCTAGTATACCATTTATTTATATTGTGCTTTAATATATGCAAGATGTTGATTATGCCTTTTTATGTAAGCAGTAGCTTTTCCAGTTCGTGCGTATCCGCCTTCACCTTTGTTATAAGCGCTTAATACAGCTGCCTTTAGGTTAGACCCCTTAAGTCCTTTTTTCTTATATTTGTTTTGAAGGTTTGAAAGCATGTACGTACCCCAATTCATATTGATATAGGGATCGAATGGTGCATTCTTTGTTTTAAGTGTCTTTGCTAAATTAGCGTGATTAACTTTGCTCACTTGAAAATATCCGTAATTGTTTCCGCCTTTAGCTCTAGGGTTAAAGCTACTTTCGTGGCGAATAACAGCTAAGGTCTCTTTGTAATCTAATCCTCTTTTCACACATAAGTCGTATAAATATTTTTGAAGATTGAAGGACAAAGGAATTGTTTTCTTATAATAAGACGGCATTTGTGATGCAGATGTTGAAACCTGCTTTGTATTGCTTTCATTAGTAGCCGCTTCCGCTTTATTTGTAAATTCTAAGTTAATGATGAAGAATAGGGCGAATGTCGCTAATGTAATTAGGCAAACTTTAAAAATCTTATTTTTAGATTCTATCATTCTCTTTCTCCTTTTTTAAATTCTTTTATATCTTAGACTATTTTGACTTTGTTTTGGAAGGGAAAAGAGACAGTTGATATAATTTGTTAGGTGGCTGTAATGTTTTTGTAATATAAAAACAATTATGTAATCTTAACCGTAAATAACGATGATTTTCGACATAAACAAGATTTTCATTGACTCTAATAATAAGCACTGTTACAATGCAAAAAAAATAATACTTTCGTATAATCTCGGTAATATGGTCCGAGAGTTTCTACAAACTACCGTATAATAGTTAGGCTACGAAAATAGTAGGATATAAGGAAAACTAAATGGCTACATTTAGGTGTTCTTATATTTAAATAAAGACTCTAAATACTATTTAGAGCTTTCCTTTATTCATCCATCATTTATTGAAGGGATGCCTCTCCCTACTATTCTTCCTTGCCGTAATCATCTAAGGAGGAAAAATCATGAAAACCCCATCACAATTAAAAACTCTGATTCAAGCTTCGCGAGGAACAATACTACCCGAACTGGTTATTAAAAATGTAAAGATTGTAAATTTATTTACAGATGAAATAGAACAAGCCGATGTTGCCATTCACAAAGGTAAATTTGTTGGGATCGGTGTATATCAAGGTTCAAAAGAATTGGATGGAAGTCACTATACAATGGTACCTGGGTTAATAGATGCACATGTTCACATAGAGTCTAGTATGCTCTCTCCTTCACAATTTCAAAAAGCTGTATTACCGAGAGGGATTACAACGATTGTGACTGATCCACATGAAATCGCTAATGTTACCGGTGCCCATGGTATCCGTTGGATGTTAAATGATAGCAAAGGCTGTATGTTGAATTATCGATATCAATTGCCGTCTTGTGTACCTGCAACGTCATTTGAGGATAATGGAGCTATTCTAACTGCAGAAGATTTGGAGCCATTCTACAAAGATGAGCTTGTATTAGGTTTAGCCGAGGTTATGGATTATCCCGCTGTGCTAAGTGGTCGTGAAGATATTATGGCAAAAATTGAAGCAGCAATTCGTAATGACGTGCCAATTGATGGTCACGGGGCAGGGTTAAGTGGTAAAGATATCGATGCTTATTTAACAGCTGGGATTACAACTGATCATGAATGTGTAAAACCTGAAGAAATGATCGAACGAGTTCGTCGAGGAATGTATGTAATGCTTCGTGAAGGCTCCGCAGCACGAAATTTACATTCTTTATTAAAAGGTTATCGCAAAGAAATATCACATCGTCTCATGTTTTGTACAGATGATAAACATATTGATGATTTGTTAGAAGAAGGAAGCATCGATTATCATGTTCGTGAATGTTTAAAAGCAGGTATTGATTTATACTCCGTATTACGAATGGCGTCATTGAACACGGCACAATGCTATAATTTAAAAGGTAAAGGAGCCATTGCTCCAGGTTATGATGCAGATTTCATTTTATTAAATGATATAGAGACATTTGATATTGAATCCGTGTGGGTTGGTGGCATTCAATATGAAGAAAAGAATAGCAAGGATAAGGTTGAGCACTTCGAAAATACCGTCTTTTTAGGGAAATATCAAAAAGAACTTCTTCAGTTAAACCTAACTAATGAATGGGCGAGAGTAATTGAAATCATTCCAAATTCCATTGTAACCAAGAATGCTGAATATAAAGTTCCTGTTGAAAATGGATTGTTTGTTTCAGATATCTCTCAAGACTTTGTGAAAATTGCTGTTATTGAACGCCACAAAGGCACTGGCAGTGTAGGTGTAGGGATTGTTAAAGGTTTTCAGTTACAATCTGGTGCAGTCGCAACAACTATTGCACATGATTCTCATAATATTATTTGTATCGGTACAAACGATGAAGATATGGATATTGCCATTCGTGAACTAGAACGTATTGGTGGTGGAATTGCTATTGCTAATAAAGGTGAAACAGTTGCTTCATTATCGTTACCAGTAGCAGGATTGATGACAACTGTATCTCCTCAGAAGTTGAATGAGAATTATAGTGATTTACTTGTTGCTTTAAACCAGCTAGGAATAACGACAAAATTTTCACCGTTATTAACACTATCCTTCCTAGCGTTACCGGTTATACCGTCATTGAAATTAACGAATCAAGGATTATTTAACGTTGATACCTTTTCATTTGTTAGTGTAAGCGTGGATTAAAAACATCAGCAGGATGTCTAATTTATCGTAATTGACTAACTTTTTCATAAAAAGTAAGTAAAGAAAATATATTGTAAGCAGTATGATTTTATCGAATCAGACTGCTTTTTTATTATTTACAGTTTTTAATTAAATAAAAGGATTTTTTCATAATATTATGGAAATAAGAATAGTAAAACATTTGAGTTAGGGGGAAAGCGATGATCAAACTAGGCATAATACGTCACGGTAGTACGGATTGGAATATAGAAGGAAGAGCACAAGGTAGGGCGAATATTCCTTTAAATAAGGCTGGAGTAGACGATGCTTATCAATTAGCGAGTCGCTTAAAAGATGAGAAATGGGATCTTGTTTATTCTAGTGATTTATTGAGAGCTAGACAAACAGCTGAAATAATCGTTGGAAAGCTTGATCATATACCAATTATTTTAGATGATCGTTTAAGAGAGATTGATGGTGGTCTAATTGAAGGTACAACTGAAAAAGAGAGAATTAAAAAGTGGGGGAATAAATGGAGGGAAATGAATTTAGAAATAGAAAGTCCTCATTTGGTGGAAGCAAGAGCTGTTTATTTTATTAATGATGTAATTGAAAAACAAAACAATCGTAGTATCTTAATTGTTAGTCACGGTGGCCTCATTAAATATTTACTCCAAAATCTTGTACCCAATTTGGAAATAGCTCCTTCATTCGGTAATACGTCCATTACTAAACTATCGAAAAGTAATCAACAATGGAAATGCGACTTATTGAATTGTACCGCTCATTTACGATAAATAATAAGTAAAAATTATGGATAAGTATAAAAAGTATGTCATTTTCTTAAAGGATATCCAAGGATACAATGTATGTAGATGGTCTTAAGAGGAGGAGTTCTTATGTCATTTACTTTTACCGTTATTGATCATATTCAATTGGCAGCCCCAAAAGGGTCAGAAGAGAAGGCTCGCGCATTTTATCACGATATTTTAGGGTTTGAAGAGATAGAAAAGCCTTTTGCTTTAAAGGAAAGGGGCGGTGTTTGGTTTGGGTTTAATACCTATCAAATTCACATTGGCATTGACGAAGCATTTTCACCAGCTAAAAAAGCACATCCTGCTTTCGCGGTGTATCCTATTAATGAACTAAAAAAACATTTAGAAAAAAATAATGTAGAATATACCATTGACGATAAAATACCTGATGTTGAAAGGATATTTATTGAAGATCCTTTTGGAAATAGGATTGAATTTCTAGAAAGAATTTAAGAGAAACAAACAGTACGATGTAAATGATTTAAGTTGCATTTTTGATTTGTGTGAATATTTTTGGAATTTTCGATAAATAAAT
>NZ_CABKRX010000096.1 GCF_902374955.1 Bacillus massilioanorexius
ATACTTTTTATAGTCAATGCATGTTTTTTTATGTCTGGTTTTCGTATTTTTTCTAGTTTATGAGCAAATAGTGAAGTTCAATTTTGCCCGAGGATGACCGCTTTTTGAGGGCAATAGTTGAGCACCCTTGACATCTAGTGCTTGGAGGCTCTTACTCTTCCAGCTGTCCTGTAGCATACGCTCCAATCGACCTTTTTTTTTACTAATTGCATTCATCGACTTAAACTTTTTATGAAAATAGCCTTTCACAATTATTAAATTAATATTTTCGATTGTGAATATTGCTTTTTGGCGGTAGCAATGACAAAATCTCGGAATTTACATACGGCTGGAGATAAGTAATGGTTTTTGAGCATAGCAAGATAAATGTATCTTTGATATTCAGGTTCTTTAATGGGTAACACTTTAACATTGTGATAGTTTAACGCTGCTATTTTGGGAATCACAGCAATTCCATAATCCACTGAAACAAGACCAGCAACGGCACTATCCTCTTCTACCTCACATACAATTCTAGGTTTGACCTGAACCTGTTCGAATAAGCTATCAATAATAGGACGTATACCACTTTCTTTATTAAAGAAAACAAATGGAAAGGGAGCGGTATCTTTTAAGTGTACATATTCGTTATCAGCCAACGGATGATTAAACGAAGTAATAACGACTAATTCTTGTTGGGCAATTGGAATAAATTCAATATCTGGTTCGTTATCAATCATTGAACAAAAAGCTAAGTCATATTTCTCTTCTTTTAAACCTTGAATGATATTATTAGTCACACCTTGACTAAAAGAAAATGAAATATTTTGGTTAGCTTCTATACTTGAGAAAGCTTGAACCATATTCGGTATAAAATGAGATCCCAAAGTATAAATAAAGGCTAGGTCAATTACACCGTGAGTTGGACTCGCTAGGTTTTTTAGCTTCTTTTCTCCTTTTTCTAATTCATCTAGTGCATTCTCTACATAGCTTAAAAAAAAGCGTCCGTACTTTGTTAAACGTATATTTCTCCCTTGTTTTTCAAATAAGTATATTCCCAATTCTCTTTCAAGCTCTGATATAGCGTGGCTTAAGCTTGGTTGCGTAATAGAAAGATGTGAGGCAGCTTGTGTATAATGTTCTAATTTAGCAAGTGTGCGAAAGTAATATAGTTGGCGTAAATTCATGAATGATAATCCTTTCTATAGAAAATGCCTATGAATAAAACGGCAAAAACCAATTAGATTATTGGTAATGTTGAGTCGTATAATCTTAAAGTGTAAAACATGTATCACAGTGACATCGAGACGGAGATATTTTGTGAGTTTTTTATTAAGAGATATTGTGAAATAAATCACAAATTATATTGTAAATAAATTACCAATCGAATACTAGTGATCAGACATTACTTTAACAAATATTTTTTTCTTTTTCATTGGAAAAATTAACAATAGGAAGGATTAGTCATGACAAATTATAAACATATTTTTGAACCACTAACTGTAAAAAGTATGACATTAAAAAATCGTATCGTAATGCCACCTATGGGAACAAACTTTGGGGGACAGCATGGCGAATTTAATGAAGATCATATTAGTTATTATGAGCAAAGAGCGAAAGGTGGGACAGGGTTAATCATCGTAGAAAATGCAAATGTAGATTATCCTCTTGGCTCTAATGGAACAACACAAATCCGTATTGATCACGATAAATACATTCCCGGTTTATTCAATTTAACAGAGACATTGCACAAGTATGGTACAAATGTATCTATTCAAATCAATCATGCTGGAGCATCCGCTATACCGGACCGAATTGAAGGGCTAACACCTGTTTCTGCATCTACTATACCTTCTAAAACAGGAGGAGTTACTCCTAGACCTTTAAGTAAAGAAGAAATTTTGAACATTGTCGAAAAATATGGAAAAGCAGCACGTCGTGCACAAATAGCTGGATTTGACGCTGTTGAAATTCATGCGGGACATTCTTATTTAATCTGTCAGTTTTTATCACCATTATACAACGATCGTACAGACGAATTCGGTGGTAATTATGAGAATCGAGCTCGTTTTGCACGATTAGTGATTGATCGAGTAAGAGCGGAAGTAGGTCCATTTTTCCCGATAATGCTTCGTTTTAGCGCGGATGATTTACTAGCTGGAGGAAATACGTTAGATGATACCCTGCAAATATTGGAATACTTACAAGATGAGGTAGATATCTTTAACGTTTCTGCTGCTGTAAATGATTCCGTTCAATACCAGATTGATCAAATGAACCTACCAGACGGATGGCGCTCTTATATGGCAAAGGCTGTAAAAGAGAAATTTGGAAAAGTTACAATGACAACTGGTAACATTCGTAATCCACAAATTGCTGATCAAATTTTGGCTGATGGACATGCAGATTTAATTGGCATGGGTCGTGGACTAATTGCAGATCCTTATTGGGTGAAAAAAGTAGAAACGGCAGATGAAGACAGCATTCGAAAATGTATTTCTTGTAACATCGGCTGTGCTGGGCACCGCATCGGATTAAATCGACCAATAAGATGTACAATCAATCCAAACTTAATGAATGAAGAAGGTTATAAGAAACATAAAGTATCGGAAATGACAAATGTAGTTGTTATTGGTGGAGGAACAGCAGGTTTAGAAGCAGCTTGTACAGCAGCTGAGGTAGGCTGTTCGACATTCTTATTTGAACAAAAGCCTTATCTAGGAGGTTTAGCTCGTGAAATTGCTACATTACCAGCTAAAAATAGAATTTCGGATTTTCCTGAATATCTAGTAAGACGAGCAGAAAAATTGAAGAATTTAGTTGCATTCACCAATACAAAAGCAGATATTGAAACGATTGAAAAGTTTAAACCTGACGTGGTCGTAAATGCAACTGGTTCACAGCCTTTATTACCACCTATTCCAGGCTTATTGGATCGAATAGATAAAGTGGAAGAAAACATTTTTTCCATTATTGGTTTGCTTAATAATTTAGATGAATTTAATCAACTTGATGTTGAAGGGAAGCACATTGCTGTTATCGGAGGGGGAGCAGTGGGCTTAGATGTTGTAGAGTATTTTTCTGAAAAAGGAGCAAAGGTTACAATTGTTGAAAGATTACCGATGCTTGGTCGTGATTTAGATCATATTACTCGAATTTCAATGATGAACATGATTAAAGAGAAAGATGTAAAAGTTCATACTAATACATCTTTAATGGAGGTAGCATCTGATCACTTTACATTACAATTTGAAGGGCAAGATTCAGAATTAACTTTTGATTATGGCTTTATTTGTCTTGGTATGAAATCTGTAAATGATCATGTTCAATTATTGCAAAAGCATTTTATGAAAAAGGGTGTAGAATTCGTAAATATTGGAGATAGTCAACGAGCACGCAAAATTTTAGATGGTATTCGAGAAGGAAGAAATATTACGGATACATTGAAAAAAATAGGTGTTATGTAAGATAAGATTTAAATGGTAGTAATAGCTATAGCCGTTTGGTATATTATGTTAAAGTTGCTGAGCGGCTAAGCTAGTCAAACCATCCCAAATATAGATAAAAACTATCAATAATCATGATTTTTTCAATTAGATTTATATGTTTGGTTCTTTTATAATCAAGGAGTCATAAAATCTATTCTATTTATTGGTGATAGATTCTCATAAGTAACATACACCAACGTTTGTGAATATATTCACAAACGTTGGTGTAATGTTTAACATGTGTCTATTTTTTACAATACTTCATAATTTCTTGTAAAATGAGAGAGAATATATGTGATAACGGAATAGGATGAGGAGGAAATAGATTGTCTGGATCAGGTTGTATTAATGGTAATACGAAATTATTAGGACTTTTAGCAACACCTATAGGTCACTCCTTATCACCGGCTATGCATAATATGTCACTTAAAAAGCTTGGATTGAATTATGTGTATATGGCATTTGAAGTAGGAAATAAGGAACTTGCAGACGTCGTTACAGGAATGAGAGCATTACAAGTGCGTGGTTTCAATGTATCAATGCCAAATAAAACGAAAATCCTGCCTCTTTTAGATGAACTCACACCAGCAGCTCGTTTTACAGGTGCCGTTAATACAGTTGTAAATGAAAACGGTAGGTTAATTGGCCATAATACAGATGGTATCGGTTATATGAGAGCGTTAAAAGAAGCAGAGGTAGACATTTTAGGGAAAAAGATGACGCTTATTGGTGCTGGAGGTGCGGCTACTGCTATTGCAATTCAAGCTGCATTGGACGGTATAAATGAAATTTCTATTTTTAATAGTAAAGATGATTTCTTTAATCGGGCAGAACATAATGCGCGAATTATTAATGAAGCGATCCCAAATGTGCAATGTAATGCAGAGGTATATGATTTAGAAGATATTGATAGATTAAAGGCTGAAATTGCTACGAGTGACATTTTAACGAATGCAACTGGAGTTGGCATGAAGCCGTTAGAGCATATCAATTTAATTCAAGATTCATCTTGGTTAAGACCTGAATTAATAGTATCTGATATAGTCTACATACCGCGGAAAACGAAAATGATAGAAATGGCTGAACAAGTTGGTTGTAAAACAATTAATGGATTAGGCATGATGTTATGGCAAGGTGCAAAAGCATTTGAAATATGGACAGGTCAAGAGATGCCTGTAGAGTATGTAAAGAGTCAAATGTTTCAATAAATTATAGAGGGAGAATATATATGAGCATTCTAAAAATAAAAGATGTTACGATTGGAGAAGGTGTTTCCAAAATCATTGTTCCACTTGTAGGGAAAACAGATGAGCAAATTTTACAAGAAGCAATCATGGTTAAAGAGTTAAAACCAGATGTGGTTGAATGGCGTGTAGATATCTATGAAAAAGTGGAAGATCTTCAAGCAGTAAAAAATTTAATTGCAAAGCTAAGAGAAGTATTTGCTGAAGAATTATTACTATTTACTTTTCGTAGCCATAAAGAAGGTGGAGAGAAAGAAATTAGTGATGCCTTTTATGTAGAACTAAATCAAACAGCAATACGTACGAAAATGATAGATTTAGTAGATGTTGAATTATTTAACGAAGAAGTTAATGTGAAGAATCTAGTAGCAACTGCTAAAGAGAACGGAGTCTTTGTTATCATGTCAAACCATGATTTTTTCAAAACGCCTTCTAAAGAAGAAATTATCAATCGTTTATGTAAAATGCAGGAATATGGTGCAGACATTCCGAAGATAGCTGTTATGCCAACGTCTGTAGCAGATGTTATTACTCTATTAGATGCAACAAATACGATGAAAACGGAATATGCTGATCGTCCGCTTATTACGATGTCAATGGGAGGAACGGGTGTTATCAGTCGCCTCGCTGGAGAAGTTTTTGGTTCCGCATTTACTTTTGGTGCAGGAAAAGAGGCTTCAGCTCCTGGTCAAATTCCTGTTTCGGAACTTCGAACGGTATTAAACATTTTACATAAAAGCTTATAAGAAGAGTAAATGTATAATGTAGCTATCTGAAGGGATAGACTTTCCATCTATTCCTTCTATTATCCCTATGATTTTGTAGTTGTTTAATCATATTTAAACAGTGATTATGTACTTTAATTCGAAGAAATATATAGAAAAAATCTATAAATAAACAGCTTTTTTTCAATTAGACGTAATAGGATTTGTACTTTTATAATCAAGTGGTCAGCGAAAATGATCGTATTACTGATTTTGTGGGATTGAGTTTTTTAGTTCACATTAAAATGTGAAATATTTCACATGAAGTCAATGGCTTACTTATAGATAAGTAATTAAAGTATAGCATTATGTATCGTTCTGACAAAAAATTAACAGAAAAATGTGGAGGTATTACAATGACAGATCAAGGAAGAATTGATGGAAGAACAAAATTACTAGGACTTTTAGCAACACCAATAGGCCATTCTTTATCACCAGCAATGCATAATATGTCATTAAGAAAATTAGGATTAAACTACGTATACATGGCATTTGAAGTTGGTAATGAGCAATTAGCAGACGTTGTTACTGGGATGAGAGCATTACAGGTTCGAGGGTTTAATGTTTCTATGCCAAATAAAACAAAGATACTACCATTACTTGATGAATTATCACCAGCTGCGCAGTTTGCGGGAGCGGTAAATACAGTTGTAAATGAGAATGGAAAATTAGTCGGTCATATTACAGATGGTACAGGTTATATGAGAGGGTTAAAAGAAGCGGGTGTAGAGGTAATTGGTAAGAAGATGGTATTAATGGGTGCCGGTGGAGCAGCCACTGCAATAGCTATACAGGCAGCTTTAGATGGTGTAGCAGAAATAGCTATTTTCAATCGTGAAGATGAATTCTTTGCGAGAGCTGAGAAAAATGTACAAATCATTAATGAGGAAATGAAAGATGTGAATTGTAAAGCTACAGTTCATAAGCTTGAAGATCTTGAAGCATTAAAAGCAGCTATTGCAGAAGCTGATATATTAACAAATGGAACAGGGGTTGGAATGAAACCACTTCAAGATGAGTGTTTAATTCCTGATCCATCTTGGCTACGTCCAGAGCTTATAGTATCTGATGTCGTTTATATACCACGTAAAACGAAAATGTTAGAGATGGCTGAAGGTGTTGGATGTAAAACGATCAACGGATTAGGAATGATGCTTTATCAAGGTGCTAAAGCATTTGAAATTTGGACAGGTCAAGAAATGCCAGTTGACTATGTGAAAGAACAAATGTTTTAAAAATCGCTTTTTACTACATTATTCAAACTAAATAAATACATTTTGAAATGGAGTTTCACTAATGAAAAATAAGTATTTGCCTACTGCGTTGGCATTGTATATAAACTATTTCGTTCACGGAATGGGAGCCATTATTTTAGCTCAGAATATGTCATTTTTACAAGTACAATTAAATACGGATAAAGCAGGTGTTGCGTATGTTATTTCTGCACTGGGTATTGGTCGTTTAATCGCATTAGCTATCTCTGGAGTATTATCTGATAAATTTGGAAGAAAACCAACAGTATATGCAGGCATGTTGATATATGCAGGGTTCTTTATCTCCATTCTTTTTGCTCCAAATGTTCAAATCGCATTTGTACTAGCATTATTAGCCGGTATTGCTAACTCAGTACTTGACGCGGGTACTTATCCGGCATTGATCGAATCATTCCCGACTGCCGCAGGGACAGCCAATATTATTATTAAAGCGTTTATTTCAGCAGGTCAATTTACATTACCTGTTATTATTGGATTAATCATTACAAACAATTGGTATTGGGGAATTTCTTTCATTATTCCAGTGGTGTTATTTGTATTGAACGCGATCTTCATGATTAAATTACCTTTCCCAAGTCATATTGTATCAAAAGGGAAAGAGGATAAAGAAGAGGCACAATCTACAAAAGTATTTGCTTCTAAACCAAATTTCTTTATCGAAGGATTTGCTGTGATTATGATTGCATTCACAGCAACAGCAACTTTTTTAATTGTTCAAACTTGGTTACCGACTTATGGAGAAGAAGTAGTTGGTATGACAAATACATCAGCATTAAAACTAGTATCTTATTATAGTGCAGGTTCATTGGCGTCTGTATTCTTAACTTCTTATTTAGTTAAGAGTCTTATTAAACCAGTATATATTGTGTTAGTCTATCCACTAATGTCTTTCTTCGTATTACTTGGAGTTGCCTTCATTCAAACACCTCTGATGGTTATTGCAGGGTCATTCTTAATTGGTTTCTTTGCAGCAGGAGGGGTATTACAGTTAGCTCTAGTTGTAATGACGGAATTCTTTAATGGTAAAAAAGGTACTATGACGGGGATTTTCATGACGATGTCTAGTGTTGCTAGTGCAGTTATTCCAGCGGTAACAGGTGCATTAGCGGAATCAAATGTAACAAATATCATTCATTTTGGATCTGGTGTGACTTTTGTTGGTGTGATTTTAGCAACTGTAGTCCTGGTTAGATATCGTAAAGTCATGAAAGTGGAAAATAAAAGTGGTAGTGTAGCAGCGTAATACAAAGTATAATCAGGATGTTCTATATATGCTTCAAAAATGAGTTAAAGTGTAAATTTAGATATTTATACTTTGCTCATTAATGAGCATATTAAGCAGATGGAGGTAGGTTATTAATGAAAAGAAAATTTGCAGCATTAGGTTGTTATATCAATTATTTTGCATTTGGTATGGCATACATAATGATCGCTCAAAATATGTCATTTCTTTCAGAAAAATTGAATACAGATAATGCTGGTGTATCCTTTCTTATATCTGCATTTGGAATAGGGCGTTTAGCTTCTTTGTATTTAGCAGGAACTACTTCCGATAAATATGGTAGAAAGCCTTTTGTTATTTTAGGAGCAGTATTTTGCGCTATTTTCTTAATAGGAATACCACTTAGTACAAGTTATGAAATTGCTTTAGTGTTTGCTGTGTTAGGTGGAGTATCAAACGCATTTTTAGATGCTGGAACTTATCCAACTTTAATGGAATCATTTCCGAAACAAGCAAGTGCAGCTACTGTATTCTTGAAGGCATTTATTTCGGTAGGATCTCTAATCTTACCATTTATGATTACTTTCTTTCTTACTAATAACATCTTTTTTGGATGGTCATTCTTTGTACCTGCAATCATTCTATTATTGAGTGCAATCTTTCTCTCTTCAGTTCGCTTTCCGGCGCACAAAAGTACAATAGGAAGCAAGGAAGAATCACATATTATAAGATTTAATGATCGACCAAAGTTTTATATAGAAGGTCTAGCACTTATAGGCATAGGTTTTACAGCACCGGCACTATTATATTTAATGCAAATATGGATGCCGACTTATGCTCAAGAAGTAATGGGGATGTCTCTAACTAGCTCATTAAAACTAATCAGTTATTATAATATTGGAGCCTTTCTTTCTGTAATAGTGATGACCGTTGCACTTAGAAAGTGGGTAAAGGCTGTCGATGTATTACTTGTTTATCCAATTATTACTTTAGTGGCAACGTTAACTCTTATGTATATAAAAATAACATCAGTTACGATTATTGCTGCATTTATTATTGGTTTTTCTTTAGCAGGAGTTATGCAATTAGCATTATCGGTGATGTGTGAGTTTTTTTGGGAAAATAAAGGTAAGATAACAGGAATTTTATGTACGGCAACTAGTGTAGCAACTGCTGGAATTCCTTTTGTCACAGGTTTGATTACAAGATTTACTGATGTGAGCGGTGTATTTATTTTCTCGCTAATGATTAATGGAGCAGGTATTTTGTTG
Source organism: Bacillus massilioanorexius (assembly GCF_902374955.1). Lineage (GTDB taxonomy): Bacteria > Bacillota > Bacilli > Bacillales > DSM-1321 > Bacillus_AD > Bacillus_AD massilioanorexius. The sequence goes on from NZ_CABKRX010000096.1 coordinate 9,243, forward strand.
GCGTTAATTGCAAACTATCGTTATCGTCAGTTAACAAATAAAAAAGAAATAACTCAAAAACTAGCAGCATAGTTTAACAAAAAAGGACCTTTTGACAGGTCCTTTTTTCTTTGTGAAATCATATATCTTAAAAGTTTAGATGAAAAGCTTAAGCCTTATTTCTTGATTTACCTTTTTTGAATGTTGGTGATTTATAACCTTCTGGATAGACTATGCCATTTTTAATTGAATATTCTTCAAACATCGTAGTGAGATCTTTGGAGCTAGTATGGTTTAACGCATGTATTAGGATATTTCCACATGCTTTTGCATCATCTAGTGCATTATGATGATCAAAACGATAACCGAGTTTTTTAGATAAATCATTAAGCTTATAACTTGGTAAACCTGGCCATATGGCTTTAGATATATTTAATGTACAATTATATGAGATGTTCGGATAGGGAGCGTTATATTCGTCTAATACGTATCTTAAGCAACTCATATCAAAAGCGGCGTTATGAGCAATAACTAAATGATTCTCTAATAAACTATGAATCTCTGGCCATAGCATGTTAAATTCACTTTTATTTCTTACATCCTCGTAAGTAATACCGTGTATACTAACATTAATAGGATGAAAATAGGTGTTTTTAGGCTTTACTAATTCATAATATTCATTTGCTATTTTACCGTTTTTATATTGTACAATTCCAACTGAACAAATACTAGATCTTGTTGAGTTAGCAGTTTCAAAATCAATTGTCACAAAGTCCATTTTTTCACATCTTTCTAAAATGAATTCATTTCATCTAATCTTCTGCATAGATTTTTTTCTCTCTTTTTCTGCAGCATAGTATCTCGATTTCATTCTCCATCTTTGATAAGATTCGTATAGAAAATGAAGACTAAAAAAAATAATTAAACTTATTATTACATTTAACATGAATTTAGAAAATGATATGAATGCAAAATCATTATTAGTAATGTATGGATATTGAAAGGAATCTATTTTTTGATATGTCAGTCTACTAATAATGTTTGTAATCATAAATAGAACAAATATCCTCCAAAAACTCAATTGTGTTCATCTGCTTTCATTATGAACGATTATGTATGAAAAGCCAAAGATACATACTTACGAAAATAGCAACCTTCATGAAAAATAGAGTATACTTGCTAACCAATAATTTTGAAACCAAGTTTCCTGCCTTCATTTCTTCAGAAAGAGATCTTTTTCAAGGAGGTTGTTTTCTAAAAGATTGTTGTTTTTAAAAAGTTCGCTAAATAAATATAGTATAAAAGTCGAATGGAGGGTAAGGTGCGAGACTCCTGAGGTAGTTGAGGGGCAGGGGAGTGACACCATGGTGGAGAGGAGGCTCATCATCCTAGGGATTAGGGAAAGCGAGCATCTTGAGCAGAATTCAACCTATAGCTACTCTATTGTTAATAGGCAACAATGATACGAAAACAGTATATGAAATAATTGGGTGGCAATCTTTATAAAGAAAGATGAGACCCAACATAGGTGAATGCACCAATTGGATGGATCTTTGTCTAACGAAAAAGATAAGTTTAGATTTACTAACAAACGTTCGATAAACTCAGCTAAATAGAAAAACAGCACTTCGATTGTGCTGTTTTTTTATTTAACTATTCTTAATCTATTTTTATATTGTTTGATGTTTTTAATGAGTTGATAAAGTTGATAGGAAAAATAAAGGAACCAAGAAAATGCGAACAAACCTAAGCATGACCATATAATCATCATATCGTATTCACCATGAATTAATGAAGATGCGGTTGCTATAAAGCTCATAATCGATGTGTATAAACCAAGACCAATAAAGACAACATAGGTGATAAATCCAAGAACTGTGCCAGTTGGATCAAGTTCAAATTGCTTACTTTTTTTAGATTTAGTCTGTTTCATTTCTCTCCCTCCTTTACCTATTATTATATCAAAGTTTTTCGCGAAAAGTTATACAAGTAAAAAAATTCTGTTAATTAAAATGCTGGTATATATAGGAAGTACAACGGCTAAATAAAGGGCTGATAAAAATGGAAGTTACATTTTTACCAACCCTTTATGATTATTTAACTAATGTTTTTGTTACAGTATCAATAACTTTTTCACTTGCGATTCGTCCATTAATTGTCCAAGATCCATCATCTTCTAATTCATATACTTGTTTGTTCTTAGCAGCAGGAAGTTGCTTCCATACAGTACTATTTGTTAGAGCTTGTAGGCCTGCCTCTCCTTTTGCTGCAATTAGGAATACATGATCTGCATCTAAATCCGATAGGGCTTCAAGAGAAATAGGGCTCCATGTAGCATCTTTAGCTGCAGGCATATTTTTAATCATATTTGGTTGAGTCAATTGTAGATCTTTATATAGAACATTTGCCGAAAAACGCTCATTTTCTAATAAATAATATTGGCCACCGATAATCCAAATAGCCGCTACTGATTCGTCACCTATAGCTTTCTTAAGCTTTTCAGATGCATCTTTTGCTTTTGTTTCATAAGCTGCTAATTCTTCTTTTGCTTGTTTCTCTTTTCCAACAATTTGTCCCATTATTTGCAATTGTTTACGCCAGTCTGAACTATCTTCATCCTTAAAGACATAAACAGGGGCTATTTTTTTATATTCTTCATATGTTCCGCTTGGTATAGCTGAAGGGGAACTGAAAATGATTAAATCAGGATCTTTTTCAATTACTTGTTCTAATGGCATATCCCAAGCTATTGTTGGAACATTTCCTAAGGCATCTTGTAAATAAGCATGCACAGATTCACCTATTGACCATTGAGCTGCCGGAATGATATCAAGCGATACAAGCGAATCTTCTAAATTTGAAGCAAGAATCCGCTCAGGATTTGCTGGAAGAGTAACTTCTCCCATAGCATCTGTTAATGTAATTTCTTTAGATTTCTTTGATGAATCAGTTTCATCTTTTTTAGTACCTCCACATGCTGTAATTAGCATGAGACAAAGTACAGTTGCGAGTATGGCTATAAGCTTCTTATGTAGTTTCAAAATATGTGCCTCCTATTAATTATACTTGCGAGATAATGATAATCATTATCAAATAAACTGTCAACATGTTTCAGTTAAAAAGCTATTGAAAATCATAGGTTAATACTTGTATACTAAAATGGTTGAAAATTATTCTCAATAAATAGAGAATATAGTGAGGTATTATCGCATGTTGGAAAAGAAACAGATGAAAGCCTATAATCCAATAGCTAAAAATAGTTTAATTATCGGTTTTAGTGTATTGGGACTTGTACTAGCATTTATTATTTCTCTTATGCTTGGTACTAAAAATTATTCATTGGTAACAGTTTATCAAGCGTTGTTTGATTATAATTCTACCCTTTCATCACATCAAATTATTCATGATATTCGACTACCGCGAACTTTAGCAGCTATGATGATAGGAGCCTTTTTAGCTTTATCTGGCTGTATTATGCAAGTTCTGACACGGAATCCTTTAGCAGAACCATCTTTGTTAGGAGTTTCACATGGTGCTGCATTTGCACTTGTGCTATCTTTAGCATTCTTCCCCAATTTATCTATTACGGGTACAACTTTAGCTTGTATAGTTGGAGCAGGTGTGGCTGTTCTTTTTGTATTTGGATTAGCTTTATTATCTAAAGGAGGAAACAATCCTGTAAAACTTGCTTTAGCTGGGGTAGCCCTAGGGATGTTTTTAAGTTCACTAACTTCAAGTATTGGGTTGTATAAAAACGTTGCTAAAGATATGAGTTTTTGGTTTGCCGGAGGCTTGTCTAGTATTGATTGGAATGGCGTGAAAATGCTGGTGATATTCGGTATTATCGGTATTCTATTTGTCATTATGATTTCACGAGCACTTACTGTACTTCATTTAGGAGAAGATGTGTCAAAAGGTTTGGGTGTACATATTACTGTTGTACGGACCCTTGGTATACTTGCTGTTTTATTACTCACCGGGAGTTCAGTAGCTGTTTCAGGAGCAATAGGTTTTGTTGGACTTGTCGTTCCTCATATTTGCCGTATGATAATCGGAACGGACTATCGATTATTACTTCCATTTTCTGCATTTTTTGGTGGTATCTTATTAGTCTTGGCTGACGTCGGAGCAAAATTTCTTAATCCACCTTATGAAACGCCAGTTGGTGTTGTAACGGCATTACTTGGTGTTCCGTTTTTCTTATATTTAGTTCGCAAAGGAAAGGGGCGATCATTATGAAGCTCCTAAAACGAAAATTTATAACGATAATCAGCGTTTTACTAATTCTGATATCGATTGCAACTCTAATTTGTCTAAATTATGGAATTGTAAGTATATCACCAACAGAAGTTTTACAAACATTTTTGGGAAACGGGACGACAAAGCAAGAATTGGTATTGTTTGAATTAAGGATGCCAGCCATCATACTTGCTATATTGGTCGGTATGGGAATGGCTATTTCTGGTGCAATATTACAGGGTATAACGGATAATGAATTAGCTGATCCGGGAATATTAGGTATAAATGCTGGAGCTGGATTAGCTGTAGTCGTCTATATTTCATTTTTTCAAAGTAGCGTAAGCACTCAAAACGTATATGCATTGCCACTATTTGCATTTTGTGGAGCAATTCTGACTGCGTTTTTGATCGTATTACTTGCTTGGAAGGGTGGGTTTCAATCCATTCGAATGCTTCTTGTTGGTATCGGGGTTAATGCGGGATTGTCCGCGATATTGATTGCTTTACAGTTGAAAATGAATCCAATTGATTTTATGCAGGCTGTTGTCTGGTTATCTGGAGATTTATGGGCTACCCAATGGAAGTATGTATGGGCACTATTTCCATGGTTCATATTGCTGATTCCATTCGCTATTTATAAAGCTAAAACATTAAATGTTTTGCAACTAGGAACTCCAGTGGCAATGAGCTTAGGAATATCGGTAGCACGAGAGAGAATCATTTTATTAATTACAGCTGTCGCTCTTGCTGGTTTAAGCGTGGCTGCTGGTGGGGGAATAGCTTTTTTAGGTTTAATTGCCCCTCATATAGCACGTCGTTTAATAGGTCCGAAGCATCAATTCATGCTACCGATTTCGGCCTTATTAGGTGCTCTTATCTTACTAGTCGCTGATACAATTGGTAGAAATATTATAGCACCGACTGAATTACCAGCTGGTATGATCGTTTCACTTGTAAGTGCACCTTATTTTATATATTTGTTAATGAGAACACGATAAGCCTTTAATTAGGAATACTAAAATACAGTTTAGGGGGATTGTATATGTCTACATTATCAGCAGAGCAACTAACAGTTGCCTATGATGAAAAAATCATTATTCAACAGTTAGATGTTACATTTCCAAAAAATAAAATTACAGCTATTATTGGTCCAAATGGTTGTGGTAAATCAACTTTGTTAAAAACGATGTCTAGATTACAAAAAGCAGTATCAGGCATTACGTATTTGGATGGTAAGAATATTTATAAAACATCTACAAAAGAAATGGCAAAAAAAATGGCTATTTTACCTCAATCTCCAGATTCTCCGTCAGGACTTTCTGTGTATGATTTAGTTTCGTTCGGACGTACACCATATCAATCAGGCTTTTCGCGATTAAGTGATCATGATCGTAAAATGATTGCATGGGCTCTTGATGTTACAGGATTAACAGAACTTCAGCATCAAGAAGTGGATACCTTATCAGGAGGTCAGCGACAAAGAGCATGGATTGCAATGGCAATTGCACAAGAAACAAATCTATTACTATTAGATGAACCGACCACTTATTTAGATTTAGCTCATCAACTAGAAGTACTTCAGCTACTTGATAAGTTAAATAGGGAAGAAGAGCGGACAATCATAATGGTCATTCATGATTTGAATCATGCAGCGCGTTTTGCTCATAACCTGGTGGCTCTAAAAAAAGGGAAAATTATAAAAGAAGGAAATCCTGAAGAAGTAATTTCTGAAGACGTATTGAAACAAGTATTCAATATAGAAACATCAGTTTTAACTGATCCGAGAACAGGTAAGCCAGCGATGATATCTTATGATCTTATCGGTCCTTGTAATTAATGAAGTTTTAAAGAGAAAAAATCCAGCCAACGTGCTGGATTTTTTTTTATGAATCATTTGTTCAATGGACTAGGCTTTATGAACCTTTTATTTCTTCCACGTTACATACTATATTGGAAACGAATTTAATATACTAGCTGGAAAAAAGAAAATTCATATATCAGATAATTCATAGGGAAAGACACGTTTATTCGGTCGATCAAAACAGGTAAAGATACATGCTGAACCATCAGAATCTGTTTCAAATGCAAGATTAATCTAAGATTTGATTTTAAACTAGTAAAGATTAGTTGTCATCTACATGCTTTTTTCGTGCAAGATGGCGTTCGACTTCTTTTTAGAAACTGTAAACAATGCTGTATATAATAATAAAGTGCCGAGTAGTGCAATTCCGCCAATATACACAGACATCATGGAGGGGAATAAAAAAGCACCAACTATAATAGTTGAACGTGCGATCAGTTCAGCTCCACTAAAGCTTAAGTTAGAAAAAGCCGAGTATGAACCACGTTTATCGGCTGGCATCATATTTGCCTTTTCTGTTTGTGCAATCGGTGAGTACATCAATTCACCAATAGTTGCAAGGACATTCATAGCAAGAAGGACATACCATACATTTGAAGATGTTAAAATGGCATATCCTACCGAATAACATATCAATCCAACAAGTAGAACATGTTTTTTGGGAAAACGGTTCATCCATTTTGTAATAAGAAATGTAAAGAAAACTACGAGTAACGTATTTTCAATGTTTAATGAACTTAGCATACGAACACCGGTAAAATCAAAATTTCCTAGAGTTATCGTTTCGAAGTTTTTAGATAGACGAACAGCGATATAATTATTTAATGAAAACTCTGCTGCAAAAATACACATACTTCCTACAACAACCATAACAAATGGTGTATCCTGTAAGGCAATCTTATAATTGGCTAATAAATCTATGAAGACATTTTGATGTACTTGCTTTAGTTGTTTAACGTCTGAATTTTGTAGCCAAAATGCATAGGCGATTGGTAAACACGTCGCGATAATTGTTAGTCCGATAAACAATTCTAATTGATGGTTTACATAAAAAAGTCCACCTAACGCTGTACCTATTGCTATTGATAAATTCACTAGCCAGTAATCAAGAGCGTATACTTCTTTACGATTTTCAGGTGTAGTAGAATCAACAATAATAGCGCTCATAGAAGGTTTACCAATACTACTAGACATCATATAGAATACATAGCAAGCAGCGAACAACCAAATCCATTTTTGTAAGGGAATTAAACTGATTGTCATAAGGGCAAACATGGCTGCGCTAATCAATGATGTGATAATTAATACACGCTTACGTTGGAAGCGGTCAGATATATAGCCACCGATCAAATTACTAATAAATGCGACAAATACAGTAGCTGCAAGAAAAATACCTGCCCAAACAACCCCTAGATGCTCAGAGAAAAATAATGCCATAAACGGCATAATTGCACTTGTTAGAGCTCGATTAAAAAATGAAGTAATTAGCCTAACTTTAATATTTTGTGGATATGTATGCCATTTCAATTTACTCATCCCTTTCTATACATGTATATTAAAGGAGACGAAATATAATAAAAATACCCAATTTTGAAAATAATGTCTACTTAAACAGGTGATAGAATGGATGGTTCATTATTAATACTTTGGCAATCAGGTATGCAAGGGGAAATTAAAATTGATGATATAGCACAGCAGATTGGTTATAGTACGAAACAAACGAAACGCAAACTAATCAAATGGTCGGAAGAAGGTTGGTTAACATTTACTTCTGGAAAAGGAAGAGGAAAAAAATCTGAATTGTGCTGGTTAAAGTCAGTGGAAGAAGAGTATGAAAAATCTATATTAATTGATATGGACCAAAATAAAATAGAACAAGTTAGTAAATATTTATTGTTAAATTGGTCGATTGAGACGAAGCAACGTTTGATAAATGCATTTCAATCTAAATTCGGTTTTCAATCACAAAATGAAGACTGCTTAATCATCCCAAAATATCATACTGCTTTAACGACTCATCCTCTTAAAGCAGCAGATGTGAATAGTGCGAATTTAATCGCAAATATATACAATCGTCTTGTAGCGCTACATGAGGATGGAACAATAAGTCCGGAAATAGCTTATAGTTGGGAGTATACGAAAACCGCACTTACTTTATATATTAGGAAAGATGTTATGTTTCATGACGGTTCGATATTGACTGCTGAGGATGTAGTAACATCTTTAAAGCGAATGATGCAAAATGATCATTTTTCCTTTCTATGGACACCAATTGCCAAAATTTTTTCACCGGTAACACGTGTTGTTACACTAGAATTTCCAGCAGGTTGTACATATGTTTTACATCTTTTGAGTCTTATTACATCGAGTATTTTTAAGGAAGTAAATGGAAATTTATATGGCACAGGTGGATTTTATTTAGCGAATCATACAAATGAGAAAACGGTTCTTTCTGCTTTTCCACAATATTTTGGTGTGCGTCCTTTATTGGATCGTGTGGAGTTTATTAAAGTCCCACGTGATTTTGAAATATTGTATCATAGTTCGGAAGAGTTAAAACCGATAGATACTGGGCAGATTGAAAGTGACTCTGGTTTTGGTATTGTAGTGATGAATCCTTATCGTGAGTCAGATATGAAAAGAAAAGAAGTTCGAGACTATATTCATGCCATCATTGCTAAGCATCGCGATGAGTTAGCCAATGAAGATAATCGTACAATGGGTAATCATGAAGGGTGCTTAATAGGATACTCAAAGCGGTTGATGCCACCTAAATTACATAAACCAGAACTTACTGAGCCTATTTTGTTAAAGTATGCTAACTATGCTATGGATACAACAATGTGGTTTAAGCGTCTCCTTGAACAATATGGATTTGTCGTTCAAATTGAGAAAGTATCATTTGATCAAATGATAAATGATTCAGATCCCTTACATGATGCAGACCTATTTATACATGGCGAAATATTTGAATTAAATCAATCTTTCTCTTATTTTTATTTTTTAACAAACAAGTTTTCGCCGCTTCATCCCTTTACTAAGCGTGAGGTCTATATAAAAGATAAGTTAAGTTTGTATAGTCAAACATCTTTTGAGGAGTGGATGTCGATTCATTTAGCCATTGAAAATTATCTACAAAAGCAATCACTCTGTGTTCCACTATACTATCAGAAACGATTTATTCCTTTTTCTCTAAATGTTATGAATGTTCAAATTAAACATTTTGGTTATGTTGATTTAACAGAACTTTGGATAAAGTCATTGCCTGAAACATCTAAATAAAACTACAATGCCATGTAAAAAGAAAAGTCTGACTCATAAGGTTATTTTTATTATTTCATCATGCTTCAAAGGAAAGATCTATTTTTGTATAAAAGCAGGGATATAAAGCTAAACAAATGATAAAAACGCTAAATATCAGCTTTTATCAAGAAGTAAGAATACACATAAACAAAACATACTTTTATAAAATCATACAAGATGAAGCATAGAGGCGTCTAAAAAAGGATTGAACCCCCCTTTTTAGACAGCCTCTTCTTTTTTGTGTTTAGTAATTGAAGGATGAAAAGGCTATGAATCTAAATAGGATTATTTATAACTTCGTGTCCTTAACATGCGTCTAAAGGAGTAAACAAAGGAGTGAGAAATGATGGAACGTCCGATTTTTGGAGAGAAAATTGCTAAATATATATTGGTTTTTTTACTAGTATTGGTCTGTTCGTGGAGTTATACACCATTTCAAGCTTTTGCATGCTCTTGTGCTGAACCTAGTCAAGCAAGCCAAGAGTTACAGCAAAGTTCAGCTGTGTTTAGTGGGAAAGTGGTAGATATAGTTGATAAGAAATCTAATAAAGATATACAATCATCAGCTGATCTTATTGCTATTCAATTTAATGTAAAAGAAATTTGGAAAAGAATAAATCAAAAACAAGTAGTTGTATACACTGAAAGAAGTGGAGCAAGCTGTGGATTCGAGTTTGGTCTAGGAAAAGAATATATTGTTTTTGCACATGAAAAGGGGGGGGACTTCATGTTAGCATATGTTCAAAAACAACTTTATTATCATCAGCATCCGAGGACTATAAACAATTAGGAGTTGGAAAGAAACCAATTAATCAAACTTCAGAAAATAGCAACTTTACAAATGTTGAGAAGGAAAAAGTAGTTGGAAAATCGATGGATAACCCTACGGTCTGGATTTTATTGATTATTGCAGGATGTTTAGCAATTATTACATTAGTAAGCAGATGAAAATAAAATAGTTCTCCGATTTTTTTATAGGACTTTGAAAAGTGTATGTATTATTTATTCTATTTTCTATATGACTGAATTCCAAAAATGTATAACCTCATTAAACACCGAAAGCATGAGAAAAGGAGCGAAA
>NZ_CABKRX010000097.1 GCF_902374955.1 Bacillus massilioanorexius
AATGAAAAAACAGAACAGTAAATACGAAAGAGGACATCTGATTAGATGTCCTCTTTTTGAAACCAATCTTATTTACCTTTATGTTTCAGCTTTGCTTTTTTCTGTTCATATTCTTTCTTAAGAGCTTCTTGTGCTTTTGTTGAAATGGATGTTTGCTGTAATTCTTTTGATACGCTTCTTTGCAACCTTTTAGGATTTATTTTCTTCTGAATTTCAGATTGAATAGAAATTCCTTCTTGCTCTTGCTTTTGTAATAATGACAGCAAGCGATTATGGACAAAATCAAGAACTTCTTGATCTTTTGGCTCATTGCCGAAAACATGGCGGTAGACCTTGTATTGTTGATCGGATATAGTTTCGATAAGTCCTATATAAAATTGACCATCAAAATAAATGGTAAGTTTCATAATAGGTCCCTCCTCTATAAAAATTCGAATGACGGACATCCCGAGGAGGGGAAGGTTACTGACATTCATATATTTATGAATGCATTCGGACTACCAATCGAATTGTGTTTTTACATTCTACATTTATTATATATCGTTTACACAAGAATTGCTCGCCTCACTTCAATTCTCAGCTGTCATTATGGGCTTTTTTTCTTCTTGGATATAAAAAGTCCATAGAAAAAAGCCTTCTTGTTGCTTGTAAAGTGAAATATCTAACCTTGTTCTGGTCATATTTTTAAGCTTCCTTATTTTATCACCCATTGTATCATGACCATTTTCTACTTTTTTGAATGATATCGCTCTCTGATGTGAAATAGCATATGAAATGTAAAGTATCACTTGACAATCTTCAGACAGAAGCTTAAAATACTGAATAATTTTGCAAAATTATAAAATTGATTCGTTTATTAACGAATCAAAAGGAAGAGATGTATGGACCATACAAATAAAATGTTAAAAAAACGTACGCGTATTATTTATTCACCATTTCGCGAGATGATTGCTAGCTTACATGTGTTACAAAACCCAGCTCATCATCTTGACCGACAATTGTGGGCAGAGGAAGTCATGAATTCTTTGCCAGAGACTTTAGTGAATCAACTTATATATTTTGGAAGGGTAAGTAATGACTGGCTGAACTTTTTAGATCTTGATGATTATTTGCAATTTCAAGAAAAGTATATTGAAGAAGCGATTGAAAGATTGGCACTAATGGAAGATGCTGCTTTCATTTCATTTTTACTAGGTGAGAGGAAAGACACAGTACCGTCAGAGCGTTCTAGGGAAGAACAGGAAGTTTTTATTCAAACAACTTCAGTAAAAAAGCAATTATGTGAGTGTCTGTACGATTATGTAGAAATGATTTTTGCACGAGAGTTATTTCGAATAGAGCCTTGGTTAAAGAAAGCAGTTTCTGAGCTAGAAGAAGAATTTCAGAAGCATCCAATGAAGGCCTTAGATTCTATTCACCCAAGATTTAAAGTAGAGAACGATTGTGTGAAATTCTATAAAGCAGAAACATGGATGTACAAATATGAGGAATTTACTACACTTACAATTTATCCATCAACCTTTGTTGCTCCACATTTACTTGTAGGATTGGAATTACCGCATTTAATTGTGTATTTACATGTATCATTTCCAAACGAACGAATTTCTGATGAGGAAGTTCCAATGGATTTAATGAAGGTATTAAAGGCTTTGGCTGACGAGAAAAGAATAATTATTCTTCGAAAGCTTTTATATCACCCATATTGTACACAGCAATTAACAGAGGTGACAGATTTAGCGAAGGCTACTATATCAGCACACTTAAAAGTATTGGAAAAATCTGGATTAATCACTTCACAAAGAAGGGGACACTTTGTCTTTTATCAGGCAAATTCTTATGCGTTGAATCAGCTTCGAGTAGATTTAGACCAATTCTTTGACGAACCAGCATTAAAAAATAAATAATAACTAATTTATCAGTGGGATTTTCATTGAGAAAAGTACTAGATTCTTTGTAGGTACAAGTTATTGTTATCGAAGAAAAGGGGGAATAATCTTTTGAGACAAGCCTTTTTAGCAACTTTTCAGCGTGATTTTATCGTGCTGAGACGTGCGTATCCATGGTCATTTTTTATTGGACATATATTGAGTGGTGTCTATATTATTATTTTTGCTTTTCTTACCTATCATTTTGTTTTCAAGAAAAGCTTGGATTCTAAATTTTCAATATCAGCAGGTACAGAAGACTATCTTTCATACGTTGTTTTGGGAGGAATGCTTTTTTCTTTTTCGGTTTCCTTATTGATGATTGTTTCAAGAGCTATCATTACTGAATTAAGAGAAGGCACTTTAGAGTCTTTGCTTTTGACACCATCCTCTCGTAATGGATATTTTTTAGGAACTCTTTCGCAAGGAATGATCCGGGTTCTATTAGAATTTTCTGCTATAGCTGTAGTGGGCTTTTTGTTTGGTCTTCATATAAAGCAAGTAAATTATAGTTCATTCTGTATTTCTTTATTTGTTTTAATTATTTCAACTTATGCACAGGCTCTTGTGTTAGGCACGTTGATGCTATATTTCAGAGATACATATCTCACACAAAATACATTATTTGCGGTTATGGGGCTTGTTTGCAGTGTCACATTTCCAGCAGAATATTTGCCGCATTGGGCGATGTTGATTAGTCATATTATGCCGTTAACTTATGGCGTAGATGCCATTCGTATGTCTTGGATTGATGGAGCTAATTTGGCTGATATTACTATCCAACTTCGAAGTATGATGCTATTAGCAATCATATATTTTCCTATTGGTTCATTTTTTATCAAAAGAATGGAAAAGGTTGTTTTAGAAAAACATTTTGGCTAGGAGGGGACTAGTTTGATTCAAGCAACTGGAATAAAAAAAACGTATATATTAAAAAAGAAAGTTGGCTTTATGAAACGAGAAAAACAAGTTCTAGAAGCAGTGGCGGGCCTTGATTTAACAATTGAGAAAGGTGAAATTGTTGGTTTATTAGGTCTAAATGGAGCTGGAAAAACGACTACAATTAAAATGCTTTCTACACTGTTAAGTCCTACTTCCGGTACGATCACTGTTGACGGACATGATATTGAAAAGGATGCTATTCAAATAAAAAGTAGAGTTAACATGATAGCAGGTGGAGAAAGAATGCTTTATTGGCGTTTAACTGCTCGTGAAAATCTACGTTATTTTGGGAAACTCTATGGATTGTCGGGTGTAGAATTAGAAACTAGGATTACCAAGCTTCTTGAACAAGTTGGTTTAACGGCTGCTGCTAATACTCCTGTGGAGCGATATTCAAAAGGGATGAAGCAGCGTCTGCAAATTGCGAGAGGAATGATTAATAATCCGACTTATTTATTTTTGGATGAGCCAACTCTTGGGCTTGATGTTCCTGTAGCAAAGCAATTAAGAGAATTGGTTAAACAATTAGTGAAAACAGAGAAAAAAGGAGTGCTATTAACAAGTCATTATTTAGAAGAAGTTGAAGAATTATGTGACCGAGTATATATAATTGATAAAGGAAAATTAGTCCTACATGATACACCGACCAATATAGTAACGAATATAGTGAAGGAACATTTTTTAGATGTCGATGTCGAAACATTTCCAAAAGAGAAACTGATCCGATTAACTAATGTTTTTTTACAGCTAGGTGCTCTTGTTACATGCTTGGAAAATGATAATGGATATACATTGAATATACGAGCACCCTTCGATCCAACAACAAAAATTTTATCATTTTGTATGAATGAAAATGTTCATATCTTTCGGCTTGAACTAAAACGTCCTAAACTAGAGGATGCTATTTTAGCTTTGGCAAAGGAGAAATCAGCATGAATTTATGGAGGGTGTTTATTGCAGAAATGGCAAAAAGTCATCAGCATCATTTTCATAATAAAATGATATATTTTTCTATGCTCATATGGCCAGCCATTCTATTTCTTACAGCTTATTATTCTTTTAAACCATTCGATTTATCAAGCACAAGTCCGATTAGTAAGTATGTTAATGTTGATCAAATAGTATTGTTTCTGTTAATGGGATATCTGGCATATACGTTTTTTTGGAGTTTAGTTCAATCAGCATGGCAAATGGCTTATGAACGACAAGCTGGTACATTGGAGATGATTTTTCTTACTCCTGTTCATAAATTTACGATGATGTTATCTCGAGCTGCAGGTAATTTACTAGAAGCGGTTTGGTTGTTCTCGGTCTTTACACTTTTGGTTATTATACTCTCTGGTCAGGCAGGATTATTGCATTGGCAATATGTACCGATTGCCATTTTTGTATTATCTTTTTCTGCAGTAGTTTGGGGTTGCTTTTTAAATATTGTCTTCTTATTTTCAAGAGATGCATCGATTTTATTTACCATTTTAGAAGAACCAATGCAATTCTTTGCTGGTGTGCGATTACCCATTTTAGCACTACCATTATGGGGGAAAGCTTTAGCTATGATTTTTCCATTAACATATGTTTTAAATATTATTCGTGGACTCGTTCTTGATGGTAAATCTATATTTCAATTAATCAATCAATTTGTTTTGTTAGCTGCTATATTAGCGAGTTTACTTTTGGTTTCTTATGTATTGTTAAAGAAAGCAGAGCAACATGCGAAAAAAACAGGGAATATGGTATTGTTTTGATTGGATAATACGAAGAAAATCCTATTCGATTTCTTGGAATCACGATTGAGGCTTTTATTAACCATTGTATGTAAAATGAAAAAACGATTTTTCAAAATATTCTTGACCTTATGTGTGAAAAGAGTTAGAATTTCTATTAATTAAATAACAAATAGGCAAAGATTGGAAATAGTAAGAGGTATGATAAGCTTTTCAGAGAGCCGATGGTTGGTGGGAATCGGTAGTTATTACCCTTTGAACTCGTCCGAGAGCTACTCCCTGAAGGAATAGTAAGGGATGTCGGTATTCTACCGTTATATGGATAGGTGGTGTTAGCCACTGAAAATGAGTGGGTTAATATGTATTTTATTAATCAATTAGAGTGGTACCGCGAGCACAGTCTCGTCTCTATAGTTTCTATAGAGACGAGGCTTTTTTTCGTGAACTGAAAAGTAAAACTTGTTGAGATAAAACATGGTTAGATCCACTGTTCATGTTCTTATTCATAATAGTCTTGTCTAGCGCTTATTTTGAAATCGGTGGTTGTTAAGCTGTCGTACACTTTGTACAGTAGCTTTTCCAATATATAAATTGAAAAGGAGTGTTATCTGATATGTCAAGAAAAATATGGGTGTTTGATACGACTTTACGTGATGGTGAACAGGTTCCGGGTGCGAAACTGAACCTGTATGAAAAATTAGAAGTAGCGCATCAATTAAAAAAGCTTCAAGTAGATATGATTGAAGCGGGCTTTCCTGCTTCATCAGCTGGAGATTTTCAAGCAGTTAAAGAAATCGCTATGAAAGTTGGAAATACAGGTGATATTATGATTACAGCATTGGCACGTGCCGTTAAGGAAGATATTGATGCAGTATATAATAGTATAAAATATGCCGAGAATCCGTTCGTACACATTGTGCTTGGCACATCAGATATACATGTTGAAAAGAAATTTGGTAAATCGAAAAATCAAATTATGGATATAGGCGTAGAAGCTGTTAAGTATGCAAAATCAATGCTACCAGAAGTTCAATACTCGACTGAAGATGCGTCTCGATCAGACTTCGAATACTTATGGTCAACGATTGAAGCTGTTGTTAAGGCAGGTGCAACGATAATTAACGTTCCTGATACAGTTGGGTTTGCTGTTCCAGAAGAGTTTGGGGAGTTAGTTTATAAGTTGAATGATCGGTTGAAAAATCTTAATGACAAAGTGCTACTTAGTGTTCATTGCCATAACGATCTTGGGTTGGCAACTGCAAATACGTTAGCGGCTATTAAAAATGGTGCAGATAAGGTAGAGTGTACAATTAATGGAATAGGAGAGCGTGCTGGAAATGCATCATTAGAAGAAGTAGTGATGGCCATGCATATTCGATCTTCGTTCTATCATGCTTATACAAATATAAAGAATAAGGAAATCATGAATACATCTAAGCTTGTCAGTGGATTAATGGGTCTTGAGGTTCAGGTAAATAAAGCAATAACGGGTGAGAATGCCTTTGCTCATTCGTCTGGTATTCATCAAGATGGATTATTGAAATCAAGAGATGCTTATGAAATAATTAGTCCGACAGAGGTTGGATTAGATGAAAAAAATGAAAACATGACACATTATAGTGACCAATTTTATGAATTAATGGATCTACAAGTCATTAGTAACACAACTTTCCCTTCGGCAAGTGTAAAGATTAAAAAAGGTGATCAAATATATAATAGTAGTAATACTGGTTCAGGACCAATTGATGCATTATATTCTGCTATTAAGGATGTTATTGACCTTGATGTTACATTGTTAGAATATAAAATTAGTAGTGTTTCTCGAGGAAAAGAAGCCTTAGGTAAAGTGAGGCTCCAGGTAGAATTCAAAGGCGAAACATATATGGCGAAAGCAACTGATACCGATGTGATTAAAGCAAGTGCTTTAGCATATATTAACGCTATGAATAGTATCATTGTAGAGAATTTAATTCCAGTTAATTAAATCCAAGTGAATATCCTAGTATATGCATGAATCCTAAACTCTATTAATAGTTAAGGATTCATTTTGTTTTTGATAATAGTAAATATTATTAGTCTTTCAGATTCATTATTATAGGAATAATCAGCATATTCGTGTAGAATTTTAAATAGTAGGTAAAGCGTACTTGTTTAAATTATAAGTAAAGGAGAATGAACATGCACACGAATAGAGACAGCAAATTCTCTGAAAGTACACAAGTATTAAATCAACAAGATGTTTTGGCGTCGATTGAAAAATCCTTGGCAATGATTGAATTTGATCCTCATGGAAAAGTTCTGTGGGCAAATGAAAATTTTGCAAAAACAATAGGCTATGAAGTATCTGAAATGCCAAATCTTTTACATAAACAATTTTGTACTGATGAGTTTGTTAATAGTAGACATTATGAAGATTTTTGGAGGAATTTAAGAAGTGGTAGAAGTTTTCAAGAAAAAATTCAACGTGTAACAAAGTCTGGAAACTTGATTTGGTTAGAAGCTACTTATTCTCCTGTTAAAGATGAGAAAGGAAATGTAATAGCGGTTATTAAAATAGCCACGGATATTACGAAAAGAGAGAATAGTACGGTAGAGGTTGCTACTAGTCTACATAAGATGGCTCTAGATTTACGTAATAGAGCAGAAGAAGGAATTGAAAGAAATGAAGAGATAGCCTCTTCAACTCAAAAGCTCGTGGCTGAATCAAAAGAAAATATGGAAATACTAGAGTCTTTAAAGAAACAGGCGGATTCCATAGGTGATATAACTAAAACGATACGTGAAATTGCGGCACGTACGAATTTATTAGCTATTAATGCAGCAATTGAAGCAGCCCACGCAGGTGAACATGGGAGAGGATTCAATGTTGTTGCAGGTGAGGTTCGAAAGCTGGCAACTCGTGTTCAAGAGTCTATCCAAGAAGTAAACTCACATATTGAAGGTATTACGGGTGAAATCAAAAAAATTGGTGATGTGACGAATAGATCTCAAATAGGTATAACAAATAGCCAGAAACTCATTGAACAGGCTATGGGAGAATTTAATGAAATTGGAACGGCAGCACGTCAATTAGATTTACAAGCCAGAGAGTTTAAGGATATTTTATAGGAATATCTTTTTTATAGGAATGTCTTGTTACATGATGAGCATTTCTATAGTTTTTTCATAAAAAATGAATGCGAAGACACAAAAAAGGGCCATTAAAGGTCCTTTTTTAGTTGCATTGCTTTCGTGTGAACCAAATTTAATACACCTTACTCCAAATTATATAAAAAGGAATAATTAGAGGATTTTATATAATTTGTGAAGAAATGTAAAGTAACAATGTAATTCCTATCATGAAAGGAGTTTTGTTATGAAACGAGTTGTTTTGGCCGGAGGAACAGGTTTTATTGGAACATACTTTGCAGAACATTTTTCTAAACTTGGTTATGAGGTGAAAATGATTTCCAGACAACCTCAACATATTTCTTGGGAGGACCAAGCGAGCATTATAGAAGTGTTAGAAGGGTCAGAGCTATTAATCAATTTGGCTGGAAAATCTGTGAATTGTCGATATAACGAGCGGAATAAAAACGAAATCATGAATTCTAGAAAAAGAACAACTACTATTTTAGGAGAATCAATTTTAGCGTGTCATAAACCACCCTCCTTATGGATTAATTCTAGTACAGCAACGATTTATCGTCATGCTGAGGATAGACCAATGACTGAAGAAAGGGAAGAAATAGGTTCAGGCTTTTCAGTAGATGTCGCGAAACAATGGGAAAAAACATTTTTTGATTTTGATTTACCAAATACGAGACAAATTGCCCTACGTATTGCGATAGTTTTAGGTAAGGGTGGAGGGGTTATGACGCCTTATAAAAATCTAGCAAGGTTTGGTCTTGGTGGTGTTCAAGGGACAGGAAAGCAGATGTTTAGTTGGATTCATATAGAAGACCTATTTAAAATCATTCTTTTCTTAAATGAACGAAAAGAATTATGTGGAATTTTTAATTGTTCTTCACCTAATCCAGTTAGTAATCGTGAATTAATGTCCGTATTACGAAAAAAAATGAAAGTTCCTATTGGTTTGCCATCACCTAAATGGATGCTTGAATTAGGTGCAGTTTTCATTAAAACGGAAACAGAACTAGTATTAAAAAGTCGCTGGATAGTACCAGAAAGATTGGAACGAGAAGGATATGTCTTTACATTTAAAACAATAGATCAAACCTTTCAAAATATTCTTAGTGAATAGATTACTTACCGCTGATATACGGGATTTTCTCTCCTGTGTAAGAGGGTTACTTACATTATAGTAAATGGATCAGCAGTCTATGAAAGAATCGATAATCACAAAATATAAGTATGTCTTTATTTATATATTTATAACAAGCTTTGTCTCTTATTTTGCCGTGTATAAAGTAGTTTTCATACCCAATGGATATGAAATTGCATTAAAACAAGAAAACTATATTATTAATAAAAACTTTAATCTAGCAGTAAGAATGGAAGATGATAACTCAACTATATCGTTTTGTAAGAGCGATGAATGGAAGGGTGATGAACTTGTATTTGAAGCGAATCGACAAAAGTTCTATATGTGTTCACTATTTATAGCTGGAATTACATCGATTTTTCTGTTATTTTTACAATTGAAAAAAGGAGAAAAATTTTGGCTAGCTATATTAAAAAGTAATATCCTTTTTTCAATTTTAGTATTTTTAGGTCCTTTCATTCGTTCACTTAAGAGAATTTTTTTTTGATTTTTTAACTCGAAAATTTTTGATAGATTATTGTTCAAAGATTAAAAATAATCGCAGCTTTTTGTGGGAAATCGAGGGGGAATTTTCGGAAAAGAGACGATAAGGATCTTGATAGGCAGCGAAATCATTTTCGGAGGACTTTGGAAAGCCTGTATGTTAAAGATTTACTTTATAGGAAGGTGTAGTTTATGAAAAGAATATTAGATTGCCGAGCATCAGATTTTCGTAATATGGAAAAAGCAGTATTAAAACAATCAATTTTGGCTTCAGAAGGGAGAACTGTGTTGGCAGAAACAATTGCTAGTTCACAGCCACTTTTTTCAGAGGTTTCGAATCCAGAAATGATGAAAGCTTTCGGAGCAGATATGGTGCTATTAAATATTTTTGATGTGTTCAATCCTAGTGTTAAAGGCGTACAATCGTACAATATTTTGCATCCAACTGATAAAGAACATAAGACTGATGAAAATATAATCATGACAATAAAGAAGCTAACTGGTTTACCAGTTGGCATAAATCTTGAACCAGTAGATCAAAAAGCAGAAGCTCTAGAGTCATTATATACATTACCTGAGGGACGAACCGCTACTCCAAGATCGTTAGAGAGAGCTCAAGAACTTGGCTGTGACTTTGTTTGCTTAACAGGCAATCCCAAGACAGGTGTTACAAATGAAAGAATTGAAGAAGCCATTACTCTTGCATCAAAGCATTTTCAAGGTTTAATTATAGCGGGTAAAATGCATAGTTCTGGGACAGTAGGTAATATGTTAGATTTACCAGCATTGGAACGATTCGTTGAAGCAGGAGCTGATGTGATTTTATTACCAGCTCCAGGTACTGTACCAGGAATTCGTGAAAGAACACTGGCGGAAGCTGTTCAGCTTATTAAAAGTAAGGGTGCTTTATCGTTAGCGGCAATCGGAACTAGTCAAGAAGGTGCCGACTCGGATACGATTCGCGAAATAGCATTAAGTGCAAAGCGAGCTGGTGTAGATATCATGCATATTGGAGATTCTGGATTTTCAGGTATGGCTATCCCAGAAAATATCCAAGCGCTTTCGATTGCGATTCGTGGCAAAAGACATACATACATTCGAATGGCCGCTTCTCCATTGAGATAAAGGGAGATAAGGAGAACAAGTATGCCAAAGAAGATTAACGTCTATGTTGATGATTTAAGATTTAAGAGATTGTCTAAACGGATTTGTGATTCCCAAAAGTTTTTAAGAAGCAATCCAGCTGCTAGAGGAGAACGATATTCATATTTTTTCTTTAGATCATGATTTAGGTGAAGATGAGTAAGGACACTTGCTTCCTACAGGCTATGATTTCGTGAAGTATTTTTGTGAAAATAATAATTACCCGGATCAAATTTATATCCATACGGATAACCTAGTTGGACGCGAAAATATGTATATAACCTTAATAGGAGCACAAAAAAAGAGGATTTATTTCAAAGGAAATAAGGCTTTATCATTATTCGCTTACTGACAATAAGTATTCGGGTAATAAGTAAACATTTTATTCAAGTCATTGTAAAAAAATGGTGTCTTCGTTTGAAAGAGCTGAAGGGATGAATTTCTCTTCGCTCTTTTTTTGTGTAATTATACAGGCACCTATTAAAATAGCTGATCGTTACTGTGAAATTCCTAATTTAGAAAAAAATGTTGTAAATATCTAAGTTGTCTGATATATTCTTAATTGATAATGATAATTATTATCAATTAATACAAACGGGGGACTATTTAATGAAAAAAAGTTTATATGGATCTGTGCTTTTTTCAGCACTACTTGTGTTAGGAGGATGTGCTGAAGATAAAGAAGAACAAGCATCAACTAAAGAAGAAAAAGTTGCAGAGCATAGCCACCAATCTTCTAAATCTGAGAAACATACAAATACAAGTGCAAATTCAGAACACATAAATGAACTATTAAAGCAATTTCCTGCTGAACAACCGAACTCTATTGTGACAACATCTGTCTCCATTGCTGAAATGTTACATATTTTAAATGTGAAGCCTGTCGGTATACCAACTTCAACGCATAAACTACCTGATGGATTTGAAACAATTACACAAATTGGTTCTACGATAGAACCTGATGTGGAAAAAATTGCGAGTCTTAATCCGGACATTATCATCGGTCCAGAATCAATTCAAGAAAGTTTAGAGAAGAAAATCAAAAATAGTAAAGTTGCAAGAGCGTATATTCCAACAGATTCATACGAAGAGTTGAAAATTTCATTACAAGTATTAGGAAAAACATTACATAAAGAAGATGCAGCCAAAGAGTATCTTTCTCAATTAAATGAAAAAGAAACTGATATTCTTAAAGATATAAAAGGGAAAAGTGCGCCAAAAGTTATGCTTTTATTTGGTTCTGGTGAATCGTTTATGCTAATGAGTGATTCCACTTATGTCGGTAGCTTAGTTAAAAAGTTAGGTGCTACGAATATAGTAAGTGAAGCTGTTAAATCCACAGAGGCTTATATTCCTTTAAATATGGAGGATGTTGTGGTAGCAAATCCTGATGCAATTCTTCTTGTCTCACACGGTGATCCAACAGCTGCATTAGAGCAATTTAAATCAGAGGTAAAAAAGAATGGGGCATGGGAGAAACTACTTGCCTTTAAGGAAAACCGAGTTCAAGCTCTGGACTATGAAACATTTGGATATGCTTCTATCGAAAAAGCTACAACTGGTTTAGAACAATTAAATAAAATCTTATATAAGTAATTTGACATTAAATGAGGATTGAATGATATGGAAGTAAAATTGAAGAGAAAATTCAGTGTAGGTATAACGTTTGTTCTATTAATAACTTTCCTCATTGTATCCATCGGCATAGGAAGTGTAGCTATTTCACCAATGGAAACACTCAGTACAATTTTTGGATCTGGGCAAGCATTATCAGAAACGATTGTGTGGGATATTCGAATCCCTAGAGTTCTACTTGCGGTGATTGTAGGAACAAACCTAGCAATATCAGGTGCATTACTTCAAGCTGTTATGAGAAATCCACTAGCAGATCCAGGTTTAACAGGCGTTTCAAGTGGAGCTGCGGTAACGGTACTTTTTATTTTGCTTCTTTTCCCTGAACATGGGAAGTGGATTCCGATTGCTGCTGTTGTAGGTGGACTGATAGCAGTTACTTTTGTTTATGCTTTGGCGTGGAAGAAAAACAATATTTCCCCTATTAGAATAATTCTTTCTGGAGTAGCTGTTAATGCTGTATTTGGTGGTATAACAGGATTGTTATCCATACTTTATAGTGATCGTCTTCCTTCAGCACTTCAATGGTTAAATGGAAGTCTATCAGGGAAGGGTATGGGGGATGTTGGTATGCTTATTCCATATTCTGTAATCGGTTGGGTGTTGGCATTGTTTTGTATTCGACCATCTAATATTTTGAATTTAGGTGAAAAAGTAGCCATTAATTTAGGAGAAAATACAAATAAAATACGTATTATGCTTTCTTTTGTTGCGGTCTATTTAGCAGCGATATCTGTATCTATTGTTGGTTTATTAGGTTTTGTTGGATTGATTGTTCCTCATATGTCCAGATTATTAGTTGGATCAAACTATCGTCTCCTAATTCCAATGAGTCTGATTTTAGGAGCACTAGTATTACTGGTAGCCGATACAATTGGCCGAACATTATTTTCGCCACTAGATATTCCAGCAGGTATTGTAATGGCTGTGGTGGGAGGCCCCTATTTTCTATATTTAATGAGAGCGGGTGACATTTAATATGCTTAGAGCTCAATCATTAGATATTAGCTATGAGCAGAAAAAAATATTAGACAATTTTCATTTGGACGTTGAAGAAGGAGAAATTATTTCTATTATCGGCCCAAATGGCTCTGGGAAATCAACAGCTTTAAAAGCTATGTCTAGACTGATTCCTGTCGAAAAAGGGAAGGTCTTTTTAGATAGGAAAGACTTGCAGTCATTAAGAAGTAAAACGATTTCCCAAATGATGAGTGTGTTATTTCAATCGAATGAATCACCTACAGATATAACGGTAGAAGACTTAGTGAATTATGGTCGAACACCTCATAAAAAATGGTATGAACGAACAAATGATGAAGATTTGCGCATTGTTGAGTGGGCGATTGAAAAGACAGAATTAACAAAATTAAAGAAGCGGAATGTATCTTCTCTTTCTGGTGGGGAAGCACAACGTGCGTGGATTGCTATGTCCTTAGCACAAAGGCCAAAAATATTACTGCTTGATGAACCAACGACATATTTAGATATTGCTCATCAATTGCAGTTATTAGAATTAATCCACTCTGTTAATCAAGAGTTAAAAATGACTGTTGTTATGGTTTCGCATGATTTAAATCAAGCAAGTATCTATAGTGATAAAATATGTGTCTTATCAAAGGGAACGATTCAGAACTATGGTACCCCAGATGAAGTGTTAACAAAAGAAATGATTCGTAATGTATATGGAGTGGAGTGTGAAATTGACTCACATTATCAGCATAGTAAGCCAAGAATACATTTATTTGGAATTTCATCGAAAATTAGGCGATTAGAGGAGGAAAACAAATGACAAAACAAATAGATATCGATCAAAAGAGAGAGCAGTATAACCAGTTCGTTCATAAATGCAAAACAATTGTTATAAGTAGCAAAGATCAAAATGGTCATCCATTTATAAGTTACTCTCCATTTGTTCAGCATGATGGAAATTTTTATATTTATATAAGTAAAATTTCTGATCATTATAGTTATATAGAAGAAAATGATGTCATTCATGTTATGTTACTAGCAGATGAACAAGATGCTTCTAATCTTTTTGCTCGTGAGCGAGCTCGTTTTCAATGTACAACTACTAATATTGGGAATGATGGTTATGAAGAAATCTTTGATAAGTTTGAAGAGATTCATGGAGCACCGATGATGGGGGTATTACGAGGTTTAGATTTATCTTTATTTGAGCTTACTCCTATAGAAGGTAGATATGTCGTTGGTTTTGGCTTAGCGTTTGATATTGATTTACCTGGAGAGAAGTTCCATCATGTTGTTAGAGAGAAAAAAGATAAATAATAGTTTATTAGACTACTTTGTTTCCTAATTATTCTATTCGTATGAATCATATATGATTTTTCAATGTTTTTAGAAAAACTCCTCATAAAAAAGGAAAGCTATATGAAAACCACATTTCATATAGCTTTCTATTGTTACTCGCAAAACTATTAAAATACTTTATCTCCGTTAAAAATGGAATTTTTAACTACTACATAATCAACAGTGCGGATTGCTTCCAATTTATTACCACCTGCGTAAGAAATAGAAGATTGTAAATCTTGTTCCATTTCTTTTAATGTATCTTCGAGAGCACCTTTATGCTCAACATACATTTTTTTACCTTCAACATTTTTCTTTTCACCTTTTTGGAATTCAGAAGCTGATCCAAAGTATTCTTTGTAAAGTTTGCCATCTTTTTCGATTGTTTCTCCTGGTGATTCTTCATGGCCAGCAAATAATGAGCCAATCATAACCATAGATGCACCAAATCTTACTGATTTGGCAATATCTCCATGTGTACGAATACCGCCATCCGCAATAATAGGCTTAGTAGCAGCCTTTGCACATAGGCGTAATGCAGCTAACTGCCAACCTCCAGTACCAAAACCTGTTTTAATTTTTGTAATACAAACCTTACCTGGTCCAATACCAACTTTGGTTGCATCTGCACCAGCGTGCTCTAATTCTCTTACTGCCTCTGGTGTACCTACATTACCAGCAATGACAAAGCTATTAGGTAAGTATTTTTTAATATGTTGAATCATACTGATTACTGCATTGGAATGACCATGGGCAATATCAATTGTAATAAATTCTGGTGTAAGCTGCTCATTAGCTAATTGTTTAACAAATTCATACTCTTCTTCTTTTACACCGACACTAATGGATGCGATTAGACCTCTTGTATGCATATCTTTGATAAAGGATATTCGTTTTTCTGGTTGAAAACGATGCATGATATAGAAGTAACCGTTTTCAGCTAAATACATAGCAATTTTCTCATCGATTATTGTTTGCATATTTGCAGGTACCACAGGTAATCTAAATTTATGTCCACCTAAAGTAATACTTGTATCACATTCAGAACGGCTATTTACAATACATTTTGCCGGAATTAATTGAATATCTTCGTAATCGAACACTTTTCTCATGATATACACCTCTAAATACGAATATTGTAGTAGTTTGGGTTATTAAACGTTCGCCCAATAGGTACTCTACATCATTTTGAACTGTAAGTCAAAGCTTTTATCTGTTTTGTTGTAAAAAATATTCAGAATTTAATATAAAAACTATACAATTAAAGGGGACAGTGTAAAGAAGGGTGAGCATTTATGATTAGTTTTAGTTTTATCAAGAGAGTATTCTCTAAACTATAATGAACAATCTAATGCGTCAATTTTTTAGCGGAAAAATGATAAGTCATCAAAGAATCGCGTTCTAACAGCAAGTTGAGCGTAATTAGACGAAAGTTGAATCAAAATCGGAGTTGAACAACATTTGTTAAAAGTTGAACCAAAATAGTATAAAATTGAATCGTACGCGGATATTGTAGGAGGTTTTCATGGAAATAAAGGGTTTAAATCACTTATTGTTTTCAGTTTCCAATCTTAATCAGTCTATTTGGTTTTATCAGCAAGTTTTTGATGCTAAGTTGCTAGTGAAAGGAAATAATACGGCTTATTTTGATTTAGATGGCATATGGTTAGCTCTTAACGTAGAAAAAAACATTCCACGAAAAGAAATAAAAGAATCCTATACTCATATAGCCTTTTCTATTGACGAAAAAGATTTCAACAGAATTTATGAAAAGTTGGAGTTTTTGAAAGTAAACATTCTTTCTGGGCGACCTAGAGATGAAAAAGATAAAAAATCAATCTACTTCACAGACCCAGATGGTCATAAATTTGAGTTTCACACAGGAACTTTACAGGATAGATTGAATTATTATAGGCAAGATAAAAAGTATATGGAATTTTATGATTCATGCAGGAATAAGTAATTCTTCATAGGAAGAATTACTTTTTTTGTTTAAAACATACTTGTAAAGGTAATTTTTTTGTAAAAAAATATCAAAAAATTAAAACTTTTTCCTTTTTGGATCGTCTAATATATAGGAATACTTTTGAAAGGGGGGATCATCAAATGTTGGAAATTAGTAAGGAGACAGTGGACAAATGGTATGACAGACATAGCAAGTCTATTTTTAGCTATATCCTTTTAATGACTAAAAATTATCAGCAAGCAGAAGATTTAACGCATGATACATTTATTCAAGCGTACTCGTATCATGATTCATATACGATGCATTGTAATGAGACAACATGGCTTTTTAGTATTGCTAATCATTTAACAATGAAACAGTTAAAGAAATGTAGACCTTGTTTATTCTTGAAAGAAGTTCTATTCAATAAAAAAGAAAATTATTCATTTCCTGGAGAAATGATTCAAATATATGAAGATTCAATAGAGTTATATTCTGTTTTAGAAGGATTGAAAGACTCATTTAAAAAGGTAATAATTTTACAGAATGTAAAAGGTTTTACTACAGAGGATACAGCGAAAATATTAGGATGGTCAGATACAAGAGTGAATGTAATGGCCTCTAAAGCGATTGCTGCATTAGCTGAAAACTTCTTGATAAGAAAACAGATGGAGAATGAACCTTTCGAAGAATCAGTTGCAAATATCGAGTTATCTTTAAAGACATTGAATAGTTCATTGAAGTGGAGAAGGAAACGAAACGAAAATTTAAAAAATCGAATTTTTACAACAATTGAACGAATGAATCAAAATGAAAGGCGAAGTAAATTATCATTGTCCATCCACTTTCAAAAAAAAAGCATGGGTACAAAGATTACCTATACGTTACTAATCATTATATTGTTTTTGGGTCTATTAATTAGTTCAGCTTTTGTTTCTCCTGCAATGGCAAAGCTAGTTTCTAAGTTTCCATATTTGAATGAACAGTTCGAACAAAAACCTTTAAAAGAGGAAATAAGTGATTATTTACAATCAGCAGGTATTATATGGGACGACATATATATAATAAATGATCCTAAACTGATTACTGTTGTTATAAATGCGTCGAATCTATATTATAATCAAGTGAAAAAGCCAGTTGAAGAAATTATACATACCATTCTAGAAAGTAGAAATAAAGATTCGTATGAAGTAAGTGTCTCTCAATCCATCCATCTAATTTCAACCAAACAAAAAGAGGAGAATCTTTTGAAGACTCACGAGAAGATTAAGAATATTGTTGAAGAAGTATTAAATCAATATGGGTATCGTTCTCAAATAGGTATTATATCAAATGAATCAATCGTTCTTGAATTACCAAAGGAGGAAGAGAGACTTGAAGAAATAAGGCAGAATATTCATAAACGTCTTAATGAACAACTGATAGATCAATATTCGATTACTATTTTCCCATTGCATCTCTCAATAGAAGAGTGAGAGAAGGAATTAAGAATCACGAATAGAGTTTGCAATCAGATTAATTGACTGAATTTTTTTACAATTAGTCCAGAGAACTAAATCATAATGTAAAGGATTCTTTTATATAAAGAATCTTTTTTTATGTTTTTAGAAGGAATACGACTAAAAATACAGAATATTAAGAATAATAAAATAGAGAGGGTTTCTATAACTAATAGACAGATTACTATTTTCATTCGTAAAAGGTAGAAAATAATCAAATGAATAGTGAGGGATAGCGATGAAGCAAATTCGATTTCAATCATTACTGTTATTTTGTACTTTCATGATTTCACTTTCTATGGCTACTTTTGCATATGAAACGTATTTAGAAACGAAGATTATTCAAAGTGTTATATACACTAGTGTAGGATTCATATTATTGTCTATTGTATTATTGGCTTTATTATTTAAGAGGAAAAGCCTTCATAATGGCAGAAAAAGATTAAAAATATAAGCGGTAGTAACAAAGACGTGTAAAAAAGGAACTTTTTGCACGTCTTTTAAATGATGGAGATAGATGGTGATAGAAACAATCATCATGAATTTAAATGAAACTCATAATTAAAACAATAATGGGTAATAAATGTTTATTACTTGGAGAAATGTAGAGTTAGATGAATATAAGGAAAAAATATGAGCTTTTGGTTTTGGACATAGTTATTACTATTTTGATTATTATCTAGTTGATCAGTCTTTTTTCTATTCTTTAATAAACATCTTAAATGATTATGGTAATAGGCTAGTTGAAAGATAAAATCATGTTTTTAAGAGAATGTTATAAAGGCGAGTACTAGGATAGAAAATGAATACAGAATATATAGCATATACACTTAAGATGGATGAATAAAGGGGGATATCAGTGAGTCATTTTAGAAAAGTTTTGAATCAGTATTTTGAAGCGTGGAATCTGGGGTTACGGAATAAAAATGGAACTGAAATTAGAATGTTTATGTCTGAAAAATTTATAGGCTATTGGGCACATTCCAATCTTGATTGTCCGGAGGAATATCGCTATGACTATGATATTGATGAAGTATTAATGCAATATAATACAGCTGAAAAAAGTTTCAATCCACTGTCATTTACTGAAAGAAACAATGGGGATGAAATGGTTGTTATGGGAAGAGAAATAAATATAATTGATGGTGAACCTTATCCTGCTCAATGTATGTTTATTTGGAGAAAAGAAGAAGGGCAGTGGAAACTAGTGAGAGAATATATTGAGTTAGAAAGATAGCTCACAGAGGGAGCTTTTGCTAGATGTAACATCAATTGTGGATTACGGTCATGCCAATAGCCATTTTTATAAAGATGATCTCGCCAAACATAGAACGATCCCTTTTCTATACATTAGCTTATACTATTGTGTGTGCTATCGTTAATTGTTCTGTTTTTCCTTTCTTTGTTAGGCACACTTCAATTGAAAACAAGGAGCCGCACATACATAGACTGCCTTTTATAAAAAGAAGATTATCTTTCGTTTAGCGATAAATTAATTAATTGGTAAGTGATATATAATCCTAAATAAGCCCCTGTCAATAAGAAAAAAGGATTTAGAAGAATGGCATGTATATTCGTCATAAATACGGTTTGGTCTTTAATGATTTGATAGACTGAAACAGATGTTATGCTACCGAAGATGATGATTGATAAGAAAGCCAAATAGTTAAATAAAATGCGCGTCTTTTTCCAAAGTTTTTGGAGGAAAAACATGATTATTGGTACCGTAAACGTTGATAGAATGAGTAAGATTTTCAAAAGAATTCACCTGAATGTTCTATAGAATGGAATTTCTTTTTTTAGTATGCCCATTTCTTTCCTTGATATGATATTAATAGTCTAATCGATATGTATATACAAATTTATTTTTAGTGTTCAGCATCCTCTTCTAACTTCATCTATGAAAAGTGCTAATACATCTGCAAGAAAGGAAGATTGGATTGTAGATGATTATTTTTATAGTGGTGAAAGAATTGAACCATGGATGGGAAAAAAGGTTGTGAAATATCATCGAACGATAGAAGAATATTTTCAAATGCTAAAAAATGTAGGGTTTACAATAACAGATATAAGAGAAGGAAAACCTATAGAACAA
The DNA here is from genome assembly GCF_902374955.1 of Bacillus massilioanorexius. Classification (GTDB taxonomy): domain Bacteria; phylum Bacillota; class Bacilli; order Bacillales; family DSM-1321; genus Bacillus_AD; species Bacillus_AD massilioanorexius. The sequence goes on from NZ_CABKRX010000097.1 coordinate 19,960, forward strand.
GCATTTATAAGTGACAATGAATATAAACGAAGAATGAGATTACCTTTATTTTTACTAGTTTCGTGCGAAAAACAAAGTCAATGAATGGAGATAAAATGAATTATTATTGTGAGAGTATCTTGTATCAAATTTATTTGGCTTTATCCACTACTAAGGAAATGCTTCAAAGTTTAACGGATGAAGATTTAACATTAAGACCAACGCCTAACAAGTATTCTGTCGGTGAGCTTTTTGAACATATTGCGATAATTTGTAAAGCAGATTTGTTGATTGCAGATGGAGCAACGGAAGAAGAAATGAGACAATTGTATAGCAGTTGTGATCTCGATAATAAAAAAGATATTGTAGTAGCTTTGGTTGAAAATTACAATTTGTTAAGGAATGAGTACATGAACTATTCTGAAACTGATTTACAAGAGAAGCTGACTGCCTATTGGGGTGTGACGTATACGAGGTATGAATGGCTATTAGAAATATTAACTCATGTTATACATCATAGAGGACAACTGCATGCCATGCTCATACATTGTATCAACATCAATCTTCATGTTTCATTATTCGAATAAAAAATAAGAGTTGTAGAATTACTGCTCGTATTTTCTGAATGGTATACCGAATTATTATCTCATCGACTATATATTGGATCGACGTTACTTTTGAATGCATTCGGAGAAGGAGCTTGACTTTAGTAAAGATGATTCACTTCAAAGTTAATATTTGTAAATATTTTCTCTTCTTTGAGGTTAGGATATTAACGATAAGGAGGAAGAAATATGCGAATTTATCGATATAGTGTTTCGAAAATAGAAGGTACAATGGATCAAAAATTACCTTTAGAAGAACTAGCCAAGCATTTGAATCAAAGAGGCAAGGAGGGTTTTAAGCTAACTTATGCTATTCCTCAGGTAAGTTCAGGCACTACGGAATCAACCGTATTAATTTTTGAAGCAGAAGACACGGATGAGGAAAGTGCCATTGGATAAAAGCATCTCATAAGGGGTGCTTTTTTCCCTTCATACTTTTAGTCAAAAGAGAAAAGAAGGTGCTATTATTAATGGTAAAACCGACAGTAAAGCTATTAGAACATAATCCAAAATGGATTAAACAATTCGAGGAAGAAAAAAAGAAAGTAAATCAGGTATTAGGTAATGAAATCATAGCGATTGAACATATTGGAAGTACTTCTATAGAAGGTTTAGCAGCCAAGCCAATCATTGATATATTAGTAGGTATAAAGAATTTAGAAGATTTCGTAGTATTCATTGAGCCTTGACAGGATATTGGATTTGAATTTGTTGATAAGCCAGAGTTCAAGGATCGGAAGTTTTTTAGAAAAGGCTTATATCAACAAGGAACTGTTCATATACATATATGTGAAATGGATGGAATCGAGTGGAATGAGAAAATTCTCTTTCGAAATTATTTACGTGGGCATCCAGAAAGCTTAAAAGAATATGCTTGTTTAAAGAAAGAACTTGCCTCTATGTATCCCTTTGATCGCTCTACTTATACTATAAATAAGGAGCCATTTATAAGAAGAATCATTGAAAAGGCTTTAAAAGAAATAGATGGATAGTCAAGATTTATTGGTTTACTCACTTATTTTAATAGGGTCTTTTATCATTTTGAAGTACTGTTTTTTTCTATCAAATTGCTCGTATAGGATTACAAATCTTAAAAAAATATGAAGTATTGGAGGGCTTTTTTTGAAAGAGCAAAATCGAAAAATAGCTATCGTTACAGGTGTAGGGAATGAAAGAGGGATTGGAGCAGCAACTTGTCGAAAGTTGGCATGTAATGGAGTAGACATTTTTTTTACATATTGGATGTCAAAGGATGGATGGGCAGAACAATTTAAATCAGAGATAATAGAGTTAGGTGTTTGTTGTGAGTACATGGAAATTGATTTGTCTAAAGCGGATGCTGCAGAACGAATAATGAATGAAGTGACAAGAAAAATGGATAATCCATCTATTCTCGTTAACAATGCTGCTCATTCTATTGATGTAGATTACTTACAAATGAACGCAAAAATTTTGGATGACCATTATGCAGTCAATGTTAGGTCTACTTGTCTTCTATGTGCGGAATTTGCAAAACGATTTAATAAAGTCAATCATGCTTATGGAAGAATTATTAATATAACATCAGGACAGGATCTTGGTCCAATGCCTGGTAACTTAGCATATGTAGCTTCAAAAGGGGCTATTTCAGCTTTTACTGTTTCGTTATCAGCCGAATTGGCTCATCTTGGTATAACAGTGAATGCTGTTAATCCTGGACCAACGGATTCCAATTGGATGAATGAAGAAATTAGAGAGAATCTACGTCCAAAATTTTTAATGGGAAGAGTTGGTGAACCAGAAGATGCTGCAAGGGTTATATTTTTTCTTGCTAGTGACGAAGCAAATTGGATAACAGGTCAGGTTATTCATTCAGAGGGTGGATTTTTACGTGTCTGAAGGGTTACAGTGAAATGAAAATCAGTATCTCTAATCATTCTGAAAGTATGAATGATGATTAAAACCTAACGAACAAAATAGAGAATTTAAGGAGAGTGAAACATGAGGAAAATATTGATTCTCGGTGCAAGTGGATTAATAGGGTCGGCGATTGTGACAGAGTGTAGTGATACATATGACGTTTACGGTACCTATCATTCAAAACCTGTTGATTTACCAAGTCATAAGCAATATCAGTTGGAAATCGGTCAAAAGGAGAAGTTTATCGAGCTTATCTCCTCTTTAGAACCAGATGTAGTGATTTCCTGTTTACGAGGCGATTTTCAGAAACAAGTAGAACTTCATCAGCAGTTGGCACTAGAATTACAAAAAAAGATACGACATTTATCTACTTTTCTACTTTGAATGTTTTTGATAGTGATTTTTCAAAACCTCATAGCGTTATAGAAAACCCAGTCGCTATGTCAGAGTATGGGAAATTCAAAATTCAGTGTGAAGAAGTTGTTCTAGAATTATTAAAGGAACGTGCTGTTATTATTCGAATTCCAGCTATATGGGGAAAGAATTCACTGAGATTTAATGTAGTAAAAAACTTTATTCAGAACGGTGGAGAAATAGAGGCATACTGTAATTTAAAATGTAATAACCTTATGGATACTTTGTTAGCTAAACAAATTACATATATCATAGATCATGAAAAAACTGGTATTTTCCATTTAGGATCAACAGATCTGATTACGCAAGGTAAATTTGTTCAAAACCTCATAACTAGAATGGCGAATGAAGAAATGAAACTGCCGAATACATACTTTGAAAATCAAGACGAAATATACTATTTTGGCTTGGAAACAAATACTAAAGACCTATCCGAACAATTGCAATGTACAAGTGAGGTTATAATAGAAGAGTTGTGTAAATAAAGATAAGGCTTATAAGATACAAGCTTATCAGACCTTTGGATACAAGAAAGTATCCTGATAATTGATGTAGCATGTATATGACAATTCGAGGATAGATAAATATTTGAAACTGTTCTTATTTGTTTTATACCGATTAAGATCAGTTTTTTATATGAAATGTTTTATATATGGCTATAAGTATGATATTTTAGAAATAAATGTTAAATGAGGATAAGAAAGGATGTGACACGTAGTGAATGTGAAATTCCCAGCAGGTTTAGGTGTGCGGTTTTTGTCTAGATTATTAGATTCGCTTTTTTTTATGTTAGTAGGTGGAATCATAACATATCTAATTAAGGGGGAATTTTCGATTAAATGGCAAGAAGGAAGAACCTGGGAACTAATCTATACTTTGTATTTAACGATTGTTCCAGTGATATGGGGCGGTTATATTATCGGGAAGAGAATTTTGAAAATTAAGATAAAACGTATGGATAATGAAAAATTAACTATGAAAAATATGATTTTAAGAGAGATTGTAGGATTCTATTTGATTGGATTAGTGACCTTTGGAATCGCAAATGTTGTAAGTGCTTTCATGATTGGATTTCGAGAAGATAAGAGAGGTATCCATGATTTTATTGGTGGTACATATGTAGGGCATAATTAAAGATCAGTATAATTGATAAGCGTATCGTAACGTTTTTTTAGCAAAAGGTCGTTCAATCACGAACGACCTTATTTTTAAGCGAAAGGATGAAAGTTTTTGTATGAACTAGAAAGTGAGATGATTATCATCTTAGGTGTGATTTGTTTTATTTTAGTACGAAGTATTTTTGTCACCATTATCTTAAAAAAACAGAAACAGTCAAGTTGGATAAAAGAAACTGTTTTGTTTCTTTTTATTATTTATATACTTATGATGATTTCAGTTACTTTATTACCATTGGGAATTCGAATGGATGGCGTTCAATTAGATGTACGAAGATCTATTAATTTCATACCAATGAGAGATATTTTTCATAATATCAAACAAATTGGAGTAGCCTATGATGGCGACACGGCTTTTATGATAAATCTTATTATTCGAAATGTTGGGGGGAATATTTTATTATTAATGCCTTTGGGTGTATTAGTTCCCTTATTATTTAATAGATTTAGAAGTAATATAAGAATATTTTTATTGGGGTTTATGATTTCAGCAGCTATCGAGTTTTTGCAACTTATCGAAATCATGCTTGGAGCTGTTATAAGAACAGTTGATATAGATGATATTATATGTAATGTTTTTGGTATAATGATTGGATATAGCATATATAAAATATTGTCTATATTAGTGAAAAAATATCAAATCCATTCATTGTTAAGAGTGTTTTCAAAAACGAGAGAAGGGCAATAGTTTGATAGTGTCTTACATCTTAATAGTTGTCAAATCTTGAACGGAGTGAGGGTTTTATTATGCGGTCGTCAAAAGAAATCATAAGTTTAGTTTTACAAGTTGCCAAGGAAGATCATCGTATTCGGGCAGTTGCAATGAATGGTTCTAGAACAAATCAAAGGGCTCCGAAAGATCCTTTTCAAGATTATGATATTGTATACCTTGTTACAGATATGCAAACATTCATAAATCATCCATCCTGGATAAATGTGTTTGGTGAAAGGATCATGATGCAAACCCCAGAGAATATGTTTTTATTTCCGCCATCTTTAGGGGGAAGATTTACTTATCTAATGCTGTTCGAGGATGGAAATCGAATTGATTTAATGTTAGTTCCTATTGAGGAAAAGGAAGCATATTATAAGGAGGACTCTTTAACAATATTATTATTGGACAAGGATGACCCGAGTAAAAGTATACCTGAACCAACTGATAAAGGTTATTGGGTGAAAAAGCCGACATTATCATTCTATTTGGATTGCTGGAATGAATTTTGGTGGTTGTCTACATATGTTGCTAAGGGGTTATGGAGGAAAGAAGTATTATATGCCCTAGATTATATGCACCATGTCAGATCGATGCTACTCACTATGCTCGAGTGGAAGGTAGGGATTGATACAGATTTCTCTGTTAGTATAGGTAAATCTGGGAAGTATCTAAAACAGTTTGTTGATAAGGATATTTGGGAAAAATATCTTCGTACCTTTTCAGAAAGTAATGATGATGCGATTTGGAATGCATTGTTTGAAATGATTGAGTTATTTCAAGATACTGCTTTATATGTTAGTAAAGAACTTCAATTTATATATCCTTTGAATGAGGCTGAAAAAGTAAAAAGCTATTTACATCACATTCATAAGTTACCTGAAGATGCATTTGAAATTTATGAATGAATCTTTAAAAAGAAACCAAAATTCTTTCACGAATTTTGGTTTCTTTTTTGCATACCATTTAATTGCTTCCACCATGCTTTATTTCGAAAGAGATGATTAAGTAAAGAGAATAGGAAATATCCAATCATTCCTCCACATACATTCATGATTACATCATCAATATCTGCAGAGCGCCCAGTAAAATATTGAATGAATTCAATGGAAATTGTCATACATAGTGCGACAATTGTTGTTTTCCAAAATGATCGTAATCCTTTAAATACTATCGGTAGTAAGATACATAGTGGTACAAACATCAAAATGTTTAATATTAATTGTTCAATCATTCTAGCCCAACCCATCGTATATACTTCACTGATCCAGATAAAAGGATGCAGATTGAGAAAATAATAATCAGGATTAAAGGTAACTCCACCGAGAAAAAGTGTGGCAAAGCTAATTACAATACAACAACCAATAAATACATAATGAATGAAGTGTCTTAGAAAAGGGATTTTCTTTTTTCGTTGGGCTATGTATATAGGTAGATAAATGATTGCTGATAAGATACTAGCAATAATGGAACCTATTAATAAAACACCAAAAAACATAAAGCATACCTCCAAATAAAACTCATCTCTCATGGCATCCGTTCAAGTGAGTTTTGCTTATCCTAGTTCATTTTTTATACTATAAGCTTACATAATAAATATGAAGAACTAGTTAATAGAAAAATGAAGAAATTCTTAATAAATGGCATGATACAAAAACATAAATTCTTTAATATACAAGGATATTTTGCATTAAAGTGGAATATAATTTGGAGGAATTATGAGGATAACATCCATTTTACAATTCGTGTTGTTCATCTTTTTTATATTTGTATTTTAAAAATATATATTATCTTTAGGATCTATATTATTGGTTCAAGCAATCATTCTACTAGTTTGTATGAGTTTTTCAAGTGCTTTGTTTTTGTCAATGCTTCTATAGTATCTATCTATCATAAGGAATGAGGTGTAAAAAGCTATTGCATAGAAAACCGTTCTTCGGACACTTCCTTCAATAAAGAGTTATGTCATAAGATAGAAAAAATCTTGTTTTCTATCAAAATGCTGATGGTTTAATGTATGTCCAAATGAATGAATCCTTTTCAAAAGTAAAAAATATTTCAGGAATGCTTGATTTTAATTGGAATGAAGAAACAGATGATCCATTATATTGGGCTAGTATAACTAATTCACAAAACGAGTTTTCTATGGTTTGAGGTATGAATAATGATAAAGTAAAGTCCATTATCATCGTAAGCGAAAATGAAAGGCAACCTAATAGAATACAACTTCAAGAAAACAATTGGCTTTGGTATCTCCCTCTTATGGGTGAGGAGCTACATATGCCCATAATGATAACAGCATATGATCAAAATGGAAAAAAGATATACGGGAAAAGATACTAAAAAGAACGAAAATATTCGTGTGCGATATTTTTCGTTCTTTTTTGTTTAGGACATTATAAAATTTTGATCTTGGACTGTTTGTTTTGAAAATGTTGAAGTCTAGCTCCAGCGCCTAGCCCCTCGAGGTCATAAGCCAATCCATCCAGAAGGTCAAAGAGAAACCTTCTGGATGGATTGGCTTATGCTGGTCAAGGTTGTGTTTCTATGATAGATAAACTTCAAAGTAATTGATATTGTTCTATATCGTGTATGATCATATCTATTGCATTCTGCCAAAAAATGGTGTTAGTCAGCTCGATATGAAAATGTTTATATACAAGTTTTTCTACTGGTGCAGTGCCACTTTCTCTCAAAAAACGTTGGAATTGAGTAGGAAAATGCTCATTATTAGATATTTTTAAAAGACCTAGACTTAATAAAAAACCAAAGGTATAAGGATAATTATAGAAAGGAACTTCCGCCTGATAAAATTGTTCATACTTAATCCAAACGTAAGGTTGGTATGAGCTAAGAGTCTTACCATAGGCATCTTCCTGTACTTGCAAAGAGATTTTTTCGATGGTGTCAACTGTTAAAGGCCCAGTCATTCTGTGCTCATTGAATCTTTTTTCGAATTCATATGCTCCTCGAATTGACATGAGATAATTGAGACTACGCTCAATTTTCCAGCCAAGAAGAGCCTTTTTAGCTACGGGATCTTTTGAAGAGTGTATAGCAGCATCAACAAAAGCAGTTTCAAAAAAAATCGAGGCAGTTTCTGCTGTTGTCATTTCAAAACGATCCTCTAAAAATGAAAGGGAGGTTAATTCACTTATTTGCTGATAATGCCATGCATGTCCTAATTCATGAGCTAAAATTCGGGCACTATCTATTTGTCCATCAAAATATAATGATATTCTGGATTGTTTATTCTTAAGAAAAGGAACACAAAATCCACTGAGAGATTTTGATTCATGTGGTACGGCATCAATCCAGCTGTTTTTTATAGCTTTAAGGACAAATTTCGACATAGATGGATCGATAGAAGCTAATGCTTTTGATATAAAGGTGATAGCTTCTTGAAATGTAATAGTTGTTGATATTTCCTGAGTATTAGACATTAATTCATACCAACTAATTTTTTCTTTCTTATATTCATGAGCTTTCATGTCAATATAACGTGTTAATTTTGGTAAATTCCTGTCAATGGTACTCCACATTGTATTTAATGCATGTAATGATAAACCATTTTTAGCTAAAGACTCTTCGAGAAAATGTGAATTGACTTGTTTATAGTGAGATATCCTAAGTCCACCCATATGATTATAAATAGAAGCATAGACAGGAGAGTATTGATTAAAGTACTCATTTAATGCTTGGAAGGCATTTACCTGTTGTGTAGTATGGCTTCCCTTCATAGCAATATTTTCAATTTGAAAAATCGTGTATGATTGTCCATCCATTATTACTTTAGAGCTATTTTGAAGCTGTTTATAAATTTCTTCATGCCCTCTTAATACTTCTATTGTAGAATTAGTGATAAATAACTCTTCTGAAATGGTTTGCTTTTTATTTTGTCTATTGACTAGTAAATTCCTATATGAAAGTAGTTCATTATCGTTTTGTGTAGTATCGTATTGTTGAACCATCTCCGACCATGTATAAACGAGAGAGCGTATGTCACTTTTTAATATGGAAATTTGGGACTGTAAAATGGATAAGTATGAAGGGTCTTGTTCTTCTATTGATAAACAGTAGAGGAAGCATTCTATTGTTTCAATATTTTTTATAAAAGATATAATGACTTTACAATTTTCCTCTGTGAAGCCGATTGCTTCGGAAGTTTCATGCAAAAAAGATGACATATCATGTAATTCATGTTGAATAGATGGGATATTTTTCGTATGTAAGGATTTGATTTCCCAACGAGAGGGTGAAAACATAGTATTCAATGACTTATCCTCCTATCTATTAAGTAGGGCTATGCAATATGTATAAAGTAATTATCGGTTTTATTTTCAGAAAATACAATTAATTAGATTGTGCAAATAAGCAGTCGTGTTTGTACAGCAAAAATGACATAAAAAAGGTGATGAGATGGAGAAGTTTTTTAATAAAATCCATATTATTGGTTCTGTTGGTAGTGGCAAAACAACGTTAGCCAAAAAGCTTTCTACCTTTTATTCAATACCTACGTATGAAATAGATAACCTTGTGTGGGAGAGTATGATAGAAGGAGTAAGACAAAGTTCACGCGAAAGAAGAGAAGAATTATTAAAAGAAATTGTTCAAACCGAGCAATGGATTAATGAAGGTTCACAGTATCATTGGGTTAATCAAAGCTTTATGAAGGCAGACCTCATTATTCTTTTAGATGTTTCATATAGAAGAAGAATGATACACATTGTTAAAAGATATCTATTTCAAAAAATAAGAATTGAGCAATCAGATTATAGGCCTTCCCTAAAACTACTTAAACAGATGCTTCAATGGAACAAAGATTATCAAAATTATGAAAGAGCTTCTATTTTAAAAAAGCTAGAAAAATATAATGATAAAGTTATCGTTGTGTCAAATAGACATGATTTGAAAGCGTTAGTTCGAGAAAAGAAGATTACAGTTCAATTAAAGTAGATTGTAGCTTATATTGAGGACTATGCTTTAATCATAGGGAGGATGATTATGAAACTCAATTGTGAATCTGAAAAAATAGAGGATTATTTAACAGAATTAACAGAGGTCAATTATTCTCATGCAAGCATTCAAAATCTGATTAGTCAATTATTTGCTACAAAGCAAACAAATATAGAAAAAATTGAAATTGCTTTTTAATTTGTACGTGATCAGATTGCCCATTCGTGGGATGTACAATCTGAACAGGTTACTTGTCTAGCATCGGAAGTATTACAATATAAAGTAGGTATCTGCTATGCAAAAACAAATCTTTTGGCAGCTATATTACGTTCGCAAGGTATTCCGACAGGATTTTGTTATCAACGGCTAATGCTATTTGATTCACCTGAGAAAGGATATTGTATTCATGCTTTAAATGCAGTGTATATAGATTCATTACAAAAATGGATTAGAATAGATGCTCGAGGGAATAAAAAAGGAATTAATGCAGAATTTTGTCTTAGTGAGGAAAAAACCGGATTTTTCCATTCGTGAAAGCGCAGGTTAATTTGATTACCCTACCATCTATACAAAACCTCATCCAATCACAATGGATGTACTAAAAGAACATACAAATGCCATTCTATTATATAAAAAGTTTTTACCACAAAGCCTATAAGAATTATCTTAACTATGATTATTTTGATTCAATCTGTTAGTAATGGAGGACATAGACAAAATGAGAGTTATGAATTGATATATGGAAGAGTAAGGAACTCACATAAAATATAAGAGGGTGTCATAGATTGACATCCTCTTATTTATCGTCTAGGAATTTATAATATTTAATTTTTCGAACATTCCTTTTCTAGTAATGAGTATACTATCATTTTGAAAAAATATTGAAATATTGTAAACTTTTCCTTATATCTTACGTCTAGTTATCAGGAGGATGAAAACGGATGAATGAACAAACATGAAGGAGCTAAATTCGGAATTAAATATAGTGTATAGATATTTATGTAAAATGGGCATATCACATGCAGACGCTGAAGATGCTGTCCAAGAAACAGCATATAAATATTTGTTATACTACGATACCATACATACTACAAAAATCCGAAGTTGGTTAATTCGGGTTGCTTTAAACTTCTATTATGATCAGTGTCGAAAACAGAAACGCTGTGATAATAATACGGAAGCATTGCTTAAAATGATAGATTTTGGAGATTTACCTGAAACCATTTTTCTAGTTAAGGAAAGAAACCAATATTTAAGAATGACCTTAAATAAGCTCAAGCCACATTTTAGAGAGTTATTATTGCTAAAATATCAATCAAATTTATCATATGAAGAAATTTCTGAGTTATTAGACATTACTGTGAGTTCGGTAAAAACAAATTTATTTAGAGCTAGAAAAAAATTTGCGGAGGTTTATAAGGAGGAGAGCTATGAAAGATAAGAATAGTGTGAATAAAGAGAATGAAATTGATTTTGTTAGTAGTCCATCCTTACAGAATGCATTAAAAAAATCTAAACGAAAACAAATAATCAAAATGATTCTACTCGTACTTGTTACGACATCATTTCTTTTGATTAGCTCTTATTTTGGCAGTCATTACCTTCTTAATAAAAAAATTGAAAATAATCTTTCGGATTTTGGGACTGTATATGGAGCGAATATTTATTATAGTTCATCAACGTATCAATATAATATATTTAGCGTGACTGAAGAGAGTACGTTCAGAAAGAGCATTGGTGATCGATCTATTGTTTGGAAAAAGAGTGAAAAAAAGATTCCCTTAATTGGTAAGGTAATAGACGAAAAAGGTAGTGTAAGTGTTGAAACAATCACTTTCAATGAAAAAGCGAAAAGGCATGTCAGGTATAATGATTTTAATAATCAAAGAAAGATTGATTTCTATTATCCACTTATTTCGTATGATTATTTTCCAGATGAGCTCGCTATAGCAGTAGATCTCGATAAAAACAAATTAATTGAAGTCGCTTTTTCCTTTAAAGAATCGATGACTATAACAGATGTATATAACCTTCTAGGAAATCAAAATGTGAATTGGCTTTGGGTTGATACCACGACAAATGCGCGGATGAAAAAAATGGAAAATGAGTTAGATGGAGACGATTTAAAAACAAAAGGCGGTGGTGGAGCTTTTGGCTTTGCTGTTGAAGAAGGAATGCCATATTCTAAGGAAAGCGGCCAAAGCTATATCCAAGAACTAAAAGAAATAAGAAAAATGTATCCACAAAACAATGCTGTTAAAGAATCATTGAAGGGAATAAAAGAAAATACAGTAACAACAAACGGCGAGATAAGAATCAATGGTGCTGTTGTAACAGGTACACCTGAAGAATTATCTAGATTTCAAAAGCTTTCTTTTATTCGTGCATCTGTAATAGGAGCCACTATTGATAAGTATTGATAGAGTAATATCGAAGGAATTACAGAAACTTGGGGGAATTGGGGGAATTTTTTATGAATAATAAAAACCTACTAAATCAATTAAAGATTGCTTATCCGATTATACAAGCACCAATGGCTGGTATAACAACACCTAATCTTGTAGCTGCTGTGTCTAATGCTGGAGGACTTGGGAATATTGGTGCTGGCTATTTATCTCCTGTAGCTACCAAGGAATTTGTTTCACAGGTGAAGGAAATGACCTCTAAACCGTTTGGTATTAATTTATTTGTACCTGAAAATAATGATGTATCAGAAGACATTATTAATCGTTCTATACAATTGTTAGAGCCGTTTCGGAAAGAATTGCATTTGGATTCCTTGAAACTATCTAAAGTAGATATGAATGATACTTACGAAAAACAACTAGAAATCATAATGGAGGAAAAAGTGGAAATCTGTTCATTTACTTTTGGAGTTCCAAGTCATGAAGTAATAAAAGAACTAAAGAAAAATGGAACAACGGTAATAGGTACAGCTACTACCGTTGATGAGGCAAAAATAATCGAAAGTCTTGAAATGGATGCAGTTGTGGTTCAAGGGAGTGAGGCAGGTGGACATCGTGGAACTTTTTTGAAAAATGAAAGTTACATAGGTTTGATGTCTTTAATTCCACAAGTTGTTGACGAATTGCACATACCGGTGATAGCTGCTGGAGGGATTATGGATGGGAGAGGACTTGTAGCATCAATTTGTCTAGGGGCAGAAGCTGCTCAATTAGGCACAGCCTTCTTAACTACGGAGGAAAGTGGTGCCCATCTGTTACATAAGCAGGCTATTCTACAAGCAACGGAGGAAGAGACACAGTTTACTAAAGCCTTTTCTGGAAAAACAGCTAGAGGGATAGCAAATCAATTTATTAAATCTATGGAAGCCTATGATCTGGAATTACCAGCTTATCCATTTCAAAACTCATTAACTAAGGAAATCAGACAAGAAGCAGCCAAACAAAGTAATAAAGAATTTATGTCACTATGGGCGGGGCAAAGCACAAGATTAAGTAAAGAGATAACAGTCCAAGAATTGATTCATTCAATTGTCGTGCAAGCACGAAGTATATATCCTATTTAATTACAAGTTAAGCAGCCTGACATTGAGGGAGAATATGCATGAATATGATAGAAAAAATTGTAGCTTTGGATTGTGATTATTTATCGAGCTTTTCCAATAAGATGTCATGCGAAGCAGGGGTGTTGTTTTATAATGAGAAACAACCTAATTATTACGATGCCAATCATGCACATATTTGGAGGAAGGTTAAATGCGCAGATCATCTGTTACAGGAGATAAAACAGTTTTATCTTGAAAAGCAACTAATTCCAAGAGTGTATTTATATAATGTTCATGAAAACCTACAATTTGTCGAAGCGCTAGAACGACATGGATTTAGTTATGAAACGTTTTCTGATTCTATCCAATTGTGGAATGGACAATTAGTCAATCTTCCTAACAATCCAGATATCGAGATAGAAAGAGTTATTGATGAGAATCTGCAAGAAGCATTAGATATAGAATGTAGTATTCAAGAATTTGGTGGAAGATCTGTTCGTGAAAAAGCTTTTTTACAAGAATTCCAATCTCCACATTTTACTTTTTATTTATTACGCTATAAAGGTGTGGCTTGCTGTACAGCAAGTCTCTTCCAAATTCAGAATCAATCTAGAGTTGAAAGTGTTGCGACACTTTTAGAATATCGTGGTAGAGGATTAATTGCTCATTTATTACGTTTTATACAGCAAAAAGTCATTGAACAACATCTTCAAGCACTTTGGGTATTTCCTATAAATGAGCATGTGGAAAAAGTATATCAAAAATCCAACTTTGAGACGAAGGGTAAATGGCAAGTTATTCATGCTTTTACAAGTGGTAAAAGTATCTCAAACATTAGAAAGGGTGTAACGGAAAAGGGATAGATATTAGAGATTCATTCAACTTTTATGCTAATTGATTCAACTTTTCTAGGTTTTCATTCAAACTTTACATCAAAATGATTCAACTACCTTCTCTAGAGCGTTTAATTGAGAAATCGGCTTGGAAGAATTTCTTCTAAGCCGATTTCTCTTTGTCATAAGATAGCATTAGGACCAAATTTCTCCCTGTAAATATATGATCTTTTTTTATTTTTCGGGCTGAACATTACAAAAATATACCTATGGTTTAAAAATATACTGATGGTATATTCATGTTATAATATTAGTATACTTATAGAAATTCTTTCAGTTCAAGTCTGAAACAACATGGCGAGGTTTAATGAAAATTTAAAAGCAAAGAATGATTTAGCTCTAAATAATAAACAAAGTTTGTTTACATATTTGCTTTTTGTTAGCATGACAAAAAGTAAATGTTTAGGTATGTGGTATGAATAGATAGATAGATACAAGTAGAGGTGAAGGTAAATTGGAGATATTAACGACTATATTAATACTGTTGGTTTTATTACTCGTGTCAAATATAATTGGTCATTATGTAACGTTTTTACCAACAGCATTAATACAAATTTTTGTTGGGATTATTATCGCTTTAATCGTCAATGATTTTACGATAGAAATTGAGACAGAATGGTTTTTATTATTGTTTATTGCTCCGTTATTATATAATGATGGCGCTCGTTTTCCGCGTGAAGAATTATGGAAAATGCGTGCTCCAATATTAGGCAATGCTATTATTCTAGTGCTTATTACAACTATTCTTGGAGGAATATTTGTAAACTGGATGATTCCCACAATTCCGATAGCTGCTGCTTTTGCATTAGCAGCTATATTGTCACCAACAGATCCAGTTGCCGTTAATGGGATTGCGAAACGTATACATATACCAGAGAGAATCATGAATTTAGTAAGAGGAGAATCATTAATCAATGATGCCTCGGGTCTTGTCGCATTTAATTATGCTGTTGCTGCGGTAGTCACGGGTTATTTTTCAATTAAAGAGGCTACGGGTGATTTCTTTTATATGTTTATTGTAGGAGCCATATTTGGAATTGGGCTCGAGCTAATATTTAAATGGCTTCATTATACACTGCGTAGACGTGGCATTGTAGATGTTGTTTTTCATTCACTATTGCAAATATTAACACCATTTATTATTTTCTTTATCGTAGAGGAACTTTTCCATGCTTCAGGAGTTATTGCTGTTGTAGCGGGAGGGATTATTTATGCTCTTGTTAAAGAGCGCACAGAAAATTTTACAGCTCAAGAGCAGGTATTAACTGACAATATATGGTCCATTATTACATATGTATTAAATGGAGTTATTTTCCTTTTGTTGGGGTTAACTCTTCCATCAGCAATGCGATCATTAATAGAAAATGAACATTTAAGCAATTGGTTATTGTTGGGATATGTTCTGGCATTAGGTACTATCATTTTAGGAATTCGTTTTGTTTGGTCACATGTATTCAATTATCTAGATTATGCTTGTTCGAAGAAAGGTGTTGTAGAAAAACCATCGATTAGAACAAGTTTAATTACTAGCTTAGTTGGAGTACGTGGAACAATAACTATGGTTGGGGTATTATCCATCCCGTTTTTTACAGATGCACATGGAGCATTTCCAGAACGATCACTTATTATTTTTCTAGCTGCTGGTGTGATTCTTTTTACACTTCTCGTGGCGACTATTTTTCTTCCTATTTTAAGTAAAGATGAGGGGCATGAACATGTAAAAGCCTTTGATTTAAATGATAAAAAGCAACGGATGATAAAGAGAGCTATTCAATCCATCAAATCCGAGAAAACGGAAGAAAATGCTTCAGTCGTATATGACTTAGTCAATCAATATACATTTATGCTTTATATGCTTCATTCTGAAACCAAAAATGATGAAGAAATTAGTGAATACAATGAAAAGCTTAAGATGGAAAGATTGCACTGTCTTCAACAGGAGAGACATTATGTTAAGGAATATACAGATAAACATGAATTGGATCCTAATATAATCAAAGATTTTGAGAAATCCATCGTAGAACGTGAAAAAGCAGTGAAAAGTGGTTCTAATCGTGTTATCCGCCAAAAGCTCAATCAAGTATTAAAAAATTGGAAACGGAGTCACCTCGCTGAGCAAGAATTATTAAAGATTCAAGACATCGAAAAAGAAATATGTTTATATACTTTTGAAAGGATTTTAGATGAATTAGAAGAACGAGCTAACCTAAGTGATCAACCAGAGGTTATCCAAAATGTCATTTATTATTATAAACGTCTTATGTATCGAAGAATAGAATTAGAAAACATGGAAATGACACAATCAATTTTGGATATACAGAAAGAAATCTTATGTTTAGATGCATTAGAAGTAATGAGGCAGGAAATTTCCAAAATGTTTGAAGATGGTGCTATTCATTCTGAAGAGGCGAAGGCGCTTCGACGTTTTGTTAATTATATGGAAAGCGTTGTACTATATGAATATGTTGAATAGAAGTGCTACAGTATGAGTCTTTAAGGTTTTAAAGGTTACACCTGACATGCTTGCTATAAAAAAT
>NZ_CABKRX010000098.1 GCF_902374955.1 Bacillus massilioanorexius
AGGGTGTTAAAGTAGTGGAGGATTTATCACTACTTTAACACCCTAATGCTTTTCATAATTGATAGGTTCTCGTTGCTGATGATCAAAAAATGAATAGGCGGAAAACCTGTGCGATTCGTGGAGAAGAGAGAAAGATTTGAGCCTAATGCGAGGGATGGCGATGTAGAATTTGAATTTGATAAGCACGAATTGAAGCATGTTTAACGGAACATACTGAAAAAATCATATTTTGTATGAATATCTTTTTGAGGATTCTAATACAGATTGGTAATCTTTTATAAAAAAAGTTAAGTAAAAATAGAAAAATTTATAAAAATGGTTGTATTTTCTGCTCTTTTTTATTCTTTTATAAGTAAATGGTAGTTTACCAATACAAAGAAAAAATATAAGTAATTTACAATAAATGGTATAAATGGTTTATGTGAATTTTTCTTATAAATGGTATAATTTAAACACTATAATTATGTTGTAATCCTATTAAGAAGTTATAGGAAAAATGAGAAGGTGGTTGCAAATAATCCAGCAATGATTATTGTATATAAGTAAGAAACTATAAAAAGGCATATTTCAAGCCACTAATACATTTTATCTTATGACGAATAGTCTCTTTTTTTACAACAAATTTCAGAACGTATGTTCCTGGAAGGGGTGAAAAAGAGTAATGAAAAGTAAAAATGAGAATTGTTGTTTGTTAGATTACAAAAGATATAAAGAAAAACGTAAAAAGTATTTAGACAATGATATTATTCATTCTTTCTTAAAAAATCCTGAAAATGATAAACTACTGATGCAATATGTAGAACACCCATCAACGTTTAACAAGAATCAGTTAGATAAAGCATTTAAGTGTTTTTACTTCAACATTCGATTTGTCTCCTTTATTTCTTCAACCTTATATTTTAACGCCATAAATTTTGATAAAAAAAATAGAAAACATAATAATTCACATTCGCTTATATTAGAGCGTTCTATTGATGAAGAGGGAAATTTGTTTTTAAAAGATACCATTGTAGATGAAAAGGCACAAGAAAAAATGGACAATTGCTTCGTTCATACCATAATGGATTATATCGATGAACCTTTGCTGTATGAAGCTATTACCCTGTTAACTGATAAACAAAAAGAAATCATACACTTATATTATGTTGATTGCTTAAATGATACGGAGATTAGTAAGATATTAAATACTTCCCAGCAAAATGTATCAAAGATCCACCAAAAAGCGCTTGAAAAAATTCGCTCCTATATTATTTTGAAAGGAGGTGAAGAAAATGATCGTTCAAATGCCTGATTGGATTGTGATACTTGGTAATTTTGGATTTCCGATTGCGGTTACTATCTATCTCTTTTTACGCTTTGAAAAAAAACTAGAGAAAATGGAAAATGTCATCATAAAATTGACACAAGCTAGTAGTAAAAGCTCGACGACTAACAGGAGGGTTAGAAGATGAATGACCAATTATTTAAGCTTGTTAAAGAATCTAAAAGTAATAATCATTCATTAGAAAAAGTCATTGAAATGTTTGAACCTAAAATAAAGAAAGTCCTTTTATTAACTTCAAAAAATAATAGAGAAGACTTAGAACAAGAATTAAGATGTAAGCTAGTGATCTGTATTAGACAATATGAAGCGGAATCAATTCCTGGATTTTTTGAATTGTCAACCAACGAAGAGGTGTAAAGGAAGTTATGACGATAACTGCAGAAGTAAAAGAATATTTATAAAGAATGTCTCAATTAGAGTTTGGTGGAACTTTTTGAGACATTCTTTTTTGTTAATTAATGACATCATTCGATTTTTACCTATTTATGAAATATTAGCATGGATAGATAGAAAAATTACAAATCTAGATGTTAATATATGGTAAAATGACTTTTGGGATGTTTTTTCTTAAAGGGGGAATGGGATTGAATAAGAAAAAAATAACGGCAATTTTGACCATTGTATATTTGTTAATCTTTTTAACAGGTTGCGGTTTTTCTCATGAAAGGAAGGAAGTAATACAAGAAGAATTAGAATTGAATACGAATGATATTCATTCTGTTAATATGACGGCAGTTATGTTCAAAATGGAAACGCCATTTTCATCATTCAATAATACGAATTTGACCATGCAAGGTGATGGCTATATGCATTTTGCCATTAAGAAAAATCATCCTATACAACTCCATATTAAGAATACAGGCATTCATACATACCAATTTCAATTGATGGCTAAGGAAGATGATTTATTGATAACTGACGTTACGTTAAAGCCCGATGACTCTTATAATCAGACTTTTAATCAAAAACAAATCGATTTACCTAAAGGAAAATACGCTATTCACTTTTCTCAAAAGAGTGGAAAAGAGATAAAGACACATATCAAGATAAGCAGATTACAGCATGGTAATGAGCAATCAAAATAGTACATGGGAGGGGAGAAATCACATGAAAAAGATCAAATTTTATTTAGTGGATGTTTTCGCTGAAAATAAACATGAAGGAAATCAATTGGCTGTTTGTATACCTGATGGATCAATAGAGAAGGATGAAATGCAGAAAATTGCAAGGGAGATTAATTTTTCGGAAACGACTTTTATTATGTCTGAGAAGGAAGAAAATGGTGGATATGATGTGGAGATTTTTACACCTGATTCAGAAATTCCATTTGCAGGGCATCCAACTATAGGTACAGCTCATATAATAAGAAATTTTCTAAGCGATAAAAATAGCTCAGAGGTAATGCTTAATCTTCAAGTAGGGCAAATTCCCGTTTCTTTTAAAGATCAATATGCTTGGATGCAACAGAATCCGCCAATATTTAGTACTCAACTAGATGTAGAAACGGCTGCAGGTATCTTACAAATTAATTCCGAAGATGTTAATACTAGATATCCGATTGAAATTGTTTCAACTGGATTACCGAGCATTATTATTCCATTAAATTCACTTGAAGCAGTCCGAAGATGTAGAGTAGAGCATCATTTATATAATGAGGTACTAAAGGAGTACGGAAATGCGAATATCCTTGTTTTTACAACTGAAACTGTCCATTCTGAAAATGATTTACATGCCAGAGTCTTTATGTTTACCTCTGGACATTTAGAGGACCCAGCAACAGGTAGTGCCAACGGAAATTTGGCAGGTTACATAGTTGAAAATCAGTTCTTTCAAAACCATAAAGTTTCATATAAAGTAGAACAAGGCTATGAAATTGGAAGACCATCTTTGCTTAAAATAGAGGCGGAAAAAGTGAATAATCATTTTTCAATAGCAGTTGGTGGGCAAATATTTGTTGTAGCAAAAGGCCACTGGATTTAAAAGTATGCCATTATTTTTTATTAGTTATAGCTGTTTTCAAAAAGATTATAGATGTGTAAAAACAGAATAGACCTTCCAATTATAGTAGGAAGGTCTATTTGATTTGAAACAGACATGATTTCAAACAAGGTAAATAAATCACATTGATTCATCATTAGGATATTCATCCCAAAATAAATCATTTAAAGTGCGTGATAATGCTTTACAAATTTTGATACATAAACTTAATGTCGGATTATATTTTCCAGATTCAATTAGTCCAATTGTTTGTCTTGAAACTCCAACAATGATAGCTAGTTCTTCTTGTGATAGATCTTTTTCTACTCTTGCTAGCTTCAGTTTCATATTTTTCAATGGTGCTCACCTACAATTTCTTATCATCTTCTTGGCTTTTCATACTAATTTTCTTTGCAACAAGATGAATGCCACAAAATAAAAGCAAAAAGATTGGTAAATAAATCATGATTGAGACAAGTGTAACTATAGTAAAATACTCATAACCTTGAGAACTGTTGTCAGCAAAGGATATAGCACTGTTAATACCCATAATTAGAGAGATGACGATAGCAGAACCTATACTAATATACAAAGATTTTTTGCTCATAGAAGTTTTATGAGTGCGATCATGCATTTCTACTTCGTCAGAATATACACCTAAATAAACAGATCGTGCTAAATAATAGATCGCACCAATAAATAGGATAGTACATTCTAAGATAGCATCTACATTTCCTATTCCAAATTTATATGTTTTTGTGATAATACTGACAAAGCAAATGGCGATAACGACATAAAACAGTTCTTTATAAATTTTATTTCGGACATTTTCTATTCGCTCATCTGTAACGTTATTCATTTTAAATAAATTCATGAATATCAACCTCCAAAGTATTTCGCATCTTATTCACTTCTTACTCATATTATATACTTTATTGTTCTTTTTGCAATATATATATTACATTTAGTGTGATATATATTTCTAAATGTTAGATAAAGGTTTGTTCGATACAACAAATGTGATAGGAGATTTTAGACGGAAATGAATCATTACGGTGAAAAAATCCAACACTTTATTAGTTGGAGGAAGAGTGCTGGATTTTTTTTCTTCTAAGGAATAGGATGATCAGAAGAATAAGAGGGAGATAAATTTGGAAAAACAAATGAATATAATAAGGCATGAATGTAATACCTAATGTAATATGCTCGATGTAGTTTTTCATAAAAAAATGGGTTGTCAAAAACATAAGGAAAAGAACTGGAATAATAAAGTAATTTTGATTTTTTATGTGTAAGACTTTGGACAAGGTAAAAATTCCTGCATAAAAGTAGATAGTTATTTTGATCAATCCACCAATAATAAATATTACAACAGCTAATACTTCAAAATGGGTAATAAATCTAAGAAATGTAATATGTTGGATGGCACCAATGAATGGAAAAGTCATTTCAAGTGTTAATTCCTTTGAAAGTACAGCAATTGTAAAAATGGCTGATAAGCTTAGTATTATTCCTGGAACGGTGACAGCAAGCCATCCTTTCTTTACAAAAACTTTGAAATCCCGTAAGAAATGAAATAAACAAAGAAATACAATCACTTCTCCAAATGGCGTTGTTAAGAGTGTTGGAAAAATAGCCTGAATGATTTTTGAGTTCCCTTCTGAAAAGAGAGGAAGAAGATTTTTATATTCGATTGTATCTTGAAATGTAAATAATATAAAGATGATACTTAAAAATAAAAAAGTAATAAAGAAAAATATTTCTCCGGACCGTGCTAGAGTTTCGATTCCTAGATAGGAAATATATCCGACTAATATTAATATGGATAATTTTGAAACGATAATATTCGTATTGCTTAATTGATTATCTATAAAAAAACCGAAATCAGCGGTAACTCGAGTTGCCATGTAAAGAAAATAGATGGAGTAGACAAAACCTATTACTTTCCCTAATGGTTTACCAAAGCCGGCCATTAACAATTCTAATAAAGAACTTTTTGGTTTTATAGAATAGATTGTAATATAAAAATACAACAAAAGGATTCCTAAAACGGTACTTAAAAGAATGGAAATCCATACGTCTTTTCCTGCTTCTTTACCTACTCCTAAAAAAATGGCACTACCTAGCTGAAAAAGAATGATTAATACAATAAGCTGAAAATGACTAATGTGCTGTTTGTTCATAATTGACCTCTTTTAAATAATGTCACCGTAATTTTGAATTGTTACATCTACCTCAATCGTAAACTCGCTTTTGGGATACATTTGTACCCAGTCTTTTTTTACTTCTTTCCAATTTTTATTATCATAAATTTCTAGAATTTCACCGAATCCAATAATATCGCTATTCTTCTTTTTAGTTATTTCTAACAGTTTAGTGACTTTCTTTTTTATTTCTTCTTCCACGATTTTTTGGATTTTCTGACCATTTTCAACCGAGCTTAAATCATATTTACAAGAGTAGTCAGAAATATTGCCTGTTACTTTTATAGATATGGTAAAAGTAGGAGTATCATTATGAATTTGTCCTCGAATTTTTGTATGACTTTTTAAGACATTTAAAGAAATTTCTTTGTTGCTATGACAGTTTGCTCTAATATTTGTATGTTGTAATTTGTTATTTAGTAGGTAATAGTAGGGACTTAGATTGCTATTGATCCAACCAGTTGAATAATTTCTTTTAAATAGTTGTAACCCATCGAAGCTTATTTCCTTCAAATTTGCATTGGTCAATTGTTGGGCACTTTTATTTTTTGCTTCATTAATATTTCCTTTGAAATGAATGGTAGGTATAGCAGCATCTTTACCGTCCTTTAATATATCTCCTTGCAATTTTGTTAAGAAAGTAGGAAAAACCGAGCCTCTTTCTTGACTAATATTCTTTAAATGACTAGCAATTTCTCGTGAAGTGACTGTTTCAAAAAAGGGAAGGACTTCTAAAAAATCCTTTGCTTTATAATTCCGTGCAATTAGGACGGTCGTATCATAAGGAAAATTAGAGGCCCTTATCATATTATGTAATCCTTTTTTTAGACCCATTTTTTTGGCGATTTGCTCACTAATTATGATTGTTTGAATATGAGAAACTTCTATTTTTCTAGATATTCGTTGGGTTAATTTCGACATGATATGATTAATGGAGTGTCCCTCTTGTTCAAAGACAAAGAAGGGCAATGAACTTTGTCCTTGTGGAGAAAAGGCCAAAGGATTGAGAACTTGTACAGACACATTGTAGCCTTTCTTACTATGATCTATGCCGATAGCAGATATAAAGGCAACATTATGAAGTTCATCATGCTGAAAATGACCAATTAGTATGGCAAATAGTAAGATAAACAGGGAAAATCCAATATGCTTCTTCATTAAGGATACACGCCACCTATTTCTTTTTTTTGAAAAATGGTTCTTCATGATGCATTTTATTTTTTGCTTTTAAAATTTTGGGTAGTGAGAAACGAATTATTGTATCTTTTTGATCTTTTGGATCGAATGGTGCAAATGGCGACAAATATGGAACTCCAAAGGAGCGTAAATGAGCTAAATGAACAATAAGGGCGATAGTTGCAAGGGTGATACCAAATACCCCAAATGCGGCACTCATTAATATAAGAGCATAACGTATTATACGCATAGCGGAATCCATCGTTTGTATGGGTGCCGCAAAGCTAAGAATATATGAAATACTGACAACCACTAGTGTTGCAGGTTGTACGATTCCAGCTTCGATGGCTGCCTGTCCAATGACAATTGCACCGATGAGCGATACGGTTAAAACCAGATTTTTATCCAATCGAAGTGCGCTCTCAACAATGACGGTTAATAAAATCGTAAAAATCAACACTTCAAAAACGAGTGGCAAAGGTTTATTTTCGCTTTGAGATGCTAAACTTATGACTAAATCATAAGGAATGAAACCTGGTTCAAAATTGACAAAAGCAATATAAAGCCCAGGGATATAAATGCCAACTATTAAGGAGAAGAAACGAAGAAATCGGTTGAAAAATAAATTCCATTTAAAATAATAGTCATCTGGTGAATGCAAAAAGGTAATAAGTGGTGAAGGCATTAGTAGGGCATATCCAGTTCCATCTACGAGTATGGCAATCTTACTACCTAATACTTCTGCAGAAATGACATCAGGCCGATCGGAATTTAATATTAATGGAAAAGGTGTAAAAAAGTCATAGTGGATAAATTCTTCTATATAGTTGGATTCGATAACTTCTGACAATTGTATATTATTTAGTCTGTGCTTTAATTCTTTTAAGATCGTTGGATCGACTTTATCCTGTAAATACACTAAACAAATATCGGTATTGGTTTGTGTGCCTATTGTATGCTTTTCAAACGTTAAATTCTTATTTTTGATAATTCCTCTAATTAAAGCGATATTTGAATTAAGATGCTCATTAAAACCAATATGTGGACCTCTTAATACTCTTTGACTTTCTGGTGGACTAAATGCTCGCTCCTTCATTTTTGTTGTTGTGGCTGAAATAATTTCATGATAATTCTCAAATATGATGAGCGTATTTCCAGCTAAAACATCGTTGATTACCCTCTCTAACGAGTGTAAGGATCGTATTTGATATTTCTTCGTTTCAATGACTTCCATGCAAATGGATGTTAACAAAGTATCGTCAGCTGTTAAGGTCGTTTTTTTTTGTAAGCATCGGATGATCGACTCTTCTATTTCCTTTTCATTTACAATTCCTTGTATATACAAAAGAAATCCATTGATTTTTGAATCGACTAAGTGAAAAACGAAAGGTCTTGTAATAACATCCATAGAATAGTTTAATTCAGATTGAAGTTGATTTTGAATGATTTGTAATGATGACAAAAAGATTCCTCCGCAGTTCATTTCTTTTATATATCTTTAGCAAAAGAAGGAAAATTATTTCATTTTTTATTAGAGAAGCATCCATTGATTTTTAACGAAAAAACAGAGTGATGTTACCGTCACTCTGTTTTTTCATGAATGATATAGGTTTTTAATTGTTTGATTTTACCATCCTTAAACTTATTTAAGCGAATAATGTGGCAAAACGAAATAGAATGGCCGTTTCCAGATGAATCAGAAACTAAAATCGTTCCATCAATTGCAGCTGTTATGCCGTGCGTAATAGTATTTGTAATGTTCGTTTCTTTTATATGCGGTTTGTGTTGGTCTTGTAAGTACTTTACAAAAGCGTCTACACCTTGAATAGTAGTTTGACCGACTAGGTTCCATTGGATATCATCAGTCAAGTATTCTTTTAATACATTCATATTGCCTGAAGTAAAGGATTCAACGAAGTTTTCAATCATTTTTCCTTTTTGAGTTGTCATATGTATTTCCTCTCAATCTAAATTTTGGCATTTGGTCATTTTCTAAAAGATTTTTGTTTTGTAATATGTTTGGTGAATAAAAAAGTTACTTGATTGGAGCGTGAGTTGCGTGACTCTTATGGGAATACCGACGACCCAGAGGAATGCGAGTATACTAGAACAGAATTCAACCAATACGCACTAGGCAACTAACCTTAAATATTTACATCTATCTCCGAGTTATTCATTTTCTATTATTATCGGTAAATCCTTTAAAAAATGATACTCAGACATTTTGAGATAAAAGAATTATAATAGTTGATGAAGTGAAATGGGAGAGGAAGTTTTAGATGAGTACATATAAGATTATTTTATTCGATTTAGATGGTACGTTGTCTGATCCAAAAGAGGGGATTACGAAGTCGGTACAATATGCGTTACAAAAGTTTAATATTGAAGAAGAAAACTTAGATAAACTAGATTGTTTTATTGGTCCCCCTTTAAAAGAGTCGTTTGCTGAATTTTACGATTTCGATGATGAAAAGTCTAATCAAGCAGTAGATTATTATAGAGATCGCTTTAAAATGAAGGGGATGTTTGAAAATCAGCTATATCCATGTATACCTCAACTTTTACAAAAGTTAAAACAAAAATACATATTAGTAGTAGCTACTTCGAAGCCTACAGTGTTTTCTCAACAAATATTAGAATTTTTTCATATAAACGATTATTTTGACGTTGTTGTTGGTAGCAATTTAGATGGAACTCGATCGTCAAAGACTGAGATTATTCAATATATTTTGGAACAATACAAGGAGTATCAATTAGTTGATTTTGTAATGATTGGAGACCGCAAGTACGATATTGCTGGTGCAAACAATAATCATATTGATTCCATTGGAGTTACCTATGGATATGGATCAAAGGAAGAATTATTACAAAGTCATCCTACATTTATTGTTGAAAGTGTTTCAGAACTTAAAAGGATATTATTAGGTCAGTGAAAAACATCAGACAGCTAAATAGAGCTGTCTGATGTTTTTTATGACGAAATGAAAGAGAGATATTTATTTAAATTGAGATATGGAATAGTTTATCTGTAAGGATACTGTTCTGGGTATAGCTGATTATATATTGGTGTTTCATACCATTGGTTGCTGTATTGAGTTGGATAGCTGGGAGATGGGGAGCCCTTGCTTTCATAATTTCGGTTACAGTTACTAGGTGGCCCTATGAAAGTAGAAGGCTGAATAGGAGCAATAGCTTTCTTCCATTGGTTTTCATCCATGCAATACGTATGTGCCATAATATTGGCAGGTGTTAATTTTAATATATCTGATCCTAAAATAACTTCTGGAGTAGGTGCATCAAAAATAGCTAATAAATGTGTTTGGTCTGCTGTTGCTACTTCATAATGCCACCAGCCTTGTGGAACGTTCGCTACTTGACCAGGGGTAATAGGGAAATTTTCAATATGATTTGTATATGGATTAAGTAATGAAACAGTTGCCGAACCGCTTATGCAGTATACAAGTTCCGCTGCATTTTGATGATAATGCGGTTCTACTACATTATTTCTACTAAGAAATATATCTAACAATGAAACATTTTCGAGAGTGTTTAACTGTTGTTTGCCTAATACATTTATATAGTTTTGGTTATTTTTCGTCATGAATCTACTTTTATTTACATCAAAAAAGAAATGGGTAGAGGGTGAGGCATAATCAATCGTTGAGGCCATTCTTTTATCAAATCCTTTAAATTTAGGTTATTTATACGAATAACCTATGTAGTAGATTGTTTTTCGTGCAGGTCCATAATCTTACCTGTAATTCTTATTAATATACGTATGCTCAATAAGGCAGTACAATAAAAGTAGCTTATTTATGAAAAGGGGGATTTTCATGAAGGTAAGTAATGGGGTATTAACAGTAGATTTTAAAGATTTGCATGTCATTCGGATAGGTGTTCAAACGGGAGCAGGAATAGAAGCTGGTGTAAAAACTCTTTTTTTACTTAATGGACAAGATACAACTAGTATTGAGCATATTGAACTTACTCCAGAGGCAAAGGGGCAGGAATTTGCAGAAGCAGCATTAAAGGCAATAGAAGCTCATGTTAAAACAAACAAATTGCACTAATATCACAATTAGTGAAGAACTTATAGAGAATTTCTCTATAGGTTCTTTTTTTGTCCTTTTAACTTATTGTAAGTTGCGGAATAACTTCTTACTTAAATGCAAAATTATCCGAAGACATCCAATCAATAAAAAAGGAACGAGTTCATAATCTTAAGTTCTAATCGGGACAACATTTGCCATACATATTAGATAGGACAATTTAAAAGGAGGATGTATCAATGGAAGTCACACAAAAAAAGAATGTTATCTTAACTCGTGAAAAAGCAAGATGGATGTATCAGAAAATGTTAGAAATACGAATGTTCGAAGACAAGGTGCATGAGCAGTTTGCAAAAGGGATTATACCTGGATTTGTACATTTGTATGCTGGAGAAGAGGCTATTGCAGTTGGAGTTTGCGCACATTTAAATGAAAAGGATTCTATTACAAGCACGCATCGCGGTCATGGTCATTGTATAGCAAAGGAATGTGACTTGAATGGCATGATGGCAGAAATATACGGAAAGGCGACTGGATTATGTAAAGGAAAAGGTGGATCCATGCATATAGCAGATTTAGACAAAGGTATGCTCGGTGCAAATGGAATCGTTGGCGGTGGTTTTCCTCTAGCCTGTGGTGCAGCTTTAACCGCAAAATATAAGAAAACAGATCATGTGAGTGTTTGTTTTTTTGGAGATGGAGCAAATAATCATGGGACATTCCATGAAGGCATTAATTTAGCGGCTATTTGGAAACTTCCAGTTGTATTTGTTGCTGAAAATAATGGCTATGCAGAAGCCACACCATTTACGTATGCTTCTAGCTGTCAAAGCATAGTGGATCGTGCAAAAGCCTACAATATTCCTGGTATCAAAGTGGATGGAAAAGATGTAGTGGCTGTATATCAAGCGGCAGAGGAAGCTGTCCAAAGAGCTCGTCGTGGCGAAGGGCCAACACTTATTGAATGTATAACTTATCGCAATTATGGTCATTTCGAAGGAGATGCTCAAAAATATAAAACGGAGCAAGATAAAGACACTCATAAAAATGAAAAAGATGCGATTCAGCTTTTTAAACAATATGTACTAAATCTAAATATAGTAGCGGGTGAAGAATTAACCTCTATTGAAGATGCAGTCGCTGAGGCAATAGATGAATCTGTACGCTTTAGTGAGGAGAGTCCATATCCGAGTGAAGCGGATTTATTAACAGATGTGTACGTGTCTTATAAAGGAGGAAAGTAAGATGACAAGAAAAATAAGTATGTCAGAAGCTATTAATGAAGCGATGAAGTTAGCAATGAGAAAAGATGAAAACGTTCTCTTAATGGGGGAGGATGTGGCTGGTGGTGCAGATGTTGACCATCTTCAGGATGACGAAGCTTGGGGTGGTGTGTTGGGCGTTACGAAGGGACTAGTTCAGGAATTTGGACGTGAGAGGATTTTAGATACACCGATAGCAGAAGCGGGATATATGGGGGCGGCTATGGCTGCAGCATCAACAGGATTACGACCAATAGCCGAACTAATGTTTAATGATTTTATTGGTAGCTGTCTAGATGAAGTTCTAAATCAAGGAGCAAAATTCCGCTATATGTTTGGTGGTAAGGCTCAGGTACCAGTTACTATTCGAACAATGCATGGTGCAGGCTTTCGTGCGGCAGCTCAGCATTCACAAAGTTTATATGCTTTATTTACAGCGATTCCAGGTTTGAAAGTCGTTGTTCCATCATCTCCTTATGATGCCAAAGGTCTATTACTAGCAGCGATTGAAGACAATGATCCAGTTATCTTTTTTGAAGATAAAACGTTATATAACATGGTAGGTGAAGTGCCAGAAGAGTACTATACGATACCATTAGGAAAAGCGGTGGTGAAGCGAGAAGGTAGTGATGTAACGATTGTAGCTATTGGAAAACAAGTGCATACAGCTATACAAGCAGCTGAGCAATTGGCTAAGGTAGGAATTGAAGTAGAGGTTGTGGATCCTTTAAGTCTTTCTCCTTTAGATGAAGAGACGATTCTAAATTCTGTTGCTAAAACAAATCGATTAATTGTTATCGATGAAGCAAATCCAAGATGTAGTGTGGCAACAGATATAGCAGCATTAGTAGCTGATAAAGGATTTGACACTCTAGATGCACCAATTAAACGTATAACAGCTCCTCACACTCCAGTGCCATTTTCACCTGCATTAGAAGATCTTTATTTGCCAACTCCAGATAGAGTAGTAGGTGTTGTATCGGAATTATTGGGAGAAACATCAGAGCTTAACGTGTAAGAAGGGAGTGGGATTTGTGGCGACAGAAGTAATAATGCCAAAGTTGGGGATGGCGATGAAGGAAGGCTCTGTTTCTGAATGGGTGAAAAAAGTAGGGGATGTTGTAGGAAAAGGAGATTTAATCGCAAGTATTAATTCAGAAAAAATAGAAATGGATCTAGAGTCACCTGTAGATGGAACGATTATAGAAATTGCTGTTTCTGAGGGTGTAGGTGTTGCTCCAGGTACAATTATTTGTTACATCGGTAGGGCAGATGAGCGAATACAATCAAAGGTGGATGGGGTAGTGGAAAAGGTAAAACCATTGAAAGATCGAGTGAAGATTTCACCTGTCGCTAAGAAGATGGCGGAAGTGGCTAACGTTGATATTCATACCATTGAGGGTACTGGTCCAGGAGGTAGAATTACGAAAGAAGATGTCGAGAAAGCTATAGATGGTGCTCAAGTTGTTCCTGTTTCCATTGTTCACGAAGAAAAGGTACCTACATCACGTCAAGTAACAGGAATGAGGAAGGTCATCGCGAAAAGAATGCAGGAAAGCTTACAAAACAGTGCACAACTGACGATGAATATGAAAGTCGATGTAACAGAATTATTATCGTTCCAAAAGCAAACAGAACAATCGATTCAAGCACAGTATAACTTAAAGTTATCTCTAAATGATTTTATATCGAGAGCGGTGGTTTTAGCTCTTCAAGAACATAAAGCAATGAATAGTGCCTATTTGGATGAGGCAATTTTTGAGTATGACAAAATACATCTTGGTATAGCAGTTGCTCTAGATAATGGATTAGTCGTTCCGGTCATCATGGATGCCCAAGAGCTGTCAATTCTTCCTTTAGCGAAGCAAATAAAGGAAAAAGCAAGGTTAGCCAGAGAAGGAAGACTTAGTCATGAAGAAATGACTGGTTCAACTTTTACGATAAGTAATCTTGGAGGTTTTGGTATTGAACACTTTACACCCATTATTAATCCTCCAGAAGCTGGCATTTTGGGAGTAGGTGCTGTTATGGATACACCTCTATTTGTGGGAGAAGAGGTTCAAAAAAGAAGCCTACTTCCTCTTAGTCTAACTTTTGATCATCGGGTGTTAGACGGAGCGCCAGCAGCAACCTTCTTACAAAGTGTGAAACGATATTTAGAAGAACCCATTAAGTTGTTATTATAGAAGGAAGGTGAGCCATGTCTACAATAGCAATAATTGGAGGAGGTCCAGCAGGTTATGTAGCAGCTATTATAGCTGCCCAACAGGGTAATAAGGTAATACTTATTGAACAGGATTCTCTTGGGGGAACTTGCTTAAATGAAGGATGTATGCCAACAAAATCGCTTTTGCAAAGTGCTGAAATGATTCATCAAGTAAAGCATGCAAATGATTTTGGTATAAAGGTTAATGATTTAGTAATCAATTGGAATCAAGTTCAGAATCGAAAGAATGACATTGTGGCCTCACTTGTACAAGGTATTCGGTATTTAATGAGAAAAAATAAGATTACGATAATAGAGGGAAAAGCAGTCTTTCAATCACCTACATACTTAACAGTAGATGGTGAGACAATTCATGCAGATAAAATCATTATCGCAACAGGTTCTGAGGCTGTTGAATTACCGTTTGCTCCATTTGATAGAGAGTGGATTATCGATAGTCGTCAGGCGATGTCTTTGTCTACGATTCCTGAATCATTAATCATTGTTGGCGGTGGAGTAATAGGCTGTGAGTTTGCTAGTATTTATAGTGCAATGGGAACGAAAGTAACTATTATTGAAATGGCAGATCAATTACTACCAGGAGAAGATTCTGAGGTCGCGTTGATTTTACAAAAAGAATTAATAAAGCAAGGAGTAACGCTGTTTTTAGGAGCAAGTGTGAAAGAAGTAGATTCTACTAATAAAAAGGTATTTTTTCAAGAAGGTCAGGAGATGTTAGAGTGTCAATCAGAGTATCTTCTAGTTTCAATAGGTAGAAAACCAAGAGTAACAAAATTAGGTTTAGAACAAATCGGGATAGAAATGACGAAACAAGGCATTATAGTCAATGAAAAAATGCAAACGAATGTTTCGAATATCTATGCCTGTGGAGATGTAATAGGTGGATTTCAATTGGCTCATGTTGCTATGCATGAAGGAAAAGTTGCCGCACTTCATGCTAGTGGGAATATGACAAGCGTAAATGAGAGAGTGGTCCCAAGATGCATATACACAAATCCAGAGATTGCAAGTGTTGGATTAACAGAAAAGCAAGCTAGAACTGTATATCAAAGTGTTTTAGTTGGGGAATGCCCATTTTCTATGAATGGAAAATCTCTCATTCTTAATAATAGAAATGGAAAAGTGAAAGTACTAGTTGAGCCAGAATATGGAGAAATTATTGGCCTGACGATTGTAGGACCACATGCAACCGAATTAATTGGTCAAGGTGCATTGATGATACATGGTGAAATGACAGTAGATTCATTAGAAGACTTCATTTCTGCTCATCCGACTTTGTCAGAAGCCATCCATGAAGCAATACTTCAGGCAAAAGGTCGAGCAATTCATATGTAAAAATAGGGAAGACTGAGCCAGTGAATGGACTCGGTCTTTTTTAATGGGAAAATTGAATTCGTAGAATAGAAGAAAGATCGAAATCGAACTCTCTGTAATTCCAGTTGAGTTAAAGGATTTTTTAAAACTTTTTCCGTATTATCACTGTTTTGAACAAATTGTTTGGAGTGATGATGATAAATAATTGTTCCAGACAAGTTCTTTACTTCTATAAGGAAAAATGAAACTTTAACAAAGTAGGAGCGTTTTAATTTGAAAGTAATAATTATGTTTAGGAGATTGCATTCTTTTATCATGAAGAATAAGATAATCTTCGATGGATTTTTCACCTTTCTTTTACAATCAAACCCTTTACCTCGATTTATATACTTTTTAAATCATTTCAATAGAAAAAAGTCTTTCCCTAGTTTATATTATGAATTTTTCTTGTATAATCGGGTATGTGTATTTTAGGAGGGATTGAATTTATGAAAAAGTGTATGTATTTATTATTATCATTAGTTATTGTATTATTAACAGCTTGTTCTTCTGATGATAAGGATGAAAAGGCTGAAAAAGGTGACAAATTAGCAGTTGATAAAGGATTATTAAATGTAGAAATCACTATACCAGCTTCTTTTTTTGAGGGACAAGATTTGGATACTGTTATAGCTGATGCAAAAAAAGATGGCGTTAGTGAGGTAACTAAAAATGATGATGGTTCACTGACATATAAAATGAGTAAATCTAAGCATAAAGAGTTGATGAAAGAACTTAAAACAAACATCCAAAAAACAATTGACGAAACCAAAAATGGTGAGGATTTTCCTTCAATTAAAGATATTAAGGCTAATAAATCCTATTCGGAATTTACTTTAGAAGTAGATCAATCAGCCTTTGAAAATAGTATGGATGGATTTGCTACGTTAACTTTAGCGATGTCAGGAATGTTTTATCAGTTGTTCGATGGAGTAGATTCTGATGATTATAAAGTGACTATCACTTTAAAAGATCAAGCTACGCAAAAAGTATTTAATGAAATTGTTTATCCAGATGCTTTAAATGAAAA
>NZ_CABKRX010000099.1 GCF_902374955.1 Bacillus massilioanorexius
CAGCTGCAATGATGATGAGGGAAGTGATGTTTTTTGTTACAGCCGCAATGATGATGAGGGAAATGATGTTTTTTGCCACAAGCGCAATGATGATGAAAATGTTCTTTTTTATTGCTGCTGCTTTCGTGATGAGGGAAATCATGTTTTTTGTCATATCCACATCTACATCTCTCTTGTACATGGTGGGGATTAAAACTTGATTCCATTTTTTCACCTCCTTAGTGTGATGTTCCATGATTATTCATGCCCTATCACAAAGCTTTAAAAGCATAAAAATCATGTTATAGAAGCAATATATGAGACAACCTTTCAGGTGGTTTGGACAAACTTATTAATAATAAAGTTTAACTATGTTAATAGGAAAAAGGTGGGCATTATGAGGATTATGAAAAGTAATAGGATACTTTTCAATGAATTAAAAGCTTTGTAGAAATTTAGGAATATAGAGTCATTTCTATCATACCGATAGTTAATTTCTAAGCTGTATCCTCATCTCCAATAGTCCACATTAATCTTTTGAAGAATTGAGTTCTTTTTTCATCACCCTTTTTTTCAATAATCATAAATATAATAGAGACACTTGATTTTATGATTAATATGTGAATAATGACTATTTTTTAATAGTTTACAAGTTCAATCATTACATGAAAGGAGAATGAATATGAAAGTAGGTCCGATAAATGTTTTTGATGGTTTTCCTGTCTGGTATAAGGATGAGAATGGATTAAGACTACAATTAAATGTGGATCCGAATGATCCGTTTTCTGGAATAACACCAGCAGACTTACCTAATCCTGGACAACCAGTTTCTTTCCCGGATAATTATCCAAGCGAGGCTTTTTATTTTTCTGCTGACGCAGAAATGACAACGGGTACTGGTGAGAGAGCTAGACTTGTTTTGGCATTGGAGGCTGCATTTGCTAATGAAATACCTAGAGCAGGAGATCAAATTGTGTTTGGACGTGTTCGAATTCGGGTGGCCGGATTACAGCCTAATGTGGAATATATCGTTACACATCCATATGGAGTAGATACTTTTGTTGCTGAGCCAGATGGACAAGGATTGGGCGAAATAAACTTCACAGAAGATATTCTTGCATCAACTTGTGGGGATTTTGAACTTCCTCTAAGCAATCGTGTACACCCATTTTTACTATGGGATCCTAATGTGGCACCACTTGCCCCAGTGGGATATATTGGAGACCCAAATCAACTTCATCCTATAATTGGCAGTTTGTTTGTAGATCCTTTTGGAGAGCCTCAAAATATCTTTAGAATTGAAGGACCTGGAATTGGAATTGGATCACCAGATCGTTCTACTACTCCAGGTCTTGATCCTGATAACTGTATTGAAACTAGAAATTTTGCATTGTTAGGCAAAATC
This sequence comes from Bacillus massilioanorexius, assembly GCF_902374955.1. Taxonomy (GTDB): domain Bacteria; phylum Bacillota; class Bacilli; order Bacillales; family DSM-1321; genus Bacillus_AD; species Bacillus_AD massilioanorexius. Next base: position 1,385 of record NZ_CABKRX010000099.1, read on the forward strand.
TCAACGATATCAGGTGTTGATGTTATAAGAACAACTTATACACAAAGCGATAATATTGGAGGCTTAATAGATGTTTTTGCTACATCAGATGTTACTCCACAAATTCTTGAGATAAGTGGGACAGGCATTAATCCTACGATTCTACAAGGTGAAAATGGTCTATATTTTGCTCGTGTTTCTTATACAGGAAGTACTCCACCTAGTACGATTACGGTTAAAAATAATAGTGATAACCCTGTAAGCATTAAAGAATCAGTACCAGTCGACTTTATAACAGCAACTGCAAACTATGATAATGATTCTAAAATTCTCACGGTTGAAGCAGTAACAAGCGATACAGTAAATTTTATAGTATTAACGGTAACAGATTTTGGAATTGGTAATCTACCAATTCCGGCTAATGGTATTCTGGCTATAAATCTAACAAACGTACCAGCGAATGTTCAGATTCAATCGACAGCTGGAGGGAACACCATTATCCCAGTAACTGTAATAGGATCTCCTAATGGTCCAATTGCTGTAGTAGCTAACGCTGGCCAAGATCAAACGGTCCTTATTAATTCTACTGTTAACCTTAATGGAATGAATTCAACTGGAATTATTACAAGTTTCAAGTGGATTCAACTTGCTGGTACTCCGGTCACTCTAGCAAATGCAAATACAGCAACACCATCCTTTATAGCTCCTGCAACTGCAACAACACTAACATTTGAATTAACAGTACAAGGTGAAGGGGGACCATCTTCTGATACTGTCAATATAGAAGTGGTTGAGTCTGCACCAGCACCGATTGCTAACGCTGGTCCGAATCAAACCGTCACTCAAGGAACAGTAGTCACACTAAATGGTAGTGTAATAGGAGATGCAACAAGCTTCAGCTGGGAACAAGTTGCTGGACCGCCTGTTCAACTAACAAATGCAGATACGCTCATCGCTACGTTTCCTTTCCCTAAACAATTAGCAACACTTGCATTTGCATTAACAGTTAGTGGCCCTGGAGGCACTTCGACGGATATCACTGAAGTCTCAACGATTCCTGATAGTTTGACTGTTACTCGAGCTGAATTTAGAACAAGAGATACAGAATGGCGAATTTCTGGAACATCCGATGTGCCTGGCCCTGGAGTAGTCATCACAATTTTTATTGGTAACACACTTAATGGTACGGTCCTATCACAAGTAGAAGTAGATGCACTTGGGGTCTGGCAGTATCGGGTTGAACCATCAACCATCCAACCTGATGCAACAAGAGCCATCTCTATTCGATCTAGCTCTAGTGGAACACTTATTAATGTCCCAATCAATGTTCGTCAATAGAAAGATGAATAAATAAATGATGTAATAGAAAGGAGAAATGAATATGGAACATTGTCCATATTGCTGTCAATACAATTGCTGCAGATGTGAACGTGGACCAAGAGGACCACAAGGACCCCCAGGTCCAAAAGGGGATAAAGGTGACCAAGGACCTGCTGGATTACCCGGAACGTTAAATTTAGCTCATGGTTTTGCATACTCCACGGCAAAGAGTAATCAAAATGGGAATGTGAAATTTACAATCGCTGGTCCTTTACAAGATGTCGAGTTACATTCAGAAGGATTGGAAATCATAAAAGCTGGTGTTTATCAAATTAGTTATAATGTAGCAGTTGAATCATCTGCTGCAACAAGTAACCCGGCTAAGTTTCAAATTGTTATTAATGATACGATTATAGTAGCCTCATCCATGACTAAATCTACTACTACTGCAAATTTAAATTCAACTCAATTGTTTTCTTTATTAGAGGGAGATATCGTTAAACTTGTTGCTGAAATACCCCAAGGTTCAAGCTATACTCTACCAACACTACAAGTTATTCAAGTTGGATAAAAGATTTATCATAGAATGAAAAAAGCATCCCATTGAAATAGATTGTACTATCGATAAATGATAAATGTTATAGTGAAACTCCGTTCGATGCATGTATATAAGTATAAAGAGCTTGATTTAGAACTGACATTAGTTGGTTCTTTTTTTGGGAATTCTTGTTTGTTAATGGATGAGATTAAAGTATTTCTTTTTAGCTGTTTTCTAAAAAATTGTTGTTTTTAAATATATTTGGTGAATAAACTTAGCAAAAAAAGTAAATTAGAGCGTAAGGTGCGAGACTCCTGCGGGAGCAGCGATACAGGTGAGACCCCACAGGCACTATATGCCGAGGAGGCTCACTATCCGCCCCGTGGAAAGCGAGCATCCTGGAGCGAAATGCAACTCAGCCTTCTTTTTTTCTATTACATATTTCGATAATGGTAGTAATATTTAGGGTTTATTGCTGTTTTTTTGTAAAAGAGCTCAAAAACAATAAGTTACTCTTATCAATAATCAAAAATACTACATTATTTATTAATCATTGCTTAACAAATAGAATGAATGTACATGCTGGCTAAATGGAGAGAAATATCATGAAAATATTTGACTGCCATTTACACATTATAAATCCAAAATATCCGTTGATAGAAAATCAAGGATTTATACCGAAACCTTTTACCGTAGATGATTACAAAAATAGAATGAAAGATTTACAAGTTATTGGAGGAGCCGTTGTTTCAAGTTCTTTTCAAGAATTTGATCAGAAGTATTTAAGAAATGCCCTACAAACTCTAGGTAATCGTTTTGTTGGTGTAACTCAGTTACCTTATCATACATCAGATAATGAGATTTTGAAGTTACACACTCTTGGAGTAAGAGCCATTCGTTTTAATGTGAAGCGAGGCGGCTCTGAGGATATTTCTAAACTAGACTACTTGGCAAGAAAAGTGTATGAATTGGTTAAGTGGCATACAGAGCTGTATATCGATGCAAAATCCTTAACCGAGATTCGATCTATAATTGAGAAACTTCCTGCGGTGACTATAGATCATCTTGGACTATCAAGAGTAGGACTAGAAAATATGTTGTACTTAGTAAATCGAGGTTTAAGAGTAAAAGCAACAGGATTTGGTAGAATTGATTTTGATGCTGGTAAAGTGATGAGACTGATTTATGAAATTAATCCGGATGCTCTCATGTTCGGTACAGATTTACCGTCTACAAGAGCAAATAGACCTTTTCAAGAAGCTGATATAGAACTAATTTTGGATACTTTTACTGAAAAAGAGTCTGAGAAGATTTTATATAAAAATGCACTTCATTGGTATAGAATAAATTGAAAAAGATTCGTAGATTAATCTGAAGGAAGCATGAAATCCTTCCTTCAAAAGGTATACTAAGAGTAAAGACTTGCTTTAGGGAGTGTATGATATGGAACATGGATTAAAAGAAATCATAAAAAAGTGTGATATGGCAATTAAGCAGGAAGATTTTGATACGCTCATGAATTATTATACGGATGATGCTATTTTAGTAGTTAAGCCTGGTATGATTGCTAGAGGGAAAGATGAAATTAAAAAAGCATTGATCGCCATTGCAAAATATTTTAATAATAGTGTGGTACCAACACAGGGAGAGATGTTGATATTAGAAGCCGGGGATACTGCTTTAGTCATTTCGCAAACACTTCTTGAAGCTGATAAAAAAGACTTGGAATTTTCTATGGATCGAAAAGCGACTTATGTATTTAGGAAAAGTTCACAAGGTGATTGGCTATGTTCTATTGATAATTCATATGGAACGGATTTACTTAGTAAGTAAATAAGTGACGAAAAATCATTTTAATAAAGATTGATTTCAGATTGTCGACAAAAGGTATGGAGAGATTATTTTCTTCATATCTTTTATTTATTTTTGTGTATGTTAATAGCTAAAAAGTAATGAGTGCTCTGTATGGATTCATATTCCTAATCCTAAAATTTATTTAACTAATTAACACGATGAACGTATAGATAATACCTTATTTTAGGTATTCCACTATATAAAAGGAGACTTTTTCTAGTTGATTGAAGCGGAGAGTGGCGACTCCTGCAGGAAAAGCGGGATAGACGAGACACTGGGCTGAGCGTAGCGAGGGAAGAGGCTCGGCCCCGCCCGTGGAAAACGTTTGCTCGCAGTGGATATCAACAAGCTTAGCTACAGTTTGAAATCAATCTATTTAAAGAATCATTTATTTGACCTTTAAATTCTAAAAATATTGAATTTTTTGTTCGATAAATATAGAATAATAATTGGAAGATAATAGAAGGGGGTGTATCTTTGGTAGTATTAAACCAGACAAGTAGAAAGAAAGAAACCTATCAGGTCGAGATTAAGTATTCAATTTTATGGGAGTGTGCACTTGGAATTGCCGCAATTACGAATACAACACTTCTAGATACATTAGAAAAACCTAGAAAGTATTGGAAAGAAATTAGAAAATCATTATCAACCGAATTGCTGAACGAGATAGCTTTTGTAGAGGAACATAATACTTGGAAATCATTGCTTCAGTTACTACATATTAAGGATTTCGCCGATTTACAAGAGTTTATAAGCTACATAAATGTTCTTCCTATAAATGACTTGAAATATCATAGTTTGCCGTTCATAGGTGATAAGTATCAGCTTGTTAGAGAAAAAGCTGCAAAGGGTTCAGAATCGGCTATAAATGAAATGAAAGAACATACTCATGATAATTCTTTTTTCCCTAGCTATATACAATTTATAAGTGAAGTAGATGGGGAGACTTTGAAAGAACATCTGATAGCCGTTTTGTCAGGATGGTATCTAGAAGTGATTGAAAAAGATGAAGTATATCTGCAACAAATCTTACAGACAGATTGTGAAATGAAAAAGCGGATGAAGTTAAAATTGAAATCTGAAGATTTAGTGGAATGGTCAACTGGAGGCGTTGCTTATACACCAGAGCCTTCTGTTAATCATGTTTTATTAATTCCTCACTATATTTATCGTCCGTGGAACATTGAAGCGGATATGGAAGATACAAAAATATTTTATTATCCCATTGCTAATGAAAGTATTTCTCCTTGTGATCGATATTTACCAGACAATTTCCTACTCCTTAAATATAAAGCTTTAGGAGATGAGGTACGATTAAAAATAGTGAAACTATTATATGAAGAAGAAAGGACGTTACAGGATATTACCAATCAAATAAACATTGGTAAATCAACTATACATCATCATCTGAAAATTTTGAGAGCAGCAAAATTAGTAGAAATCGTTGAATCAAAGTATTCACTTAAGAAGAAAGCTATTGAATTTTTACCAGAGGAAATGAATCATTTTTTAAGGAAGTAAAGAATAGGAAGTGGATATGGTGAATCCTTCAATTTTTACTAATCGTTCTTTTATCATTATTTGGATTGGTAATGCCATCTCTGAACTAGGGGGTGCTTTTGGTACTTTCTGCAATTCAGTTTTAGTCTATCAGCTAACTGGATCTACTATGGCTTTGGGAAGCATGTGGTTACTATATTTCATTCCTTCACTCATACTACAGCTATTCATTGGTCCAGTTATTGATTCTTACAGTCGTAAGAAAATGATGATTTATTCTCAATGTTCCAGAGGTTTCATTTTTCTTTTACCTCTCATCATTTACATAACAGGAAACCTGCAATCTTGGCACATTTATATCGTTCAACTAATGATAGGATTAATAACTCCTATTTTTACACCAGCTAATCAATCTATCATTCCAACTATCGTTTTAAAACCTCATCTTAGTAAAGACAAATGCCTATATTGATGGAACTGTAAGACTCATGACATTTATAGCTCCTCTCGTTGCTGGGATTTTTGTTGAATCTTTCGGAATCATTCTAACATTGAGCTTTATTATTCTTTTACTTTTGACAAGTGGTATGATGCTCTTTTTTATTGAGGAATCATATTCTCCTAATCATGTTCGACAATCTTGGATGAATCAATTTACAGAAGGAATCTCCTATTATTTTAAACAACGAGTTATTACTTGGTTAGGTTTTTTTCTAGCTTTTGTGCAATTTGGAGTAGGAGTAACAATGGTTATTACGCTTCCTTATATTACGAAGGAATTATCAGGGAGTTTTGCTCAATATGGCTATTTTCTTGCAGGGTTTCCACTAGGATACGTGATTGGTTCATTACTTGTTGGAAAAATAACGAACAAAAGCCGTAGGTTGATCATGCTAGGAGCCTTATCTATTGGAGGATTTACTTATATATTATTAGGGATTACTACTAGTCTGTACTTAGCATTTCTCATAGAGGGTATAGCGGGAGTAGCTTTGGCGATATTTAATATTCATAATATAACGATTTGTCAGCAATATGTACCGAACGAATTGTTAGGCAAGGTGACCTCTGTTCGTCTATTTATTATTCGAGCTTCAATGCCAGTTGGTGTCTTGATTGGTGGTTTTTTAGGTGAAATCTGGGGAGTGCGTCAATTGTATATATGTATTGGCTTTATCATATGTATAACTTCTATATTAGGATTAACTTTACCTTATTTTTCATTTATAGACACAAAGAATACAGGGGAAAATACTTCTGTTTAGCAACGATATAAAAATGAAAAAAGAAAAATATGGCGACTAAAAGTGTTTAAATTCATTTTAGTCGTCTTTTATTGTAAATCTGTAAGCCGTTTATAATGAATGGTTCGCGCACACAATGACTGCATGGACCAGCAATTGAATGATATTCGTTACGTAGTAAAAAAATCACGAACCTTTTAGGATGTAAAAAACTAAATATAGGTAAAACTTGAAAGAGCATACTTATAGGAATGATGTAAAAGGTTATCCTAATAAAAGAATGTTTATTTTGTAGCAAATAACGAAACAGAGGTTGTGGCTAAAAGTGAAACAAGTATTTGGAAAAGCATTTCGGCTCATCCTTTGGGACTGGAGTACGATATTAATATTCGAGCTTCTCTATAAAATCCTTTTCCTTTTTATAGCGCCAATTTTTGAGGTGTTACTAGAAAAAGCACTAACGACAGCTGGGCTGAGCTACCTAACCGTTCAAAATCTTTCATTGTTGTTTTTAAATCCACAATCGATTATTTACTTACTGATACTAGCCATTCTTTTTTTTCTATATATTTATATTGAAATTACAGCGCTTATTCTCTATTGCCAACATGGTGTTAAGGGAAGGAAAATGGGGTCAATAAAGTTAATGATAGGGGCTATCATACAAGCTGCAAAAATCCTGAACCTCAAAAATGTGTTACTTATACCATTTGTGGCTATTGTTATTCCTTTAACTGGATTTTCTTTATCAGCTGGACCGCTTATTGTCATTAAGATTCCGGGATTTATTTTAGATTATATCCGTGATACACCATTTTTACATCTAGCATACAAGGCAAGTATTCTTTTGATGTTAACACTTTTTTTTCGTTGGATCTTTAGTTTACATGAAATGACATGGAAGAATGAAAGCTTTAGAGAGGCATGTAGAAAAAGCTCATCTATGCTTAAAGGGAGATGGTTGATTACCTTTTTCTATTTTATTGTATGGTCGGTCTCCCTTTGGCTAATTGCTGCTGTAGTTTATTATGTAGGAATTTTATTGATTTTAGTGATGGTCAAAATGTTTTATTTAGGGGTAGAGGCACAAGCTCAATTTTGGTTTTACTTTTCAATAGTGGATAACCTAGGAAGAGTGGCATTTGGAGTACTATGTGCCGTTGGAAATATAGCTCTGATTACGGTTCTATATAATCCGTCATATGAAGACAAATTCGTTATTAAGGCTCGCCCTACTTGGAGAAAAAGAGTTCCTCAGCTAATAAAAGCCATTTTTATAGGAACACTTTTTTTATTTTATGTAGAATTGTCTCCAAATTTTAAATCAGAAATACTTTCTGGATCACGTAGTCAAATTGACATAGTAGCACATAGAGCAGGGGCGCTTTTTGCACCTGAAAATACTATAGTTGCCTTGAAGGAATCAGTTGATAGTGGAGCGGATTATGCTGAAGTTGATGTTCAACAAACGAAGGATGGTGGATTAATTTTACTGCATGACACAAATTTCAGAAGAACTACAGGTGTAAATAAAAACGTATGGGATGTGACGCTAAAACAGTCACGAAAATATGATACAGGTGGAAGTGGGAGATTTGTAGGAGAAAAAATTCCCACTCTAGAACAAGCAGTTTCCTACTCAAAGGATAAAATTAATCTAATGATTGAGCTTAAAAGTAGTGGACATGAAAGAGATTTGGTTGCTCGAACGTTGAAAATCATTGAAAAATACGATTTTAAAGATCAATGCATTATTGCATCTATGAATCGGGAAATTTTAAAACAAGTAAAAAAACAAAATCCAGATATTGAAACGGCTTTAATTTCCGCAATTGCATATGGAGATTTTAAAAGCTTAAAATCCGCTGATAACTACAGTATTGAAACAACTTTCATTTCTAAAGCAATGATTGCCAAGTTAGAGAGTCTTGGTAAACCCGTGTATGTATGGACAGTAAACGAAGAAGAAGAGATGAGAAAGGTTGTTGAAAAACCAATCAAAGGAGTCATTACGGATAATCCGTACCTTGCTCAATATGTTTTAGAAAATGAACATCCATACCTACTTCTAAATGAGATTGTATATCGAACACTAGTTGAATAACAAGTAAGGCATCACAAGGATATAAGTTACTATCCATATGATGCCTTATGCTTTTCAACCATAAAAGCTTAACTTAGTATGTTATTAAATCTTAAATTTATTGATTTCTTGAGAAACATTTTCTGCAATTTGTGCTTGTTGAACTGACGATTCAGCTACATTTTGTATCGCTTGTAATGTCTCTGAAATATTACTTGTAATAGTATTAGAGTTTTCAGATGCTTTTACAGAAACATCTGCCACATTTTCAATGGCTTTTTGAATTTCAATCATAGATTGCTGCATAGATTCCATAGATGTGGCTACTTCAGTTGCTAGACTATTGAAGTACATGGCATCCTTCTCGTATTGAATGCCATTTTCTTGGAAGGTATCATAGTCAGCATCAACCTTATTATCAATGAAATGCAATAAATCTTGTGCATTGGTCGCTAGGTTCATAAAAGATTCTTCCACTTGACTTGTAACATTCTGGATTTCTTTTACTGTTTTTGAAGATTGTTCTGCTAGTTTACGTACTTCATCTGCTACAACAGCAAAACCTTTACCTTGCTCACCAGCTCTTGCCGCTTCGATAGCAGCATTTAAGGCTAATAAATTCGTTTGTTCTGCTATATCGGCAATGGTATCGGACATTACTTTGACCTCTGACACGATTTTTCCTGCCTGAATGGCTTGTAGAACCATATTTTGTTTTTCAGCATACAAGTTACGTGCTGTTTGAGATGCTTCAACTGCCGTTTCTTTAACAGAAATCGCTCTTTTTTTCAATTCTTGTGAAAATTCGACACCATCCTTTGTTTTATGAGTGATCCTTTTCGTGTTTTCAAGTACATTTAAAGCAGTTGCATTTAATTCTTCTGTTGCTGCACTCAGTGTATCGCTACCGAGTGCTACATCTCTTGAAGTAGTGTCAATATCGTCTATTGAGGAAGTGATTTCTTCAATAGATGCAGATAATTCCTCACTTAAAGCACTCATTTCTGTAGTGGTGTTTGTTACGTTCATCATGAGACTATGAATATGAGAAACCGATTCATTTAATTTTGTAGCAATTTCCCCAAGATCATCATGGTATATGACCTCTGCTCGTTTGGTTAAATCACCTTTTTCAAAACCTTTGACAACATCAAGAATACTAGATATCGCTTTTTTAATGTAATTTCGTAGGTATAAGTAAAATGCTAAACTGATGATTAGTGTCACGATAATCATAATGATGCTATTGTAGAAAATATTTTTATAGGCACTGTTATTGTCTTTATTTTTATCATCAGCACTTTGTATATTAATTTCTTCTAATTGCAGAGCTAGGTCATTTCTTTCTTTTTCTAGTTGCTTAATTGGTTCAAATACTGCATTAAAGTCAAATTTTTCATTATTAATCACCTTATGAATAACTGTGTCTAAACTATTGTTATAATCGGATTCTACTTGCAGATAATCATTAAAGATTTGTTTTTGTTTATCACTCATTCTAGTTTTCTTGAAATCATTCAGTAGATTATTATTTTCATTTCGGAGTGTCACAATTTCATCGTAATATTGACTTTGATAACTTGTGTTTTTTGTATTAAAAATTTGTGTGTAAAAAATGTTGATTTTTTCTTGGTTTTTTGTGATTTTTCCTAAATAATAAACGGAATGTAAATTATCCTTATACAGTTCATTTGAATTATCGCTTACTTGTTTCACATTATAAATCCCTGTAAAACTATTAATAATTACCCCGAGAATTAAAATAATGTTTAGAATTGCAAATTTTATTACTAAGGGTAGCTTCTTGTAATGTCTCATGTTGTTTCCTCCCGAAAAAATTTTTTCCTATAAGCATATTATGTCATATAGTTGTACATAATTTTATGAATATTTCGGGGATGAAATTTATCCTAATTTTGAAACAGAAATGGTCTTTATACTTTCGGATAACTGTTACAAACATTTATTAGACTAAGAGGGTATTAAGTACTAATACTTTTTTTGCTATTTTTATTATTCAAATAATAGTATAATCTTCTAGCAATGCTAATTTTTGAATATGTAGGAGGCCTTTAATTGAAAGCAATTATTGCAACCATATTATCAACGATACTTCTTTTTGGAGGAGGGTTTTCAGCACTAGCGGCAGTTGATGCTAAGGAGCTTGAAAGCTATTTACAAGAAGTAGAACTAACAAATGAAGAATTAGATTCATATTTAGCGTCTTTTGATTTAACTCTTGCTGATTTTGAAGATGTAGAAGACTTACGTGATACTTTAGGATCGCGCGTTACAACAGAGACGTTAAATCAGCTACTAAATGATTATGATATGACAAGAGAAGAGCTCGAATCTCTATTAAAAGAATATGATGAATTAGAAGATGGAAAATCAATTGAAGAAACATTTTTATTTGTCTATGATATCGAGGATATTATTTTACTAGATTCAGGTATTGGTGATAACGATGAAGATCTTTTCGCAGACCTAGAAGTATTCTTTCAAGAATTAGGAATTACTGAAGCGGAATTGAATCATTTCATTGGTCATATTGAAAATGTCGTTGAACAAGATCCGACTATAACAAATAAGCTTGAAGCATTATCTGTTAGAATGGAATCATTTGCGGATTTCGAAGTAATAGACGAATTGACATCATCACAAATTGCTGAGTTCATTAGTATTACGGATGAACTTAAAAACCTACTACAATTGGATTTTTCTTTCTATCTAGTAAAAGATGGTGTGAAAACACCGATTTCTTTCGAAAATTTGTTAACCTTGAAGGATACGAAAGGTGCGAGTCTTTTTATTGAAGTGTACAATACTTCTGGTGAATTATTAATAGACTTAACTTTGACTGGTGATATGATTGGATCAGATATCATTCATGAAACGGGAAATGTCATTGGTAATACGGCTGATAAAATAGAAGAAAAGCCAGTTAACAAACCTACAACTGTAAAAGGTGGGAAATTACCAAATACTGCAGGAAACTATATGGAAGCACTATTCTTTGGTTTAGTATTAATAGGAGCGGCATTTTTCATTTTTAGAAAAGCAGGAGCTGTAAAATAAGTGAAACGAATAGTGCCTCGCAGACGGAAAAAATGGATTCTCCTCATTACTGCCTTGCTTTTATTGCTAAGCGGTGCTTATTTCACGACAACAAATGCTTATAAATTACTAGCCGGATACACGATTTACAAATGGAATAAAACAACGATAAAAGAAGAGGTATCCACTGATTTTGTGGCTAGTGTTAATAAAAAGCATGAGAATAAAGTGAACTATAAACAAATCCCGAAAATGGGAGAACTTATGGGGGAGCTATATATTCCTAAGCTCGATAAAAAACTACCAATTATACATGGAACGGATGAAGATGAGCTTGCGAAAGGTGTTGGGCATTTTGCTGGCTCTGTTTTACCAGGAGAACGTGATAATTCAGTTTTGTCCGGTCATCGTGATACGGTATTTCGTCGTTTAGGTGAAGTAGGTGTAGGGGATGAACTTATTACGACAACGACTGCAGGTACCTTTACTTTCAAAGTGAAGAAGACACGTATAGTTGACAGTGACGATCGAACAGTCATTGTGCCTAAAACAAAGCCGACCTTAACCGTTACCACATGCTATCCTTTTGATTTTATAGGAAATGCACCAAATCGTTATGTATTAGTTGCAGAATTAGTCCAAAAGGATTTGAATACGGTTTTCGTTGAAAATAAGTAAAGTAAAAGTCAGTATCTAGGATTACTTAGTAAGCCTAGATACTGACTTTTTTAGAATGGGAATATTTTGAAACTTTTTTTATATAAGAACGTAAAGAAATAAAGGAGAGGATTTTTGAAAAATAAAATGGTTACCTTATTTTTTGAAGATTCTTTGGGTTATCGGTTTTATTATTTTTATAACAAATTATATGAACTATGACATGAAAGTGAACAATTATGCGAGTGAAACATTTTCTGTCAACGCTATTGTTTGGTATCATTTAATAGCCTCTATTTTATTTGGCTTTTATCTTTCACTTCTTTTTGTGAAGAAATGGTCTTTTACATTTAATCCATCATTATTTTGGTGCGTAACGATTGCAGGCATGTTACTTTTGTTTAGTTATCCAATATTAACTACATTCGCATCCTTTGATTCTTTACCTGAAATACTAAACAATATACGTCTTCCATTTTGGTTATTAAAATGTCTGCGACTAATTTGTTGGGTATCGTTGTTGGAATGACTTTGATATTAAGTTGCTTTAGTGCACAATCAAATAATGAAAATCATTGAATAACGCTCCGATTGACCTTTTTGAGCTCATTTTCCAATGAACTTTTTTAAAAACAACTATCTTTTAGAAAACAACCTTATTAATAAATTTGGTTACTAAGAAATAATTTATAAGAATAAGGGGATCAAAATGCTTATTAGAAAAATTGAAATCAAAGATGCGGAAGAGTTTATAACCTTAGTGAAAAAAGTTGAATCGGAATCTAATTATATGTTATTGGAATCTGGAGAGAGACAAACAACACCTGAGCAACAACGTAGACAATTAGAAATAATAGAAAGACAAAGTAATTCAGTCATTTTTGTTACAGAAAATGAAAAAGGTAATCTAATTGGATATTTGATAGCGATGGGCGGAAGTGCAAGGAAAACAAGGCATTCTATTTATCTTGTTATCGGTATTTTAGAAGAATATAGGGGTGTTGGAATAGGAACAAGACTATTTCAGGAACTAGAGAATTGGGCAGTGCATTCTAATATTGTAAGATTAGAATTAACGGTTGTAACGCAAAATGAGGCAGGAGTAAAATTGTATAAAAAGAGTGGCTTTGAAGTAGAAGGATTAAAAAGAAAATCATTAAAAATAGGTAAGGATTATTATGATGAGTATTTTATGGCAAAGATATTATAAGTAAACAAGGCTAGAGGGAAAAGGATTTCTTTCTAGCCTTGTTTTATGAGGAGTATGGTAGGTAAACTACTATTATAAAATACAATAAAAAATAGAAAAAATGAATTCGTTATAATGACTATTACGAATTCATTTTTTTCTGGTATTACCATGTTATCGATATGTAAATTTGTTAGCTCATTTATCTGCTTCTGCATCTATCCAACAACTAGTGATAAAAATCACCTTTTATTCATAATTACAATCATTATATTTCTTTTATTTGTGATATTATTATTCTGCAATAAAGAATGACTAAGAGGTGTAAATATGTTGAGTGAAAAAATCGAAGGTAAAATTTATAATATTGAAGGTAATGTTGTTACATTTTCGATAGATGGAACTCTTTATGATTTTCCAAAACAAATGCTTCCAAAGGAAGCAAAGGTAAACGATATTATTTTAATCTCTAAAGAATCAGTGAAAATTGTAGATAAAGCATATAATTAACATCTTCTTTTTGAAGGTGTTTTTTATTTTAGTTATTTTGAGAGGTTATGGTGGATATTTAACAAAAATAAACGAGGGTAAATCCGAAAGACTCCTCCGAGTTTGATATAGGCATATTTTAATAGTTTTATGTTAGCCCTTTTTGATTATTTTAAAAAAAGATGAAGGAACTATTAATAAACAGCATAAACATATTCTAGCGCTCGTGTAAAGAGTGACTATATAAAATTGGGAGGTATCGTATGAGATAGTTTCATAGCCTATATTTTAATGATTTTCAAGAGCAGATTTTGGGAATAGACAACGGTCTAAATCCAGTGCTTTTCTTAAAAAAGGAGGAGATTTTTTGAGAAATAGGTTAAAAAATTGTATGATTTTACTTGTAGCTATTTTAACATTTGCATTCATCGTCACACCATCTACTACTTCAGCAGGCATATTACAGCCTAAAGGAAAGTTAACACCCCCATCTGAAACCTTTACGCCAGGTGATTGGTTTCTCGGTAGCAAACCTCCAAATTATAGCTCTACTAAACCACCCATTGTATTTGTACAAGGTAAAAACGGAAGCTCGACAAGTTGGTATGGAGAAACAGTTTATCATGGTATTAATGATATGTATACGAAAGCATATGAGGCTGGTTATCAAACAGTTTTCGTTCAGCTCTATGATGCTGCTGGGAATGGTTCGTCCAATCAGTACAAAAACGGGCAATTGCTAGCAAGCATGTTAGGACAAATTAGTCGTCACTTTGGTGGACAAAAGGTCAACATTGTTGCTCATAGTAAAGGAGGTCCAGATACGCAAGCAGCTCTTGTTCACTACGGTGCTCACCAGTACGTGGGAAGAGTTATTACACTTGGATCTCCTCACCATGGTTCGAATTTAGCAGATTTAGCCTATAGTTGGTGGGCTGGATGGCTCGGGTCATTACTTGGTCAAAAGGATGATGGCACCTACTCTTTACAAACTGGTCAAATGGCACAGTTTCGATCAGTTACCGATAGTAATGCCAATTCTCGTAAAAATAACTATTATACTGTTGCTGGTACGGATAAAGGTCCTGCATTTTCGGCATTAGCTACGGGAGGGCTATATTTATCCTCATACGGTGCAAATGATGGATTAGTAAATGAGTGGAGTACTAAACTACCTTATGGAATTCACTTATTTACGGATTCTAGCATAGATCATGACAATATACGAACAGGTACTAAGGTTTTCTCTAGAATTGAACCATACTTACGATCATCCTCAGTTGCTAGTGTAGCCAATTCGCTAAGCGATTCAGTATCCGATGAAACGATAACAACTGGCACATCACAATACGTACACGGTGGTCCGTTAGTTCAAAATGATTGGGTTGAACATAGTTTTTCTGTAGGAGATTCTAATACTGGAAATATTACGATTTTGACTGCTTCCAAAACTGCTAAAGTAGAAATTGTTTCACCTTCAGGAGTAATTAGTCCAGCCAAGACAGTTAAACAATCCAACTTTGATGAAGCGACAATCTTTTCAGGAGCAACGGCCCATACACTTTCTTTATCGAATATGGAAACAGGTAAATGGACTGTTAGAATGAAAACGCCAATGAAAAACGATGCGTATTTATTAACGACACAATATAGTGATTCTAAGCCATTTGTATTGGAAATGAAGGGTAAGATAAAGGAGAAAGGCCAACATTTTAAGGTGAAGACACCAGCTAACACGAGTATTCTTTCCAATGAAACAAACGTAAGTGTTCATTTGGTCGATGATAAAGGAAATGAAATTGGCAAACGAGCTAAAGTTATGGATGAGAGTTCGAATTCATTTTCAGGAGTATTACCAGAAGTGCCTCAATCAGGCGTATATAATATGACGATTGATATAGTAGGTAAGAGCTCTTCTGGTGAACTTTTTAATAAAACGATTGTACGTTCTGTTTATATAGAAAAATAAAGCTGTTTTCTTATGAGCCATTTCTCTATTTGGGGAAATGGTTTTTAGTTTTAGAATTAAAGGAGAATGGTTATTCATAAACTGACATGAAGCTGTCAGGTTTAATGTGTTAGAATATTGTAAATAGGTAGGGAAAGGTGTTATTTCAGAATAATTATAATCATTGAATGAAAATAATAAACCAATCGTAGGGGGAGACAAAATGAACATTGTAACTATTACTAAAGATAATATAGAACACGAGCATATTTGCTGTGCTATTTCTAATAACAAAGATAGTCAGGTAATGGCTAAAAAATCATGGATGTCAGAACGATTTGAGGATGGACTAGTTTTTAAGAAAGGAGATGTACGCGGCAAATGCTTTATCGAGTATATACCTGCAGAAAAGGCATGGTGCCCAATTGAAGCAGATGACTATATGTATATTGATTGCTTTTGGGTATCAGGACAGTATAAAGGACAAGGTAATGCCAATTTGCTTCTAGATGAATGCATGAAAGATTGTAAGGAAAAAGGGAAAAAAGGCTTGGTTGTTCTTTCATCTCAGAAGAAAATGCCATTTTTGTCTGACTCTAGATACTTGAAATATAAAGGATTTAAATTGGCAGATTCAGTAAAGCCATTTGAACTCTTATATTTAGCTTTTAATGAAGATTCCCACGTCCCTCGCTTTAAGGAAAATGCTAAAAAGCTTCATATTTCTAAGCCGGGATTTGTTTTGTATTTTTCTAAACAGTGTCCTTTTACTGTAAAGTACGTACCACTTATTGAACAAGTTGCAATGGATAAGAATATACCGTTTACATCTATCCTTTTTGAAACGGCTGAGCAAGCACAGAATGCTCCAGCACCTTGTACAAGCTTTTGCCTATTTTTCAACGGAGAATTTATCACGAATGAAATTCTGTCAGTTAAAAAATTTGAAAAACTAATAGCTGAAAAAGGTTTATAAGGAATACATACCATTGTGAATAAATGTATGATGTGTGATGACTCATAGTTTTCCATCCACTTTACTTATTGGTAAAGTGGATTTATTTTTTACGAAATACCAAAAGTGATTGTAAAAGTATGGTAAAATTTTTCGTGGAATGTTTTAAAATGGGGTGATATTTGAAATGCAAATATTTACTACAAAGGATATAGATAAGAAGAGCCTACTCGATTCTTTCATAACAAATTGGGGAAGTCCGCAAATGGTGATTTCAAGTGGAACATATAACTGCAGTGAATTAGATGGATTTGTTATGTTAGATGACGAAATGAAAATCATGGGCTTAATTACTTATTACATTTTAAAGAATGAATGTGAGATTATTTCGTTAGATAGTATGGAAGAAAATAAAGGTATTGGAACGAAGCTACTTGAAAAGGTAGAAGTAATGGCAAAAACAGTAGAATGTAACAAAGTAAAACTTGTTACGACTAATGATAACCTTCGTGCATTAAAATTTTATCAAAAGCGTGATTATGTTTTGTCCAATATTTATTATAATGCTGTTTTGGAAGCAAGAAAGATTAAACCTGAAATCCCTTTAATAGGTGACCATGGCATTCCTATTAGAGATGAAATTGAATTAATGAAACTCATATAAAGCTGTTGTCAAGAAAAAGAAAGGAGAAGAATATGATACAAATACGTCATGCTGATTTAGAAGATGTAAAAGGAATCATTAAAGTCTGCTCTGATGGACAAAGGGTAACGTATAAAGATTTGATAGCAGCAAATCATTTAGAGAAAGTTATTGAGGATTTTTACAATGAAGGTAGAATAACAAATGAAATCATTCATACGAATCAGGAATGGAATGGGTGGTTTGTAGCAATTGAGGGTGGGAATATTGTAGGTGCTGGTGGCGGTGGTTTTACCGAGAAGTCTGTTTCCGAATTGTTTGTTCTATATGTAGATCCTGATAGAAAAAGGGAAGGTATTGGTAGTCAATTGTTAGAAGCCATTACAAAAGATCAAATGGAACGTGGGGCAAATGAACAATGGGTTTCTGTAACTAAGGATAACTTTATGGGTATCAAGTTTTATGAAAAGGTAGGATTTAACTATTGTGGGGAGCGTCCAGCTTATGAGCTTCCAGAAGAGGCAGCATATGTTTCCCTACGCTATAAACGAGAACTGAAATGAATTCAGAGAGAGGTGGCAACTTGTTTGAGCCATTTTGAGAAGGAATATCTAATACTAGTATTGAAGCAATTTATTCATTTTAAGGAACGGGCAGAAAAAGCCATTCTTCAATTAACTGTGGAAGAGTTGCATTGGAGGCCAAATGAGGAATCTAATAATATTGCAATAATCATCAAACATCTAAGCGGCAACATGCAATCACGTCGGTCAGAATTTTTAACTACTGATGGTGAGAAGGCATCTAGAGATAGAGATTCGGAATTTTTGGATGATATATACAAAAAGGAAGATTTAATGAAAGCTTGGGAAGATGGTTGGAAATTGCTTTTTCAAACAATAGAAAACTTACAACCATCTGACTTACATAAAGAGATAACAATAAGGACGCAACCTTTAAGTGTCCTACAAGCAATACAAATTGAAGTAGCTCATATTAGTTATTATTTAGGTCAAATTATTTACATAGGAAAACAAATGAAGAATAAAGAATGGATTACACTGAGTATAATTGTATCAAGAAGTGGAGTATAAATGAAAAATTAAGAATAGTTACACTTCTGAGGGAGGAAAGGTGTTGAAATAAAAATGAAGAAGATACACATTTTAGGTGCATCTGGTTCAGGGACGACAACTCTTGCTTCTGCATTATCCAAAGTCATGCCATATGTTCAGTTAGATACAGATGATTATTATTGGATTGAGAAGTTTTCTCAAAAAGAGAGATAGATGATAGGATTACCATGCTTCAAGAAGATCTATTAAAAAATGAGAAAGTAATTGTATCAGGGGTGTTATGTGGCTGGGGAGATAGAATAAAACACAATTTCGATTTAGTCATATTTCTGTGGATTCCACAAAATATTCGATTAGCAAGATTAGAACGTCGGGAAATTGACAGATATGGAGATGAAATTTGTGTAGGAGTTAGCAGATACAAAGAGTCTACAGCATTTTTAGAGTGGGCTTCTTTGTATGATAGAGCTGGAAACGAAGTAAGAAGTAAGTATTTGCACGAACAATGGATGTCCGAATTGAACTGCCCCATTTTACGACTTGAAGGGGATTATCCTGTTCAGAAACAAGTGGATAGGATATTAGAGTATTTGGACAAGAATAATAGCCATCCTTACAAGTAAGTTTCAAGTTGAAATTAGATTCCATATTTTGTGATAATGAGAAAAATTACCATCTATGTAATTATGATCTTTTTGTGACAATGAACGGGTAAGATAACGTTCATTGATATAATACAATCGGTGATATATATGAGAGAGCATTTTTGTTTTTTATTAAATACCCCATTGTTCGAAAATATAAAATGTCATGATGAGCTAGAGCATATGCTTACATGTATAGGAGCATATACTGTTTCTTTTTCTAAGGGAGATTATATCTCTTTATCTGGTGAGTCTTTGCGCTGTATTGGACTTGTCGTTACAGGAACGGTTCATATGTTAAAAGAGGATATATGGGGAAGTAAAGCAATCTATATGATCATACATGAAAAAGAGGTCTTTGGAGAAACGTTTATTTGTAGTAGTCATTTTTCTGCCACTGTATCTTTTTATGCTGCAACTGATTGTAAGATATTATTTATGCCTTTTAAAAAGGTTATGTATACTTGTTCAAGGGCATGTACATTTCATCATCAATTAATCGAAAATATGGTTACGCTTATTGCTAATAAGAATGTTCAATTAATGGAAAAAATGGAAATCATGTCAAAAAGAACATTGCGGGAAAAAATACTAACATATTTATCTCAGCAAGCTTTGATCAATGGAAGTACCTATATAGTATCCCCGATGAGCAGGCTAGAGATGGCGGATTATTTTTGTGTGAACCGAAGTGCGTTGACGAGGGAATTATCAAATATGAAGCTTGAAGGTTTGTTAGATTATGATAAGAATACATTCCGATTGCTAAAGCCATTATAAAATCGCACAGTATGTTGCAAATGCAACATACTGTGCGATTTTTTTATCCTATTCTTAATGAGAGAAAACGTCTTAAACGAATAAATGTCAATCTATCAAGGTGTTAGAAGGAGTAGGAGATTATGAAAAATCAAATGTTTTGTTATCAATGTCAAGAAACGGCTGGCTGTACAGGTTGTACCCAAATGGGTGTCTGCGGTAAGACACCGGAAGTGGCAGATATGCAAGATTTATTAGTTTGGGTAACAAAAGGTCTGTCTCAAATTACAAGTCGTCTACGTGCGGAAGGAATAGAAATCCCAAGAGATATCAATCATTTAATTACTTTAAATTTGTTTACAACTATTACAAATGCCAATTTTGATGAGCAAGCCATTGTGAATCAAATTAAATCAACTCAGACAGAAAAACAGAAGTGTTTGACATTATTAAACAATCATGAGGGTCTTACTGAAGCTGCAACATGGATAGATACTGATATTGAGAATATGAAAAATAAAGCGAAGTATGTAGGTGTTCTTTCGACTGCTGATGAAGATATACGTAGTTTGAGAGAATTAATCACATATGGTTTAAAGGGTCTGGCTGCCTATTCAAAACATGCGAATGTCCTTGGAGAGGAAAGCGAGGAAATTGATGCATTCTTACAATCTACTCTTGCAGCAACTTTGGATGATGAGAAATCAATAGATGAACTGGTTGCTATTGCTCTTGAATCAGGGAAATACGGTGTGGATGTCATGGCTATGTTAGATAAAGCGAATACTACGGCTTATGGTAATCCTGAAATGACGAAGGTTAATATAGGTGTTGGTACAAGACCAGGTATATTAGTTTCAGGTCATGATTTACATGATCTTGAAATGCTTCTGAAACAAACAGAAGGAACAGGCGTAGATATATATACTCATTCAGAAATGCTTCCAGCGCATTATTATCCTGCTTTTAAGAAGTATCCTCACTTTATTGGTAACTATGGTAATGCCTGGTGGAAGCAAAAAGAAGAATTTGAGGCTTTCAATGGACCGATTCTTATGACGACAAATTGTATTGTTAAGCCGAGAGAAAGTTATAAAAATCGAATATATACAACTGGAGCTGTTGGCTTTCCAGGTTGTTTACACATAACGGCTAATCATAATGGAGAAAAAGACTTTACGGCAGTGATTGAACAAGCCAAAAAATGTCCACCGCCAACTGAACTAGAACAGGGTGAGATAATTGGTGGTTTTGCACATGCACAAGTGCTAGCTTTGGCGGATCAAGTCGTTGATGCGATTAAGTCTGGAGCTATCCAAAAATTTGTTGTCATGGCTGGGTGCGATGGTCGAGCTAAATCTAGAAACTATTATAGTGACTTTGCGAAAGCTCTTCCAAATGACACAGTCATTTTAACTGCTGGGTGTGCAAAATATAAGTATAATAAACTTGATCTTGGCGATATCAACGGTATCCCTAGAGTGCTAGATGCAGGTCAATGTAATGACTGCTATTCATTGGCAGTTATTGCACTTAAATTAAAAGAGGTATTTGGTCTAGACGATATTAATGATTTACCGATTGTATATAATATTTCTTGGTATGAACAAAAAGCAGTAATTGTTCTTTTATCTCTGCTCAGCTTAGGAGTAAAGAATATCCATCTTGGGCCCACATTACCGGCCTTTTTATCTCCTAATGTAACAGAAGTGTTAGTAAATAATTTCAACATAGGCGGTATTGATTCGGTCGAAGCAGATATGGAAATGTTTTTTGGATAAGGATTTACAAACTAAACCAACTAATAGTTTGTCAAACATTTCACTTAATCATATAATTTTGACATGCTATACTTAAAATAAGGCATGACAAATAAACTTCCTTCAACGTTATGGAAGTTCCTTGAATATATGTAAATTTATTTTAAGCAACATCTTGGAATGTTGTTTTGTTTTTCAAAAGAGCGTAAATCCAATGTAAAAGCTTGTTAA
>NZ_CABKRX010000100.1 GCF_902374955.1 Bacillus massilioanorexius
TATTTATATTTTTCCACATTATCCCTTTATGTTCTAATTCATAGTGTTATGATAATGGTAAAATCAGATGGGTCAGTAGAGGGTGTTAAAGGTGAAATGGAGATATAGTATATTGCTTTTTACAATTGTTTCATGCGTAATGTTCCTCAGTGTGTTAAATGTAAAGGCAGAAGCATTGGGTAAAAAGGGTATTTTTACTATTAGTGAAGTTGTAGGAAACGAAATCATTAAATTAGATGGGGAATGGGAATTTTATTGGGAGCAATTATATAGTCCAACAGACTTTCAGAATCATAATGTCAAACAAGAGCCTATAATGGTTGAAGTCCCTAATACGTGGGACCATTATTCTGTAAAGGGAGAAAATTTGCCGCAAACTGGATTTGCAACATATCGTTTGAAAATCAAATTTCATGAAGATGATGTGAATACAATAAAAGCTTTCTATATTCCAAAAGTGGCGTCAGCTTATACTTTATGGATTGATGGTGAAAATAAGAGTTCTGTCGGAATAGTTGGAAGAAGCAAAGAGTTGATGGAGCATAGAACAAAAGATCAATTTGTTCCATTCCAAATTAAATCTCAAACTGTAGAGTTGATTATTCAAGTTTCGAATTTTAATCAAAGAAACGCAGGGATATACAATACTTTATTATTAGGGGAACAAGAGAATATTTTGCATCACAGGGACAATAAAGTGATATATCGTACTGTGATCGCCATTAGTCTTTTGACGATGGGGCTTTATCATCTCGTGTTATTTTTATTTAGACGAAAGGAACGTTCGTTGATTTTTTTCGGAATGACTTGTCTATTGGTTGCGATAAGAACAACGTTTCTTGATATAGGTATTTCAGACTATTTCATTTCTTATTTGGATTGGGAATTCGTTGTAAAATTGCAAATTATCGGTGTGGCATTAGGGACTCTTTTTTTCTCTTTGTTTACGTATACTCAA
Organism: Bacillus massilioanorexius; assembly: GCF_902374955.1. Classification (GTDB taxonomy): domain Bacteria; phylum Bacillota; class Bacilli; order Bacillales; family DSM-1321; genus Bacillus_AD; species Bacillus_AD massilioanorexius. The sequence continues at coordinate 959 of NZ_CABKRX010000100.1, forward strand.
TTTTCGAAAGATATGAGTATTGTCATCAGAAATATCATTATCGTGGTGATGTCCATATATAGTGTGTTTGTAATTGTGACACCAGTGATCGTCTTTACAAATACGATGCCTTTTTTAACAGTACTCTGTATGTTTACAATTTTCTATTTGCTAATAGTTTACATAAAAGCCTTTATTCGAAAACGAGAGGGGTCAGTTTTAAATGTATTTGCAATATCAATGTTATTTTTGTTAGCAGTTAATGATTTTTTATATTTTAATAAGCTAATCCAAACGACAGAATTAACATCTGCTGGTCTTCTCTTTTTTCTGTTTACACAATCGATTAGCCTATCTAAAAGGTATTCAAAATCCTATGCAAAAACAGAAAAGCTATCACGTGATTTAATGTTATTAAATGAATCACTTGAACAGAATGTGCACAATCGTACTACGGAATTGCAAACAATGAATAAGGAGTTACAATTAACAAACGAAAAGCTTCATGAATTGCAGATAGAGAGAAGCAGATTAATTGAAAATATTTCACACGAAATTAGCACACCCTTAACAAGTGTCATATTTTACTCCAAGGGAATGCTGGATAAAGTGATTCAAATGGATGAGAAGTATGTACAAATTATTTATGATAAAAGTAGTTATATTGCACAAATGCTGGATGATCTACGTTCCTTAACAAATATTGAAAATAGGAAAATATTCTTTCATATCGAAAAGGTGAATTTACGAAAGTATATGTATGTACTTTATTCCAAATATAAAGATGATATGGAGTCACAAGGTATTGTATTCGAATATAGCGATACAGTTCCGGCAAATAAGGAAGTATATGTAATGATTGACAGAGTGCGTATTGAACAAGTAATCGTAAACCTACTATCCAATGCTGCGAAATTTGTGAAGAAAGAGGGTCATATTTTATTAAAATTATCTCAGCAGGATGAAGGTCAGGTTGTGATTTGTGTTGAAGATAATGGAATGGGCATTAATGGAGCAGAACTGGAGTTTGTGTTTAATCGCTTTTTCAAAAGTTTTTTAAATCAAACGACACAACATCAAGGTTCCGGTTTGGGATTGGCTATATCCAAAGAAATCATTGAATATCACAATGGACAAATTTATGTGGAAAGCAAGGAAGGGGAGGGCAGCTGTTTTTTCTTTACGTTACATTTAACGAGTAAGTGAAACGGAGTATTCTCATTTGTCTATTTTTCTCCAAATAGTATTTCCGAAAAACTCAAAACTTTAAGGTAAATGTGGAGGTGGGGATAATTGGTGAATCCGTATTAGTGTTTTTCGTAAAAAAAACGATGATGCCTAATACCATTTACTTGTCCTTAAAAACAGCTATCACCTGTTCATAATTGACCTTGCGAAAAAACGAAAATTCGTCAGGTCTTTTTTTGGTGTATGTAAATTTCACATGAGTGAGATTCCCCACTCATAAGAATAAAATTATTACAAATAATTTTAGTGAAAATCACTTGACTGGAGGTAAGAAAAAGTTGTCTAGTTTTGTGTTAACAATCGATCTCAATAGTGGATAAGTCCTATGTTTATTCTACCTAAGTATCAAGGCAAGGGCCCTCAAGTCTACCCCCAAGCAACTTCTTGAGAATTGAGAACGATTCAAGAGCAGCAACGAAACTGCGACTTATATGAGAAAATGGGTTTCCGTCTTATGGAAGAAAGGGAAATGAATGCAACACTTGTTCATTATAAAAAAGTTGTTGTTTAGTGTTATCCAAGCTGTAGAGGAATTTGAATTTCTCATTTATAGAATTGAAATGATTAGCATTAACTGAAAAGCATAAAAAAACAAGAACTTTGTTATACTTGCTTCAATGTTCTTGTTTTTAAAAAATTACTCCCTTTTATACATGTTTTCAACTTCTTCTAACTCATCAATTTTTTGTTGGACAGCGGCTTGATTCATCCCAAGGAATGTCATTTCCCACATACAGTGTGCGATAAATAGTGGGGCCCCCAATTTATCTAGTTGACCTTGATGGCAAAACCATCCTAACCATTTATCCCATAAAGTGTACTCTATGCCATAAGGTGTTCCGTTTTTGGAATTTAACCCGCATACATTATAATAGATTTCTTCTTTTCCATCTTCGTTCTTTTCTCTTTTCGGTTGGACAGCAATGATGAGTGGGTCATCATCTATTGTAGGAGTTAATCGAATTAATTCTTCCCAAACAGATTTATATAAATAAACGGTTTCGGGTTTTTCTACAACTTTTTGAAGTGCTACTTCAACTTCTTCCCATGAAAGTTGATGAATGGCATCCACAAATCGTGTTTTACTTGGCTCCTGTACTTCTTTCTGAAAAGTATGAAGATATCGTTTTTCAAAGATTTGTGTAAATCCTTTTGCTTGTTCATAGTAAAAAGTCAATTCTTCAAAGCTTAATGATTGAATAAAATGATTAATCTCTTCTGTATAAGGCTTTAAGAGAACTCTAGCAAGCTTTTGTCTTTTTTCTAGTAGTTCATTTTGAAAACAGATTTCCTTTTCTTTTTCTTTTCGAAGATGTTCCTTATACTCTTCGGGATTATCCTTATAGAAAATTTCCCACATTTCGTCGGAACTTATGTATTTGTTCATGTTACTTCCCCCATATGCCTTTTTCCTTTTTTTAGTATAACAGAGAATGATGAATATGAAATAGTATATGATTTCTCATTTTAGTATAAAAGGGGAGGGCTGTAATGGAAAAACAAAAGAATGTGAGATTGGTCCTATTTTGTGATAAAGCATCGTATACATAACATTCAAAGATATTAAAGCAAATAAACAAGTGGCTTAAATGTGATTCTTTTTCACATTTGAGCCACTTATGACTGATTTAGTGGGCGTTATGACAAATATAAAATAAGCAAGTCGAGTAATTGTGATAGCATACTCATGAACTTTTTTCCTTTTTTCTATTTATATGTTGTGACTTAGGAACTGTAAAGCTTACAGTCGTACCAACATCAAGAGTGCTCTGGATTTGTAATCCATTTTCGTATAATCGTTTAAGACGCTTATCGGTGTTTATAAGACCAATTCCGTGTTTCTGTTGATTCTTTGGTTGAAGGATGTTGTTCTGCGTTTCTTCATTCATTCCTACTCCATTATCTTGTATTTTAATTTCAATATACAGTTCCGATTCTTGTATTGAAATGGTAATGCTTCCACCAGCAACCTGTTTTAACACGCCATGTCTAACAGCATTTTCGACAATCGTTTGAATGGAGAGAGGTGGAAGTGTGAAATTTAGTGTATCGTCAACGTCCCATATAATCTGTAAACGATCTCGAAAACGAGTTTGTTCTATAAATAAGAAGGATTGAACGAGCTCAAGTTCTTTGTGTATGGATATTGTTGGCTCTAAGTTGGATGTGTCAAAACTAGCTAATAAATAATGTGTGAATTCGTTAAGAAGCTTTATCATTTTCTTAGGATCTAACTCGCTCAAGGCTTTAATCGTTGTTAAAGTATTATATAAAAAATGAGGCTTAATTTGAGCTTGGAGCCAGGCTGCTTCTGTTTTGATTTGTTCCTGAATCGATTGTGTTAAGTCTGTTAGAGCACGAACACGAGCAGTTAGTTCCATTTTATTAACCGGTTTTGTTACGTAATCATTGGCTCCAGCAACAAAACCGGTTAACATATCTTCAGCTTGGCTTCTGGCAGTTAATAAGATAATAGGAAGCTCAGAAGAAGAATAACTATTACGAATGGTTTTAGTTAATTCGTATCCAGACATATTTGGCATCATAACATCTGAAATGATTAAATCCCAATTTTCTTCTTCTAATAATTGTAAAGCTTGGTTAGCGTTCACTGCTGTATGAATTACGTATTGCTCAGCTTGAAGAATTTGCCGTAAGATTTTCAAGTTTACAGGATCGTCATCAACGACAAGAATTCTCTGCCGATGCTCTAATTCTATATTCAGTTCAGTTACGTTCTGACCTGAATCATATTTTAATAGAGAGTTTTCCTGGATATGTAAATGTTGATCTTTAGTTGTTTCATTCTTTATTTCAGCACATGGCAATGTAATGGTAAAGGTTGAACCTTTTCCTAAGAATGATTGAACGGTAAGCTCACCGCCATGTAACTTAACCAATTGGTTGCATATACTTAATCCAAGTCCAATTCCTCCACTAATTGCTGTCATACTAGAATCGGCTTGTTCATAAGGTAAGAAAATTCTTTGCTGGGTTTCTTGATCTATCCCAATTCCTGTATCTTTTATATGAATGTGGGCCATCTTATCCTTTATTTCTGCATATACAATAATTTCGCCTTCATTTGTGTATTTAATTGCATTATGTATGAGATTAAAGAAGATTTGAATGAGCCGATTCTCATCTGCCTCCACCTTTGGAAATGAATCGGGTATGGTTGAAAAGAATTGAATTTTTTTCTCTTCTAACATGAAAGCTAGCATATCAAAAACCCCTGAAATGACGGATTGAACAGAAATATTTTTGATATGAAGTTGTATTTCATTATCCTTTAATCGTTTTATATCTAGTAGATCATTTAATATAAGTGACATTCGTTGGGAAATAGTGATAAGTAGCTGTAAATCTTTTTGGCTTTCTTTGTCTAAAGTGTTTGTGTTTTTATCCAAAACAAGCTGTGCCATATTCATGATACCGTGCAATGGATTTTTTAATTCATGAGAAGTATTTGCTAAAAATTCATCTTTTCGTTTATCAATTTTTTGTAGCTTCTCTGTTAAGATAATCATTTCATTATGTTGCTGAAAAAATGTTTTAAAAGCTAGGATAGCGAAAAAAATAACCGAAAGTATGATATCAATAGGATAATAGGGCATTTCAATTATTCCAAGATTTATGATCATCCCAAATGTTGTACTCATTACAATGCTTAGGACAGCTAGTGAGAAATAGAGTATATTCTTTCGGAATAAATAAACGGTTTTCCAAGAGTGAAAACTGATGAGTATAACCATTCCAACTATAAGCACACCTTGAAAATAATACATTGTGACGAAATAAAGATAATCAACTGGTAGTAATAGAATCAAGAATAAGTAAAGGTTAAATAGGACAGTTAGAGAGTTATATAAAAAATTCTTCAGTACATGTGGTAATATTTTTCGTAAAAAATGAATTAAAAAATATAGACTGCCTGAATAGACAATTGCAATGATTTTTATCCACCATTCATATGGCATTGTTGGGAAAAGGAGTAAGAGTAGTCTATCATCATCGGCGATAGTTCCTATCATCAAGCAGAAAAAAGAAAGGCCAAGGTATAAAAATCGACTATTCCAAGAACTAAACACATAAAAGATTAAGCAATATATGGAGTGTAAAAATAATATAATAAACACAATAAATTGCATGATCACTGATAAATCATACTTTTTTTCAATGGTTGGTGTTGTTCCAAATTCGATTGTTTCTAAAATCCCAGCTAATTTAGATTTTGTATTTTTAGGTATATGGATGACAATGTCAATTTCATCTCGATTTTTACCAAGCTTCACCGTATAAGGTGAGAATCTTTTGAAGTATTCTTTTTTATAGGTTAAAGGCTGTTCAGTTTCAGTGATATTGTGACCATTAATAAAAATAGTATCTGTATGTAAAAGGCTTTTAACATACAGACTATACTGATTTTGATCTCCCTTTTTAAGCAGTATTTTTAGCCGATAAGTTCCATATCCCTCAGATAGAATATGTGATAAATCGTTGGGCACACTCACAAATTTCTTCTTACCCCTTAATTCATCTGGTTGGAGATACTGATTTGAATAGAATTCCCACTCTCCATTTAACAGAATCGTTTTATTATTTGGTAGATTGATGTCCCTTAAATTAATCGTTCCTTGATTAGCGTTTGGTCCTTCTATACTAGCAAAATGATCAATCCAAGACATTCGTAAACAAATAAGGATAATGAAAAAAAGGCATGTAATAGTTATGAGTTTTCTTTTTGTCATTGATAATCCTCCATCTTCGCTGATGATATATTGTCATAGTTTAATAGAATAGAAGTTCCTAGTTAGGTACAACTATTGGTATTATTTAGTATAAATGGAAAAATAGGTAGTTACAATTGTAGCGTAATGTTATTGGTGAAAAGAACTAAAATCTTTATACATAGTGTTTATGTTTAAAAACATAGCGGGCGGGTACATATTATTTGTGTAAGGAAATATCTGGAGGGAGGTTCAGGTCATTGTATAGATGATCGTTACATCCATTTTCGTTTAAGTAAAATCGGTCATCCTAGATACAGGTAACTTAACGATAATTTCCTTACAAAAAAGTGACAACGATTGAAAGAGATGGAGGAAAAATAAATGAAGAAAATCATGTATAAATTAGGTTTTGTATCTATACTTTCTATAGTATTATTAGCTGCTTGTGGTGACAATGACAAGGATCAAGAAGCTAATCCGAAGCAAACTCCGGCTGAGCAGCAGGAGAATGCAGACAATAATCATGAAAATATGGATATGACATCAGCTAACAATTCTGAAGAAGTTCCATTAGGAATGAAAAAAGCAGAAAAACCAAAGTATGAGGTTGGAAGTGAGGTAGTTTTAAAAACGGATCATATGGAAGGGATGAATGGTGCGACAGCAAAGATTGTTGGTGCATATGATACAACCGTTTATGCTGTTACCTATATGCCAACCAATGGTGGGGAAGAAGTGAAAAATCATAAATGGCTTGTACAAGAAGAAATGGAAAATGCTAATGATACAAAACTAACTCCAGGAACAGAAGTAACCATTACAGCAGATCATATGGAAGGAATGAATGGTGCAACGGCCACTATTGATTCAGCAAATGATACTACTGTATACATGGTTGATTACAAACCAACAAATGGTGGAGAAGAAGTGAAAAACCACAAATGGGTAACTGAGGAAGAAATCACGGAAAAATAATCACTAAGAAAAAATTTAAAAAGGAGGCTGTCTCAAAAATAATGGAACATCACTTTTGAGACAGCCTCCACGCTTCATAATACTTTGTTATGTGATTGGCTTGATCTAACCTTTTTTATGAAAAAGAAAAATGTATTTTTTAAACGGTTTTACTTTGTATATAAAGAGTGCTTTTTAATATAGTTATAACAGCTGTATGGTAAGAGGTACTCAGGCTCACCTCCAAGTTTAAATTCCTCACGAATGTACGTGGAGCTGATTTCCATAGCGATGCCCTTATCTAATAAGTGAAAAGTTGAACCATCATCATTATTTCTAAGAATTGGGGATTTACTAATGGCTCTTAACATATCAATGCCATTACGTGCCATAACAATAAACTTGTTTTCCTGAATTAATAAATCGGCATTACTCCATTTTCCTTCACCTATATCAACAAGTAAGTCAGCGCCCATAATGAAGAAAATGTCATCTTCTAGAAATTGTTCCTTGAAGTATTTCATCGTTTGATATGTTGTTATTTTCCATGCTTCCTGCTTCATTTCATAATCATCCGCTATAAATTTTGGATTATCTTTAATCGCCATTTGTACCATATTCCATCGATGATGATCATCAGTATGCATGTTCTTATCTTTCCTCTTACTAGAGCAAGGTAGAAAAATGACCTTATTTAATATGCATCGATGGGCAATTGTACTTGCCGTCCATAAGTGTACGAATGTGATTGGATCAAAGGATGAACCGTAAATTCCGATTCTTGCCATTACATATACCTCCAGTTCAGATATTGAATAATTGTTATTTCCTTATGCTTTGATTATTTAATCCCATTCACTTTTATAAGGGAGATTGACAGTATATTTTTGTGATCGTGATATTTTATGTATTGATGGAAGAGAGTATACGAAAGTATTATTAGCAAAGGTTAAGTCCTAACTAGCAGTAGCTTGAAGACTAACAATTAAATTATTTAATTGTTAGTCCTGAAAAATTTAGTATCTAGCTGAAAAAATAGATTTTATAACCTCTGTATCATTAAAACGATATAGTTGAGTTGGTTTTTTTGAAGTTCTAGTCGTCGTTTGACCTTTTACTTCCTCGATAAATGGAAGTGTTTTGATTTTTCGTGCAAACGATTGGCTAAGAGCGATAACTGGATCGTCTGTTGCTGTCAGTAGAACAGCTTGTAATTCAGAATAGGTAAATAGGGTTGGGAGAAAATTTTTAGCAACAGTTGTTTGTAATAAATCTTTCCTAATTTCTGTAATCGCGTCTTCTATAATTTGGCGATGATCAAAGGCTAAATCAAGGGAAAAAACTTCATCCAGTGTAAATAACTCAACGTTTTCTGCATCATCATTAGCCGAACGGTGTATTAATGCTGCTTCAGGTACAATGGCGTAATGGGCATTTGAGATGATCCATCCTCTTGGATCTCTTCCAGGCTGATCGTATACTCCAAAATGTTTGAGGTGAATCCCGTTAACACCAGTTTCTTCTGCTAATTCTCTTTTAGCAGCTTCAAGAGCAGATTCTGTTTCTCCAACAAAACCTCCTGGCAAAGCCCATTTAGAAGCTTCAATATTATGATGACCTTCTGCATTGAAGGCACTTCGTTGAATTAATAACAATTTTAATTCCATTTTAGATGGTTTATATTCCTCGATTTTTTCAGAAACAATTGTAAAGACCGCAATATCACTTGTGTAGCCATCTGGAGTTCGATATTTCTTGACATCGTATTGTTCTATGGCTTTGGTATTAGTCATGTATAAACCTCCTATTAATAAATAATATGGTATGTTTTTATAATAATTAACAATTTGTTTATTGTTAATTATATTGTATGCTAAAAAATTTTAAATGCAATTTTTTGTTTTGATTTTTTTAGAATAAAATTCATGGTTTTTCACTTCTTTCATTCTCGGTTCTCAACTAGATCATCGCAGATTTCTCTCTATTTATATTTAATACATATAAATAGGAGTGGGTAATAGATTCATAGGAAATGATAAGGTTATATAGCTAGGGGGCAAAGGTATACCTCTTTCATTTAGGATAAAATTCTTGTGGTAGTTAGATATAGCTTAAATAGTAATAGAGAAGGGTATATATTATGTGAGCGAAAATAAATATAAGGTATATTTTGTATAAATTGTTATAAAAACGAAGTGTTATTATGTTAATTACGTTGTTATGACATGAGCATCTTGAAAGAGGAAGTGACAAGTGTGAAAGCTAATTTAACACCTATTAAATCGATGTATCATTGGAAGGGGCGTAGATTTTATTTATCAACGAAGAAGAAGTTTTGGATTAGTCACGCTTTCTCAGCATGTTGGCTAGCAATCTCTATTTATATTTCTCTACCATGGTTGCATGATTTAGCTTCTGTGTTTTCATTACCTTTTGCCATTTTTGTCATTACAGGAATAGCATATATTCCAGGATATATGTCTGCTTTTTTGATTATTAGTTTAATTTTAGATAGACAAGATGTTTAAAGATGAATTTCCATTAGAACCTGTGACATTGCTTATTTCAGCGTATAATGAAGAAAATGGAATTTTTAATGCCTTACGATATGTAGCTAATTAAGAATATGGTGGAGAAATAGATTACAGATAGCTCCTATCTTGCTCTTAATCGAAAAAAGACAGTTGAATACTATTAGACTGATTTAACTTCTCTTTCATTGGTTGTGAATAGCTACTTGATAATTTGTAATTTTTTTGATTTTATTGACCATTTTATAAAGAGTATCTTTATATTCTTTCCCAGCACTTCCTGTTTTATAGAGAGCTTGTAGGAGTTCGTATAAATGAGGAAAATCTTGTTTGATAAAATCGAAAAAGACATTCCGTGTTTTTCCGCTTAAATAAAGTGTTCCTGTTAACACATAGGAAACCTTACTATCTTTTGCATGTGCATATAAAGAATCTACATTTTTATATCCATCCGTTATATAAGGAATAATTGGCATAAAGTGAAGCCCAGTGGATGCATTCGTTTGAGAGAATTCTTTTAGCATAGAAAACCTCTGTAACGAATTAACGCCATTGGGTTCAATTTTTTGTCTAACAAAAATACTGGAAGACAATTCTCTACAGTTAGGAACGATTTGTAAAAAAAGATTGTTAAGAATTAATACGCAATAGTAATTACAACATATTTATAAATGACGAAATTTAGGAATTTTAATAATTGTGGAGAAACTAATCTATTTAACCAACTCTTATTAAATGTCTAGAAATAACCTAATACTGGAAGAGTTATTGTTGGATAATACTCACAAAGAGCATTTACTTGTTTTATATTGAAAAAAGAGAGCAACTATATTCATAATGAAGTATATAATTTTTCTAATAGTGAAATTCAAATGACATAATCAACATGATAATAGGTAGGTGTAAAGATGAGTCATGCTAGTAATTGTTTACGAATGCTCATGATTTTAAACTCAAAAGGGTTAGTACAAGCGCAGGAATTGTCTGAAATGTTAGAGGTATCAACGAGGATGGTTCGTAAATATAGGACGGATTTAGAAATGGCGGGCATTCAAATAGGCACGAAGCCTGGAAGATACGGGGGCTATTTTCTTGAGAAAAAAAGTGTTTTACCTAATATTGAATTTCAAGAGAAAGAAATAACAGCATTAAATATGGCTTTTGATTATATTCAAAACAGCAAGTATTTTCCTGAAAAAGATGCTTTTAAGATGCTATTTCATCATATTTCTTCTATGTCTATCTATAAAGAGGAAGTGGATAAATATTTATATTTTATTCATAAATCTAAGCCGCGTAATACATTAACAAAGGACAATGAGCTATTTTTAAAGTTGCGTAGTGCAATATTAGAAAATAAAAAGGTAATTATTTCTTACCAAGGCTGGAGAGGGGAGTTAGAATCACGAAAAATCCATCCTTATGGTTTGATTCATTATAATAGCTATTGGTACTGCAGAGCATTTTGCGAAAAGAGAGATGGTCAACGCACATTCAAGTTATTACGTATGAAAGATTTACTAGAAACGAATGAAGAATTTATTCCAGATGAAAATTTTAATATACGTGAAGATCGAATGGGTATTTGTGATGATGAGCATCATGTAGAATTGAAGGTATTTGATGCTTTTACTCACACCATTTCTGAATCTATTTGGGGAGAAAATCAGGAAATAATAGAAAATCCAGATGGTAGTGTCACCTTTAAGGCGAAAATGTTCGGGAAAGAATCGATTATCAAGTGGATTTTAGGTATGGGACGCGGTGTCATTGTCATCGGCCCCGAAGAAATTCGCTCACGTGTACGTGAAGAAATACAAGACACGTTAAAATATTATTAAAATTTTTAATGTGACATATATAGTTCCTGGTTCATTGTTACTATTTATATTGTAAATACAATGCATCAGGGAATAGGAGAATGTCACATGTTTATGTTTATTGGTATTTTAGGCTTAATTGGTTTTATTATTTATCTCGTTATGGCCATTATTTCAGCCTTAAGAAAAACAGGAAAATCAAAGAAGCAAATGAAGATTGCAGCCATATTATTTGTTGTATTTATAATAGGTCTCGTGGCTTCACCAGACACACAAGAACAAGCCTCAGACAAAAAAGAGGCATCTACAGAAGTGAAGAAGGAACAATCAAAGGAGAAAAAGGTAGAAATTGCACCATCAACTGTTGCAGAAGTAACTTCGGTTATTAAAGTAGGTATGACTGTTAAACAGTATGACGATGTAAAGGAAAACAAAATAAATGTAGAGTTTCCTGAAACGCTTTCCATCGGAAATGGAAATGTTGGTAGAGTATTGAAAGCAACTGACGGATTTGTGGTAGTTGGAACAGATGGAGTAACTATTTTATCCGTTAAAACGGTAGCTACTATGGAAGAAGCAAAAACTTATGCTTCACGCTTATATAATGAAGCAAAAGCAAAGAAGGAAGCTGAAAAAGAGAAAAAGTATCAGCAATCAAAAATGTCAGTTAGTGGAACTGGTGATAATTCTTCGGAGATGATATCTTTAAAATCGGGTTTTGCTATTTTTGAAGGTTCTTATTCTGGTTCAGGTAATTTTATCGTAGAATTGATGGACGAAAATGGAAATCAAGCAGAGTTGCTTGTAAATGAAATTGGCTCATATAAGGGGAAAACATTTGCGATTATTAACTCGCCAGGCAATTATTATTTGAATGTAAAAGCTTCAAGTAGTTGGAATTATTCAATCACTCAGGAAGTACCACCTACAATGAAAGATATTCCAACTGTACTAAGCGGCCAGGGGGACGATGTAGTATTTGTGAATGCAAAGAGTGGAAATTATAAATTTACTTCTTCACATCAAGGACAATCGAATTTTATAGTCATGTTAAATGGTACTGGATTGCTCGTAAATGAAATTGGAAATTACAGTGGTTCAACTAGACAAAAGCTTTCAACTGATGGATACTATGCGATTGTTGTTCGTGCAGACGGTAAATGGTCTATTAAGATTGATTAATAGAGAAGTAAAAAAATGAAAGTAATGAATATTCGACCATAACATTAATTGACCTTGTTTTTATTAAGCGCATATGCCTTATTTTCACCAAAGATTAATGTTATCGATAGAAATTGTTTCGAATTTCTATCGATAACATATTGTTTAGGTGGGATTATGGTATATGCGCTTTTATATTGTAAATAAGACGATGATTTTGGAAACGACATATACTATAAGAATCTGCATATATTATAGAAAAGATGATAGTTTTTAAAGAATCTCTGAAAGTTATTGTTTGTTTAAGTGTTTTTTTAGTGCTAATTGCTAAGATAAAAGCTATAACGTCTTTTTTTTAGATGACCACTTTCTTTTAGGAGGGAAAATGAAGTTGAGCCAATTAATTGAAAATAATAAACAATTAGATTCAGAGTGGATAAAACTAATTCAAATTGCTAAAGAAATGGGCATTCCAAAGAAAGACATTCTAGCATTTTTACGAAAAAATCAGTGATACAAGTAGATAAAACTTTTATAGACATTATAAATAAAGCCTACAGCAAGCAGTGCATGGAAATGATCTTGCTGTAGGTATACCTATCCTTTTTGTTACTCAACAACTACCGCAGTTCCGTAAGCAATCAATTCTGAGGTACCTTGACCGGAAGTTAACGTGAATCGAAATCCAACAATGGCATTCGCTCCCTTTTTTTTCGCTTGCTCGGTTATTCTCTCAAGAGCTATTTCTTTCGAATCCTCAAGCATTTCCGTATAACTACTTAATTCTCCACCAACAATTGATTTTAATCCAGAAAGAAAATCCTTCCCTATATTACGTGATTGAACAATACTGCTAGTGACAATTCCTTTAGTATCAATGATGGTTTTATTAACGAAACTTTCAGTGGAAGTAATAATCATTTTTTCTCCTCCAATAATAATAGTTTATTCTATATCCATGTATTTTTAGATAAAGTAGTAGTGAAATATTTAAGTAGAAAAAAGTCTGTTCTGCTATGGATATTTTTTAATGTAACATAAATAGTTCCACTTAAATAGGTATGATAATTAGGAAAGATATAAAAATTAATGATTTTTATTCTTTTATATTCAGTTTAGAAACCGTAGGAAAAAATGAAAGAAATAATCTTGTGGAAGAGGATGATCATCATGAAACGCATAACTATTGATTTACAAGGGACACCACCTAAATGGGCTAAGGAAGCGCGTTGGTACTATGAAAATACGTTTCGTGAACAATGGATTGCATCGGTCCTATCAGTTACAAATGAATTAATTAAATGGAGAGAAAAAGATATAGAATGTTTATAAAGATTATAATACCTATCAATTAATTATTAGGTAGATATAAATACCACCTAATATACGACAATAAATAGACAACTAGGAGTAACAGAATGAAGAATCTTACACCGACACAGGCAATGAATGCAGTAAAACAAATGAAAAAAATACGTCTAGATGTTGAAGATGGATATATTGATTTTTTTATAGAGTCAAACGGAAAACCAACCTCACTTGTTGTAACAGAGGAAGGAACAAAAGAATTCATGGCCGATAGTATTGGTAAAATGAGAAAGGTGTTTAACACCCCAGGTATAAAAGGACATATGTATATAGTACCTGAAGTGTTAGATTGATAGAAAGGCTTTTGTTAAACCTTGCGACAAACCAGATGGTAAAAAAGGTTGATTAATTGGATGTAAGCTGTGAGGTTATTATAAGTGTAGCGAGACAGATGAAATCTCGTAGGTTCGAAGACACTACTAATAAAGACTACAATGCTTCGTAAGCAGCTTTAATTTTAGTAAAAAAGAACTTCTTTTTATTAAGAAGTTCTTTTTTATATGAGTTTGTGAACAATACATCTATTTACTTAGATAATTTTAAATAAAATGAAGCGTTTTCACGAGAAATTCTGTTGTTTTTGAAGATTTTTTAGTTTACAACTTAGAATGTTCTAATTATAATGTTTTTTATGACTTAAAAGAGGTGATCGTTTTTGCTTCAAGATATAACGGTTGAAATGGTAATGGATATTTATAATGATCTGTCGAAGAAAATGGCAGATCAGCGCTTTAAGGTTTTCGTTGAGCATTTGAAAAAGCACGAATTAACAATGAATCAGTATAATATTTTAACTATTGTCCAAGGAAACAAAGGTACTTCTGCGAGTCATTTAGCAGAAAAGTTGAATTTAAAGGCAGCATCAATTACGTATTTAGTAGATTCTCTTGAAAAAAGAGGATTATTGGTTCGGAAAGAGAATCCAGAAGATCGGAGAAGTCACCTTATTGAAGTAACAGCAGAAGGGGCTTCGGTTATATCGATGGAAGAAAATTACCATCTTGCTTATGAATTTTTTAGCAAGCTAGAACAAGATGATATTGAAATGGTTTATATGTTACTTCGAATTTTGAAACGAAAGTTACCGTCTGATTTATAAATAAATTAGTACTTATTCTAGCTCGTGATTTTTTCTCTAGCGAATTTGTTTGTTTTGTAAGTAGAAAGAAAAGGTAAGGAGATAAATAAAATGAAACGGATGTTTAGAATAAAGTTTGCTTGGTTCCCTGTTTGGGCAACGGCATTGCTAATGTTGAGTATGATAGCGATATATCTTCCTGTATTCAGTGGATCTAATCAAATATTAAAAAATTTCCCAATAATTATTGTTAATGAAGATCAACAGTTTGCTACTACGGAAGGTGGAAAACAATTAACACATTTACCTGATCAAAAGCATTCTTTTAATTGGATTTATGAACATGATCGTGCAACAGCGGAAAAAATGTTGAAAAATGATAAAGCCTACGGAGCGCTAATTATTCCTGCTAATTTTTCAGCATCACTTGCAGAAGTACAAAAGGGGCTTATGAACGGGAAAAGTGATGTGAAGCCTGCTAAAATGGAGATATTGATTAATGAGGGCGGCGGGCAAATGGCAACATCTGTTGCCGTTCAAACACTTCATACAATTGTTGAAACGACTTCAAAAGGGATGAGTGAGCAATTAAAAAAAGTGATGGAAGATAGAAAAATCAAGATTTCTCCTTCAGCTTCTTCTTTATTAGATAATCCGATTCAAGCTACTTCAATAAATGTGCTTGGCTTGCCTGCGGACATTAATAAAGGTATGACACCATTTATGCTTGCATTAATAGCATCAATTACGGGATTAATGGGTGCACAAATGATCCACGGCTATCTAAATAATATTAATAGTTTCCTACAAGATCGAAAAGTTGGATTAAGTGAAAGTAAATTGATTTTTACAGAAATAATTATGGGGTTAATTTTGTCGGTTCTCGTTTCATCTGGTTTAATGGTTGCAGTTATGGGGGTTTTTGGAAGCGTCCATACAGCACCAATTTGGCAAATCTATTTGTTCATGCTTCTTTGTACAATGGCGATGTATTTTATGTTTAAATTGATTGGCATGCTATTAGGGAAATGGGCGTTGCTAGCAATGTTCCCAATTAACATTATGGGAATATTCTCTAGTGGAGGAGCGATTCCGTTAGTAAGTGTTCCAGAATTTCATCGTATTTGCAGTGCCTTCCTACCAACTCGATATATGGTGGAGGGAATGAAGGCATTATTTTATTATGACGGTAACATGGAAGCAGGTCTAGAAAGAGCATTGATTGTCTTAATAAGCTGCTTAGTTGTTTTCGTCATTGCTACTGTTGGCATTGCTCTTTCAAAATTTATGAAGGAGAAAAAATCTGCAGGAAATGAAAAAGCAACGGATGGTCAACTATCTGTTGCTTCAGATGCGTAATGCTTATAGATTTTAAAAAAAGCCAGATTGATTCTGGCTTTTTGTTTTTTCAAAGTTAAGATTTCTGGAGGTAAAGTAGTTCATATGATACTCTAAACTATTCATATATGGAGATGGATTCAGAAGGCATTAAAGTAGAATTACATTAAATAGTAGCATAAGGAAATTCTATATTTACACTATCAAAAAAATGTAAATATAGAAATTTTTAGAAAATGATGATAGAATTACTATCATATTCTGGTACAACTATTTAAATATGCTGTTCGAATTTATTGCTAGGAGGTATTCATGATAAAGAAAAACCATTACGAATATGTTGCCTTTGATCAATTGGAAATTATTCAAAACGAACACAAGAACATTCAATTTAGTAGAGATTGGTTTAATAAGATTGATAATTATCTAGTACTTTGCATTTATGAGCAAGTAAAATTTACTGAAGAGATGAATGGACCAATTTCTCAAACTATACCACTGGATAAGTCAGTGCATTCAAATTCTTTCGTTATTTGGGACCGTACTTATAAAGAGAGTGAAGAGTTGTTTGTAAATTTACGAATCTCTTCTCGAAATCGTGTGATTACTTGGATTGCAAATACAATTGTTAGCTATTTGCTAGAAAAGTATAACAATCAGCAGAAAGCATCATCAAGGTTTAAAGGCAATCGTTATGATCCTCTTCATTTTGAAAAATATGTGGATCGAATGGAACAAATTATAAAGGCTAAAACGTTTTTAGGTGAAGATGCAGCGTGGGAAGAATTTTGTGCTTGGTTTCAAATGTACTTAACACAGTGGATATTAGAAGAAATGGAGAGAGTGATTGGAATAGAGTACATGGAAAAAATGAGTAATCAGGAACTAAATGACGTCTTCTATCAGTTAATGACAAAGAATCTTTCTTCTAATGACGTGTTTATCGCAAAATATACGAATATTGTGAATAGCTATACCACCGAATGGATGAATAACATTATGACTACTATGAATCTAGCATCTTTTTCATCGGATGATATAGAATCATTGCTTCTAATATCTAAACCTTCTAACCAGGATGCCCTTCCTTATAGTAAAAACCTTATTTTTTCATTAGGTGTAGAGCACCACTTACATGTAATGAACAATGCGCCGTATCAATATGTTAGAGAATCACTTTACAAAAATCATTTTCAAGTTACTCAAGAAACTCCTTGGCCGACAACGCCGCTTTACAAAGGTAACTTGGAGGGAGTTGTTCAATTTCGTCCCATTCGTCAGCTTAAAGATATACAATCTATGATTGTGGAAGCTCAGAATCAAGCTCAAAGCTTAACGGACTTAGATGTAGATATGTTTGATGCTTTATGTAGTATCTTTCTTTCGAAAGCTCGATATACAGAGGATGTTATAGAAATTCAATTTAACGATTTATTACTTATTCGAGGATTAAAGCCGAAGCTTGGAGGAGAAGGCAGAAGAGGCGGATATGAGCAAAAACAAAAAGAAAAAGTTTTGCAATCGCTTACAAAAATTCAAAGTTTATGGTTGGAATTAAATAAAGCAATTGTTTATGAAAAAGGAAAACCTATTCAAACACAGCTTCAAGGACGAACCTTTCTTTTTGTTGATTTTAATAGAAAAGAATATGATATTTCTCAATTAAATAATCAAAAGACTTTTACTTTTACAGTAGATAAAGTATTTACGAAATATCTTTATGGCTCTGGAAGACAAATTGCATTATTGCCAATTCAAACTCTCCAATATAATCCATATAGACAAACGTGGGAAAAACGAATAGCTAGATATTTTAGTTGGCGATGGAGAACACAAGCGAGAAAGGGAAATTTCTTGCAACCTAATAAAATTCGTACGTTACTAGAAGCGATTGGTGAGAGTATTAATGAGCGTACACCTTCACGTACTCGAGATCGATTAGAAAAGGCGCTTGATCAATTACTAGAAGACGGGGTAGTGTCCGCTTGGCATTATCATAAATGGGATGAGAGTATTGTTAACAATAAAGGATGGGTTCGTATGTGGTTAGATTCTACAATCCTTGTTGAACCACCAGAAGTCATAAAGGAACAATATCGGTCTATTGAAAAAACGAAAAAAAGTGCGCATTATTCGGTAGACTTTCAGGATATTACAGATCATAAAACAAGGGGAGCTTCTATAGGAGATCAACTGAGAAAAATTCGTAAGCAGTTTCATTTATCTCTATTACAAGTCTCTGAAGAGCTTGAGATTTCCCCTTCTTATATTAGTCATATTGAAAGAGGACTAAAAACGCCTTCTATAAAAATTCAAAATAGAATGATGAAATGGGTGCAAAAGTTCTTCTGAGTTACTGTTAAGAAAGTCAGGTGAACTTTTACTTTATGTAAGGGTGTATGCCTCAAGTAATCTTGAGGCATACACCCTTTTTAGGGCTTTACTTTTTGACCTTAAAGCATTTCTGCTCTCCTTGAATGTCTTAGTATTTTATTCATAGTGTATAATATATGTAAAAGAAAACAATCATTTCTTTAAGGTTATGAAAATGATTCTTCTGAAAGAGGGATATTATGGAATTGTTACAACTGAAATATTTTCAGGTGGCTGCTCGTCATGAGCATATGACAAAGGCTGCAAATGAATTATTAGTTTCACAACCTGCACTTAGTAAAACGATTAGCCGTTTAGAAAAGAGTTTAGGTACACCATTATTTGATCGGGAAGGAAGAAATATTCGTTTAAATTCATTTGGAAAGATTTTTTTAGAAAGAGTAAATCGAATTTTTCAAGAACTTGAAGAAGGGAAGAGGCAGGTGCAAGATATGGCTGGCTTGGATAATGGAATCATATCTGTTTCGATATCTCTTCCTCACATATTACCTTTCCTTCTGATGGAATTTATGGAAGATTATCCAAATGTGAAAATAAAGCAGCTTGAAGCAACATCGATTGAGATGAAGCAACAGCTTGAAAATGGGGATATTGATTTTTGTGTATCGACCATTCCGATAAAAGGGGACAATATTGAATGGGTCACATTGATGGAGGAAGAAATATTTCTTTCCGTTCCACCTAATCATTTTTTGGCAAATCGAGATAGTATTAAGCTATGTGAAGTAAAAAATGAATCCTTCATAAATCGTATTACAGGATATCAATTTCGTGAATTAACAGATGATTTTTGCCGCCAGGCAGGGTTCCAACCAAATACAACGGTTGAACTTGGAGAAGCATGGGCAATTTTAAAGCTAGTTGAAATGGGCATCGGGGTATCGTTTACTCCACAATTATCTTTATTAAGGCAGAATGCCCCTTCTACCAAACAGTTAAGAATCAGTCAACCGAAATGTATGAGAACTGTGGGTATAGCATGGAATAAAATGCATTTTTTATCGACAGCGGCAGATACATTTCGACGTTTTACGATTAATTTTTTTGAGAATAAAGCAGAAAAATATTTTCACTTATAGTGTTTTTTTTATAACTCTAATGTAATGAATTTATGCATGAATATGTATTGGATATTATGAATGGGTAGGTTTAAACTAATCATGTAAACATAATAGTAATACTTATTTGGGGGAGTTTTACATGAGATTAAATAAGAAAGTAGCTATCATAACTGGGGCAGCTTCTGGTATGGGAAAAGCCGAAGCTCTAGCATTTTCTAAAGAGGGAGCTACTGTTGTAGTAGCGGATTTAAATATTAAAGGGGCACAGGAAGTTGTAAATGAAATCCTAGCAACTGGAAAAAAAGCGTTAGCCGTGCAAGTGAATGTAACAAAGAAGGAAGATCTTGAAAATCTAGTCAATACAACAATACAAGAATTTGGAAAAATAGATGTGTTAGTAAATAATGCTGGTATTTTTGATAAATATACAAATAGCCTTGAGACAACTGATGAACAATGGGATTTATTATTTGATATTAATACGAAAGCTGTATTTAAATTATCTAATTTGGTTTTGCCTCACATGATAGAGCGTAAAACGGGTTCGATTGTAAATATCGCTTCTATTGCAGGTTTAGTGGCACAAATGGGGGGAGCAGCTTATACGGCTTCAAAGCATGCGGTTGCAGGTTATACAAAACACCTAGCTGCTGTTTATGGTAAAGATGGTGTGAAAATAAATGCTATATGTCCAGGTACAATTGCGACACCAATGACAGAGGAAATGTTAAAAACGAGACCAACTAACAAAATTCCATTGGATCGTTTTGGACAAGTATCTGATGTAGCGGATCTTGCAATCTTTTTAGCATCGGATGAAGCGAGATTTATGAATGGTGCATTGGTGCCAATTGATGGTGGTTACACTATCGTATAACTGGAATGAACGGAAGCTTACATATGGAATCCAAACAATAGGATTTCATATGTAAGCTTTTTTGCGTTTTAAATTAGTGAGTTCATTTTTGTATAATAGTAGCTTAATAAAAATGTTGATTTCATTGATGAATGCAGAAATCAAACGGTTAGAAGAATTGCTATTAAACGGGAAAAAATAATGGAGGATGAACCGACATGAGGAAAGTTGTTAGAAAAATCTACATGAATTTCAAAAAAGAAGAAAAATGGTTAAATGAAATGGCTACTAACGGTCTTCATCTTGTTGATTTTTCATTTGGTCGATATGTATTTGAAGAAGGTGTTCCAGGAGAGTACATTTACCGTATTGAATTGTTGGAACAGCTTGCAATGCACCCTCAATCTCAAGCATATATTCAATTTATGAAGGAATCAGGTGTAGAGTGTATAGCGACGTATGGCAGATGGGTTTTTTTTCGAAAGAGAGCTTGTAAAGGCGTATTCGAGCTGTTTTCTAAAGTAAGTATACTTATGGGATATTATAAGAAAGTGATGTCGTTTGTTGGAATATTAGCTGGTTTGAATTTGCTGTTGGCTTTAATAAACATCGTAAATGGTCTGAATAGTGGGATGTTATCCACATTGATTTATTTTTCTTTGCTAAATTTAGCGGTATTTATTCTATTGTTTACTTTGCTCGTGTCATATTGGAGAAAATATTATGTCTTAAAAAAGGATAAAGAATTATATGAATGAAGCGGAGCTGTCGGTACTAAGTGCTAACAGCTTTTTGTTTGTTTAGAAAAAAATCTATACTTTTCTTTCAGCGTCTAGCCCACAAGTTTACAAGCCAATTTGAAGTCAAAGAGTCGGATTGGCTTATACTGGTCGGAGGCGTACAGGATGTAGCGACTTTAGCTGAAAAGGTGTTTGCCCACTTGTTCTATCGATCTTGAAGATATTGCGTCTGATACTCAAATTGTTTTCAATCTTCGTTTTGATGCATCTAACAAAACATTCGTGCTGCCATCTTTCCCATAAGTCGTGGCTATTGTGTAGGTATGTCGTGGTTATGATAAACAAAAAATAAAATAAGAACTTTTCAATCCTTGCTATGATTGGGTTTTTCTTTGTTTTTTTTATTTTTTACTCTCTAATAATTAAATGATTTTATATGTACTTTTTTTCTCCAATTTAAAATACCCTCCGATACAATACTGAACATAATCTATTGTTTTTCTTTAATTCGAAACCGAGGTGAAATGATGAATAATGAAATGAAAACTTATGAAACTCTTGAACCATTGTTTAATCCAAAATCTGTTGCAGTACTTGGAGCCTCTACGAATCCATACAAAATTGGGTACATACAATTGAAAGCGCTTTTAGATGGAGGGTTTGCTGGAGCTATTTATCCGATTAACCCCAAAGCGAGTGAAATAGAAGGACTTACTTGCTATCCTGTCATAACAGCTGTACCTGAAGAAGTAGATTTGGCAATTTTTTGCGTAAGTGCTGAACAAATTCAGGATAGTCTTAAAGAGTGT
This sequence comes from Bacillus massilioanorexius, assembly GCF_902374955.1. Classification (GTDB taxonomy): domain Bacteria; phylum Bacillota; class Bacilli; order Bacillales; family DSM-1321; genus Bacillus_AD; species Bacillus_AD massilioanorexius. The sequence continues at coordinate 23,029 of NZ_CABKRX010000100.1, forward strand.
GCAAAGAAAAATGTAAAAGCGGCGATTATATTTGCATCTGGCTTTTCAGAAATTGGTGAGGAAGGTGTGAAGCTGCAAAAGCAATTAGCTGAGTTAGCGGAAGTAAGTGGTATACGTATAATAGGACCAAACTGTGTAGGTCTAGTTAATACGACAAATGGCATGATAGGAACTTTTTCACCAGCTATTTTAGCCGTACCATTACATGAAGAAAAAGCAGTAGGCTATGTTTCACAAAGTGGTGCTTTTGGTGTTTTAACCTATATGGCGGCTGCCCAAAAAGGATTAAGTTTTAATTATTTTGCTAGTGTAGGGAATGAAATGGAAACAGAATTTTCGGATGTTGTGGAATATATGATTCATGATCCAAAAACAAAAGTCATTACAGGTTATTTAGAAGGGGCTAAAAATGTAAAAAAACTTCGTCGTCTAGCAGGTGAGGCGCTAAATCGTAAAAAGCCAATTGTTTTAATGAAAACAGGTCGCAGCTCTGCTGGTAGTAGAGCGGCTGCTTCTCATACTGGATCACTTGCGGGTTCGGATATGGTTTACGATGCATTTTTTAAACAAACAGGGATTGTAAGAGTCGATGATTATGATGATATTATTACTTTTTCAAAGTTATTCCTGTCCAATAAATTACCAGAAGGAAAAAATACGGTATTGATTACAAGCTCCGGAGGACGAGGAATAAATGAAGCTGATCGCTGTGAAGGGTTAGGTTTAAACATTATTCCTTTATGTGAAGCGACAAAAGTAGAAATTAAAAAGCATATACCGTCCTTTGCGAGTGCCACGAATCCGATTGATTTAACTGCAGCCGCGTCTGTTACGAACCCTGAATTGTATATTGCACCTCTTCGTGCACTCGTATCAGATCCTGATGTTCATAACATTATTCTAACAGAATTTCCACTAGACTGGGATGCAGATAATCCGTATTTACAAGAGTTTATCGACATCTGTAAGAACTCCGATAAATTCGTGTTTATTACTACATTCCCATTAGAAGGAATGTCTGTTCCAAAAGGGAAACAAGCACTTGAGGAAAATGGCATTCCTGTTATTCCAGGTGATTTAAATCCAATCAAAGGTTTAGCGAAGCTTGTGGAATATAGCGAAAGTTATAAAAAACACCAACAAAGAAATCTCCAAAATCATCTAGAATCCTCATCTCAGAAACGTATACATCTTTCTCTTCAACCAGGAACGACATTAAGTGAAGCGCAAGCTAGCGACATACTAGAACGTTACGGTATTCCGACAACGAGACGTACTATTGCAACAACAGCAGAAGAAGCTATTCATTTTGCTAATTCGATAGGCTATCCTGTTGTTTTGAAAGTAGATTCAGCTGATATAACTCATAAAACGGAGGCAAATGCCATTCGATTAAACGTTCAAAACGAACGCGAGGTAATGGAAGCGTTTACTGAAATTCATCGTAATGCAACAAATTATAAGCCAAATGCGAAGATAAATGGTATTTCTGTTCAGGAAATGTTACCAGAAGGAATAGAAGTTATTATTGGTGCAACGAAGGATCCAGTTTTTGGTCCGGTCGTTATGTTTGGTTTAGGAGGTATATTTGTTGAAGTCTTTAAGGATATTTCATTTAGGGTGGCACCATTATCACGAACTGATGCAGTTGATATGATTGAGGAAATCAAAGGGAAATCTCTCCTAAAAGGGGCACGTGGGAAAGAACATGCTGATATAGAAGCAGTAATTGACGTGCTCTTAAAGGTTTCATCACTTGTTATAGAAAATGAAGCTGTAATTGAGGAATTAGATATAAACCCTTTACTCGTTTATGAGGAAGGTGTAAAAGCAGCAGATGCGATGCTAGTTGTGAGTAGTGATAACACAGAAAAGTCAGCAGTGAGGGGGTAAGGACATGGAGTTAGATAAAAGTTTAATTGGCTTAAGTGGTCCACAATTTGTTTTTGAGGTAGAAAAAAGACATATTCGTCAATTTGCAGAAGCGATTGGTGATCATAATCCTTTGTATGTAGATGAAGAGTACGCAAAGTCGACGATGTATGGAGGTATCATTGCACCACCAAGTTATCCAGTTGCTATAGGTGCGGATAGGGATCAAGGAATAAATCTTCCACTCGATTATAGTCGTATGCTTCACGGAGAGCAGGAGTTCATTTATAACCGACCAATTCGTCCGGGGGATAAATTGTATTGCCAAATGAAAGTGACTGATGTGTATGAGAAAGAAGGAAAAAATGGTCCTATGCAATTTTTAGTAATTGATACAGAAATGAAAGATGAAGCGGGAGAACTAGTGGTCATTAGTCGTACTAATATTATTTACCGTACATTGACAAGCAGCAAATCATAATCAGAGAGTTGAATGAAGGCGACTTTCTTCATTCAACTCTGATTATTACAAGAAAGAGGAGGAAGTAACATGCTACAGTATGAAAACTTACAAGTTGGACAAACGCTTGATCCACTTGTAAAGCAAGCAGTTACGAAGGTTCAACTTGTGAAATATGCAGGTGCTTCAGGAGATTTCAACCCTTTACATACAGATGATGCATTTGCACAAAGTATTGGAATGCCAGGAGTGATTGCTCATGGAATGCTCGTCATGGGCTTTTTAGGACAATACGTGATGGAGTTAGCAGCTGATTCAGCGACTCTTACTAATTTTAAAATGAGATTTGGCGCTATAACGCGACCAGGTGATGAAATTACTTGTTCAGCAGTTGTGAAAAAAATATATGAAGATAAAAACAAGCAATTGGTTGATTTAGAGCTTATAGCAGAAAAAGCACCTGGAAAAGTTGTAGGAGTTGGAGAAGCAACCTTACAAGTTTTTTAACAAGAAATAAATAGGAGGAAATCCGTGACACTCATGAGGAAAAAGAGAGAAAGCCGACACTCCGAAGTGGGGCGTGTTGGCATTCACTAAGCACGAAGCGAATGGATTAAATCCATTATCTACAATGAATGGTATGACAACCTAACAAAAAGAATGAAGGAGGATGACAACATGGCTACTATTAAAGACCGCTATGCCATTGTCGGTGTAGGAGAAAGTGAACGTTCAAAAAATTCAGGTACAACACCTTTACATTTAGCACTAGACGCTGCAAGAGCTGCCATAAAGGATGCAGGTATAGAAGCGAAAGAAATTGATGGCTTTATGAGCTATTGTGAAAATGATTCTTGTACGTCACATCAATTAGCAACATATTTGGGAGTTCAACCTAAATATGTCAAAGATATTTTAGGTGGCGGAAGTAGTACAGAAATGTTGATTGCAGATGCTATAGGTTTAATTGAAACTGGTCAAGTAAATACCGTTCTTATCTATCGTTCGATGAATGGTCGCTCAGGTGTTCGCATGGGTGGAGGCGGCTGGGATGTAAATATGCTTCAAACAGCAATGGATGGAGGAAGCTTTTTCATTCCTTATGGAGCTGGTGGACCTGGTCAATGGTTCGGATTATTTGCTACTCGTCATATGCAACAAACAGGTATTACACAGGAGCATTTAGGTCATGTATGTGTTAGCTTTTATGAGCATGCACAGCGTAATCCAAAGGCATTCTTTCAGGGTAAACCATTAACGATGGAAGAGTACTTAAGTACACCTTCATTAAGTTATCCATTCAACCGTCATGATTTTTGTTTAGAATCTGACGAAGCGAATGCAATCATTGTAACTTCTGCTGAAAAAGCAAAGGATTGTAAATCGAAGCCTGTTTATATTATGGGAATTGAAGCTAGAAGATGTGTATCACATGCCCATTATTGGACGAATTTAGATGAAGTAGCATCCGATTTGGTAGCCCCTTCACTTTATAAAAAAGCAGGAGTACAACCGGAAGATATTCAAGTAGCATCCATATATGACTGTTTTAGTTGGGTAGTGCTTCGTCAATTAGAAGCATACGGATTCGCAAAACGTGGTGAGGTTGGTGATTTTGTAGCGGCTGGTAATTTGAAAATGGGAGGAAAGCTGCCTACAAATACCGCAGGTGGAATGCTATCAGAAGGTTATACACATGGTATGAACAATGTTCTTGAAATCGTCCGTCAAGTACGCCACGAATATAAAGGAACTAATCGTCAAGTGGAAAATTGTGAAATCGGCATTTGTACTGGTTGGGCAGGCCCTGACATCGCTGGTGCAATGATTTTAAGAAACTAGGAGGGAAATTCATGAGTTATCAAAAACCAATTCCGGTAAAAACACCAGATAATCAACCATATTGGGATGCAGCTGATCGTCATGAGCTAGTCCTACAAAAATGTGAAACATGTCAATCGTACAATCATCCACCAGGTCCAGCTTGTGCGAAATGTGGTTCTACCGAACTAAGCTGGGAAAGTCAAGGTAGTGATATTAAAGGAACTCTATACTCGTATGTTGTATCTTACCGTCCTTTCTTGCCGGGATTTCAAGACGATTTACCAACAATTATTGCAGTAGTTCAGTTAGATAATCTTCCTGAAGTTAAGATTATTGGAAATGTATTAGAGTGTTCCCCACAGGAATTACAGGTTGGAATGCCTGTAAAAATGATTTGGCAGGATATCACTGAAGATCGTGCTCTACCACAATGGATTCAAGCATAAAACAGTATGCTGGAAAATTATTGCATCAGAAATTTTCTATCAAATTATTTATCAATATAGTATGAAAATCTAAATCTAGAAAATTGTTAAGCTTAATCGCCTTGTCGTTTGCAATTGGTTGAATAAAATTATTCGATATTCTGTATTTCAAGAGGCTTAAGCTTTTCTTAACAAGGAGGAATGAGTACGATGGATTTTTCATTTTCAAAGAAAGAAGAAAAATTTCGCCAAGAGCTAAGATCATGGCTAGAGGAAAATCTACCAGATGGTTGGCTAGAGGGGGAATTTCAATTAGATAAAGAGACGAAAGAATATGAACGGTTCTTACGTGATTGGCAAAGGAAATTATATGAAGGTGGCTGGGCAGCGATTGCTTGGCCTAAAGAATATGGTGGTCGTAATGCCACACTAATGGAAGAAATCGTATATCAACAAGAAATGGTACGAGTAAAAGCTCCAGCACTTATCAATTATGTTGGTATTCATATGGTTGCACCAACATTGATGCAAATTGGGACGCCAGAACAACGAGAAAAATATATTCATAAAATCATTACTGGTGAAGAGGTATGGTGTCAAGGTTATTCAGAACCAAATGCAGGATCAGATGTAGCAGCTATCCAAACAACCGCTGTTAAAGATGGAGATCGTTGGATTATTAATGGGCAAAAGGTTTGGACGAGCTTTGGACATGTAGCCGATCGTTGCTTTTTGATTACGAGAACTAGTCGATTAGAAAAGAAACATAAAGGAATTACTGTTTTCCTTCTTGATATGCACCAGCCAGGTATTGAAACTCGCCCTATCATTCAAATGGATGGTCAACATGACTTTAATGAAGTTTATTTAAATGATGCAGTAGCATATGATGCGGAGATTATTGGAGAAGTTGATGAAGGTTGGAAAGTAATTATTGCCTTACTAATGCATGAAAGAACAGGAATTGGTGGTCAAGTGTTTACGCTAGAGCAACAATTCAATGATTTAGTTGCTTTAGCTAAGGAATTAAGCGATGATGATGAACCATTAATTCAGAACCCATTTGTTCGTAAAACAATGGTAGACCTCTATGCGCGTTCAAGAGGTTCGCTACTAAACTATTATCGAAATTTAACAAAGCAATTAAAAAATGGTCACCCTGGGGCAGAAAGCTCGATGGATAAACTAATGGTGAGTGAACTAACGAAGGAGCTGTTCTCTCATTCTGTTTCAATCCAAGGACATAGGGGCGTATTGTGGAAAGAAGATGCCATAGCTGATCGCTCTTATTGGCAGGATAATTATTTGTATTCTTTTGGACAAACAATTGGTGGGGGTACTAGTGAAATACAAAAAAATACAATTGCGGAAAGAATTTTAGGGTTACCAAAGGACATGGGACGTTGAGAAAGAACGTCCTTGGACGGGAACCTGGTTTCCAAATGATACAGCTTTTTTAAATCATGTAGGGGGTGGATAGCGTGGATTTTTCTTTAAATCAAGAACAAGAAATGTTTCGAAACTATGTACGCAAATATTTAGATGATATGGGGCAAACAAAAGTAGCACGTGAATTTACTGAAGGTAATACTCGTTCCTTTAAGCCACTATATTCTGGATTAGCTGAACTTGGATGTTCAAGTGTAAATGTATCGGAAGAACATGGTGGTATGGGATTAGGTCAATTAGATTTAGTTCCTATTACGGAAGAGTTAGGACGTGCATTAGTGCCGGGATTATTTTTAGAAACAAATGCCTTAGCTGTACCATTGTTAGAAAAATTCGGTAGTGAAGAGCAAAAAGACAAATATTTAACGGCAATTGCTACTGGTAATCACACATTTACATTGGCTTGGTTGGAGCCAGATGGTAACTATAAGCCATCAAATGTTAGGTTATCAGGGACGCTTCAAGGAGATGTTATGACACTTTCTGGTGTGAAAACGTTAGTACCTGAAGCAGAAATAGCTGACAGCCTACTTGTTTTAGTCCGTACAAGTGAAGGTAAAGATCAAGAGGGTATTTCATTAGTGATAATTGATCGTGCAGAAGATAATCTCCAGATGAAAGAACAAAAAAATATTGATGAAACTCGATTATTAGCCGAAGTAACATTCGATAATGTTCAAGTATCAAGTAATCAAGTATTAGGTGCTATTGATCATGGATGGGATATCCTTCAAGAAGGATTATTATCCTTTAATGCCGCTCTCTGTTCAACAATTGTCGGAGGTATGGAAAAAATCGTTGATACCGCGGTTGAATATGCCAAGATTCGTGAACAATTTGGTCAGCCAATCGGGAGATTTCAAGCAATCAAGCATCGTATTGTAGATATGAAAATGGATTTAGAAACAGCTCGTTCGTTAGCATATTATGCTAACTGGGCGATTGAAAGTAATGCACCCGATAAAGTAGAGGCTATTGCAAGCGCGAGACTTTTTGCTACAGAAGCGTATATTAAAGTTGCTTCACATAATATTCAGGTCCATGGAGGGATTGGTTTTACTGAAGAAATTGATTGCCATCTATATGTGAAACGAGCTCGTTTCTATGAAAACTATCTTGGAAGCACGCAACAATACTATGAACAAGCAGCCGTTGCACTAGGCTGGTAAAAGTCCGTGAAAGAATGATATGATGAGGGATTTCCTCATCATATCAAACATCTTCTATTAGTTAAAATCCTGAAATGTATACGCTTGCACATCGAGGTTGAACTTCTTTTTAGGTAATAACTAACAATCTGAAATTAGAAAGGTTGAGGAAAAATGAAAACGGTCAATCTTGTAAGAGACTACCAAAATGTAATCAATGGAAAGTTAGTACCATCATCCTCAGGTGAGAAAATGGATAGCTATAATCCGGCAACTGGTAAGGTTTGGGCGACAATTCCTTGTAGTACAGCTGAAGATGCTGAAGTAACAGTAACAGCAGCGAGAAACGCTCTTCTAGGATGGTCTTCCCTTTCAGCAGTGGTGAGAGGCGATTATTTAAGACGAATTGGTGACTTAATTACACAATATGGAGAAGAATTAGCTGAACTAGAAACAAAGGATAATGGTTGGGTTATTCGTGAAACAAAATATGGACTTATTCCTGTTTTAGCCGGTCTTTGGTATGATGCAGCAGCAGCTGCCACTAAGGGATGTAAAGGAGAAACCGTTCAACTTGGCTCGAAAACAGTAGGCTATACCATTCGGGAACCTTATGGGGTCGTAGTAGGAATCATACCGTGGAATTCGGCTTTATGGACGTTTACGGTAAAGGCAGCTTATGCACTTGCAGGAGGAAATACAGTCATAATTAAGCCGTCTGAGCTAGCTTCAGCTGGTCCTTTACGTTATGGCGAAATCATCCAGAGTATTTTACCACCGGGTGTATTGAATGTTATTTCAGGTACAGGTGCTGAAGTAGGAGATGCACTAGTTCGTCATCCAAAAGTGAATAAAGTGAGTTTAACAGGTTCAGGAAATACGGCGAAATCGATTGCTCAATCTACCTCTCAAAAGCCTAAATCAATGATTCTTGAGCTTGGTGGCAAATCGCCAAATATTGTTTTTGCGGATGCAGATTTAGTAAAAGCAGCCAACGGAGTAACATTGAATGGGATTTTTAGTGGAAATGCAGGACAAATTTGTGTTGGTGGCTCACGCATTTTAGTGCAACGCTCCATATTTGATGAAATGATTGCTCTGATGAAAGAAGAAATCGTAAAGCATATTCAATTAGGAGACACAATGGATATACAAACAGCGATGGGACCTGTTGCCAATGAAATGCAATACAAAAAGGTCTGCTCGTATATTGAGCTTGGGAAAAAAGAAGGTGGCGAAGTAATTATCGGTGGTCGGTATGGCGGAGCGGAATTGTTGCCTAATCAAAAAGAGCTAGCTGATGGATATTGGGTTGAACCGACCTTATTACAAATAGATAGTAATAACTTACGTGTATGCCAAGAAGAAATTTTTGGACCAGTAGCGGTGGTCATTCCATTTGATACAGAAGAAGAAGCACTAACTATTGCCAATGATACAGCCTATGGTTTAGGTGCAGGAGTTTGGACTTCGAACCTAGAACGAGCGCATCGGATGATTCGGTCAATTGAATCCGGAAATGTTTGGGTTAATACGTATCGGGTTGTAGGAACAGAGTTACCTTTTGGCGGTCATAAGGACAGTGGCTTTGGTACAGATTCGATTCTCGATTATACACGAGAAAAGACTTGCTATATTGAAATTGGTTAATGCTAATGTTGTAAGATTACATGGCAAGATGCTGCATGTTACTATCCAAAAAGCACTGCAAGAAATGAGAGTTATGAAGATTAAGTGAGTTTTTAGAAAATGAGGGGGTGTAACTTTGGTCGAGAAAATGGAATTGAAAGAGAAAGCGAGTCAACGTGCCTTCTACTTTTTATGTTTTGGTGTATTTTTTACAATGATCAGTTTAGCTACACATCTACCAGCGTATCCCCATATGTTAGCTAACTTCCATTTAGATGCAGGCTATGCTGTTTGGATGCAGTTGGGTCTTGCTTTGGGACTAACGGTATTTCAGCCATTATTAGGTTGGTTAGGTGATTCATACAGTCAAAAAATGGTGCTCATTGTCGGAGCTGTTTTTATGATTATCGGATCGCTTTTAGTTGTATTAGCACCTACTTTTTGGATATTAGTAATAGGTCTATTTTTCAAAGGTTTGTCTGGTGCAGCTGTTTCTCCTACTGGAGTTGCGTATGCAGGAAGGCTATTCGTTGGTGAAAACCGTGGTAAGTACATTGGTATATTTATCTTTTTTTCAACTGGTGGTGCACTTTTCGGTCCTTTAATAAGTGGTGTATTCGTTGATACGCTTGGATGGGCTTCTACATTTTGGCTTACAGCGTTATTCGGGTTGATCTCCCTTGTCCTTTTTAGTGTAGGGGTAACGGCTATTCAGTCGGAAGAACGACGTAGCTTTGACTTTTTAGGTGTTGTTTTTGTTTTTATTGCTCTCATTGGCTTATTAACCATTCCAACTTTTATTAGTACGCAAGGTATTTCTTCAGGGAAATGGATTCCATCATTAGTGATTTTTGTTGTTAGTTTAATCATTCTTATTATGGTTGAAAAGAAACAGAAGCAGCCATTGATTGACATCGAATATGCCACTCATCGAAATTTCTGGGCACCTTCATTAATTGCCATTTTACTTGGAATAGGTTACTCAGGCTGTATGTATTTATTAACCTTCTTTATTCAGAATATCCAAGGAAAGCCTGGTACACTTGTTGGTTTGATTCAATCAACAACCTTTCTAGGGGCGGCACTTGCTGCTATATATGCGGGAAAATGGATGAAAAAATATACAGCTCGTCAAATGTTAACGAGTGGTGTAGGCCTTTTCATGGTAGGAATCATCATGTTAACTTTGGTGAATAAAAGCACAGCTTCCGTCTATTTGTTTATCGCGATGGCCTTAATTGGGATCGGATCTGGTGTGTATGGTCCAGTCTTAAAAGCGATTATCGTATCCAAATCAGCACCTTCTCGCATGAATGTCGTTACATTCACAGCTCAAGTAATCGAAAGCATTGCTCAACGCGTAGGGGCTTCCTTTGCACTTGCCGCTTTTGCTATCTTTGCAGCAAGTGGTAACGGAGTAGCGGCCATCTCCAAAACATCTCTAATCTTCGTAGCTTTGGGAATCATTAGCTTCCTCGTATTTGCCGTAATACCTAAGAGAATTCCTGGAATTCATGATATTAGTGAGTCATCAAATAGTATTAAAGTAGAAGAAGTAGATTTAAATATGGATCGAGCAAAATAAATTAGATGGCATTGTTGGGATAAAAAATGCTAGATATTCTCTAATTCATCACTTGGATGATTCAAAATAAGAAGCAAGCTAAATTCTTTATGGGTTTGGCTTGCTTTTTTGTTTAATCGTAATGTCTATCTGAGAAGCTAGTAATTGCTTAAAATTATTTCCTTAATCTGGTCATCATTATTTACATTTAAACGAAAATCTAAAAAGTCAAGCGGTGACTCATTTATATATATAATCCGTTTTTCACGAGACAATAGTTCGCAAACTTTTATTTTCTCCTAGGAAAATTGTATAAATGAAGTATTTCTATCTCGTAAACTTACTTTGTGTTTCTCGATATTTCATATTCTTTTTTCTATAGTAAAACTACCTAGGAATAAATGAGAAGCGCGTTTTTCAGATAGGAAGAAAGATGGATAGCTTTGAGAAGGTAGCAAAGGAGTATTCGCCACTTATTTATAAAATCATTCATTCTTTGAAAATTTATAAAGAGTGCGATCATTATTATAGCGTAGGCTTACAGGCACTTTGGGAAGCCTATATGAAATATGAAGAAGGAAAAGCTAGTTTTTTAACGTTTGCATTTGTGACCATTCGAGGAAGATTGCTTATTGAACTAACCAAGGAGTCAAAATGGGAAAGTAGAAATCAAAGAATGTCACCCGAACAATTTGAATTCATGGAATGTCAGAGATATTCCGAAATCTACTTGGAAAAAGAAGTGATAGATGAGTATTGTTTATTATTAACGGATAATCAAAAGCGCTGGGTAGTTCATACTTTTCTTGAGCAAAAATCTCTATCTGAAATTGCTGAGCTATACGGAGTGAGTATTTCAGCTGTCAAGTCATGGAGAAGAGATGCATTGCAGAAATTGCGAAAAGTTAATAAAGAATGAGCACTTTCGCTTAAGAGATGATAAGATTTAAATTTTGTTGATTTTGGTTCAACTTTAGGGTAGATTGATTCAACTCCTTGATCCAACAACAGCTAAATGAAAATCCATTGTGCTTCTCTTATTATGAATATTTTGCTGGTAATGGGTCCATAAGAAAAGATCATCGCTACATCAACTTTTTAGATAGGTATAAGCAAGGCGATTTAAAAAATGAATAAAATATGAAGCGTGGAGGCGTCCAAAAGTGGGGAATATCACTTTTGAGACAGCCTCACGAAATTTTTAGCGATTTCTAATAAAGCCTTTATATAAAGCGGATACCACATCAATAATCGTTATGAGAATCACGATCATTATGAAAACAGAGATAAATTGATTGGTCCCAATCGTCAGATGAAGGTCTGTATGCTTTGAAAAATCGGACATAAAGCTTTGATTGAATAGGTTTTTGACACTAATTAAGAAACAAAATAAAATCGTAGATAGAACTGAAAGAATAGTATATATGATGGCAAGATTTTTGTCCCATCTGCCGTATATTAGTTTTGCTGCTTCTTTTGCTATGGAAAGAATGAAAATGGCGATAATAATTATTTTGTAATCTTGGACGACATTACTGTTTAAAAACGGAATTACGGTATATGAATCATTTTCATTTAGAATATAAGCTCCAATAATCTCAGGTGAAAAGTATAAAACCATAAGCACAATCGATGAAAAGACGATAGTGAAAATACCCTCTGTAGGTGAAATCATTGATTTTTTATGTGGAACAGGCTTTAAGTCCTTTACTGACCATTGTTGTCCAGCTTTTATTGTATTCCCTAGATTTACACCTTTGTAATCAGCTATTGCAAAAATAATAGTTACCCAAGCAACAGCTTGAAATAAAGCAGAAATGATTGTAGCGAAATAATCTCCAATCATATTAGAAAAATTGATATCTTTTACAAAAACTATATCGATAGCAAAAGCAATACTTATCCCAATAAATACAGCGTATAAAACAATTTTCATTACATACAAATAATTGTGAAAATTTTCAGGGCCAATTAAATACCGTTTTTTTTCAATATACTGATCTGCAAGTGTATTTGGATCTCCTAGTTCTAAAAGAGCTTTCTCAGCTCGCTTTTCTTCCGATTCTTCGCTTGAATAGTTTTCCATCACATCATCAATTAGAGAACGGATTTCTTTATCCATTTCAGAACGTTGCTTTACTGGTAACTTGCTAACGACCGCGTATACATATCGATCCACAATCTCTATACTCATTCTAATCAACTCCTCCTATAAATTTATTCATTGTATTTGCTAGGTCATTCCACTGTAGGCATAATTGGTTATAAATTTTTATGCCAAGCTCACTAAGTTGATAGTATTTACGCGGTTTAGAGCCTTCCGTATCCCAACTACTTATTAACAATTCTTGCTTTTCAAGTCTTCGTAATAACGGATAAAGTGTCCCAGCATCAACGGCCATACCTTTTTCTTCTAGTAAGACAACGAGGGAATAACCATACTGAGGTTGTTCTAATTGGCTTAAAACAATTAATATAATGGTTCCTCTTCGTAATTCTTGGAACAAATTATCTAACAGCTCTTGTTCTTTATTTTCACTCATCGTAATTCTCCTCCTGTTTTTATTATACTGTGTGACGTACACTATTGTGAATACAAAAATATAAAATGATTCAAAATATTTTAAATAGACTGCCTATTTCGAGCGAGAAAGGAGTATATAGTGAATTCTGATTTAGGAGTCCCTCACTTTATCCTTCAATCAAACAACTTTTTATCTATTGGTTTAACACCAAATTTATGTTAACAACAAAGGTCTTATAGGAAACAGACTATAAAAAGAAGTGTCCTTTGAAAGGATAACCTCTAACTAATAAAGAGAGTTTTGGTCAAACTATTAAGTAAAAATAGGAGTGAAAGGTGTTTGATTTCAATGGAAAAATTATCTAGTGTGAAGGTGAGTCGCTGGTGAATACCTTATGTGCATGTGTGTTAATAGTGATTTTACTTGCGCTGGTGTACATCTTATACCGCATGCAAAAATCATATGTTTCCTTTCCAAAGCGAGTTTTTACTGGATTAGTGATGGGTATTGCTTTTGGAGCACTTATTCAATTTGTTTTTAAAAACAATTCTGATGTGATTATGGTGTCGACTGATTGGTTCGGGATAATAGGAAATGGTTATGTTCGTTTATTAAAAATGATTGTTATACCACTAGTAATGGTTTCAATTATTTCAGCTATTATTCATTTGAAATCATCTAAAGGTTTAGGAAAGATGACTGGTTTGATTATCGCTATACTCATTTTTACCACGCTCATTGCATCTGGGATTGGAATTACCTATGCTAATTTATTTCAGTTAAATGCAGAGTCTATTCAAGTAGGAGAAGAGGAAAAAGTAAGGGCTCAGGATCTCGAGAGTAATCTAGATACGGCTACTACAACAATCCCGCAAAAAATCTTAGCCTTTATTCCAACGAATCCATTTGAAGATATGACTGGAGCACGTCCAACATCCACATTAGGTGTAGTTATTTTTTCAGTGTTTGTAGGGATAGCATCTTTGGGTATAAAAAGGAAACAACCAGAGCATTTTGATATTTTTCAAAAAGTAATTGCTGCTATCTATGCGATAACAATGCGTATTGTTACGTTAATCCTACGATTAACTCCATATGGAATTCTAGCATTAATGACAAGTACGATAGCTACAACAAGCATAGCAGGGATTATTCATTTATCAGCCTTTGTTATTGCGTCCTATGTAGCTTTATGCACAATGCTACTCGTTGATATGCTGTTCATTACACTTGTGGGATTGAATCCCATTCAATTTGTGAAAAAAGCATTACCTGCATTAACTTTTGCTTTTACATCTAGGACTAGTGCGGGAACAATTCCGCTTAATATTAAAGTTCAGACAAAAGGAATGGGTGTAGCGGATAGTATAGCCAATTTCTCAGCAACTTTTGGAGCCTCCATTGGTCAAAATGGGTGTGCTGGAATTTATCCGTCTATGTTAGCAATCATGATTGCCCCAACAGTCGGAATCAATCCAATGGAGCCTCAATTTATTTTGAGTGTAATGCTAATAGTTACGATTTCTTCCTTTGGAGTTGCAGGTGTTGGGGGTGGTGCAACATTTGCTGCATTAATCGTGTTATCAGCATTAGATTTACCTGTCGGATTAGCAGGACTATTAATTTCAATTGAGCCGCTAATTGATATGGGACGTACTGTAGTAAATGTGTCTGGTTCCATGACTGCAGGTGTAGTATCAGCAAAGCTGTTAGGTGAAATGAATACAGATTTCTATAATAGTAATCAAGGTTTAAATGACGAGGATGCCAATGAAATATAAAAAGTACGTACGGAAAGGATTGTAAAAATGAGAATTATTATTATTGGTGGAGAAGCTGCAGGGATGAGTGCTGCAGCTAAAGCAAAAAGAAGGAATAGAGAAGCGAGTGTTGTAGTTTATGAAATGAGTGATATAGTCTCTTTTGGTGCATGCGGTTTACCATATTATGTTGGTGATTTTTTTCAAGAAGAAGAGAGAATGATTGCGCGGACAACAGATAAATTTCGTGAGTCAGGTATTGAAATAGAGTTATTTCACGAAGTAACAAAGATTGATCTTAAAAATAAACAGATTACAGTTAAAAACAGACGCACAAAAGAAGAATTTAAGGATCAATATGATCGTTTATTAATTGCAACTGGAGCTTCAGCTATAAAACCTCCAATTGATGGAATGGATCTTAGAAACGTTTTTACTTTAAAAACGATGGAGGATGGTCGAGTTTTAAAGGAAGCAGCATTAAAAGAAATGAATCAACATGTCGTCATAATGGGTGCGGGTTATATTGGTCTTGAGGTTGTAGAGGCAATGAAGAAGCTAGGAAAGGAAGTAACGGTTATCCAATTAACCGATCATATTTTAACCGGTAGCTTTGATGAAGAAATGGCTGAAATAATAGAAAAGGGTTTAACTTCTCATCAAATTCATTTAAGTCTAAATGAAGAAGTAATTGCCTTAGAAGGTGAGGAGGATGTAAAAAAAGTTGTAACTAAAAAGGGTGAGTACAAAGCGGATATAGTCGTTGTCGCAACGGGTATTCGCCCGAACACCCAATTTTTAAAGGATACAGGAATCGAGATGCTAAAAAATGGTGCTATTGTTATTAATGAATATGGTGAAACATCCATTAAAGACATATACGCTGCAGGTGATTGTGCAAGTGTATACCATTTAGTTCGTAAAGAAAATGTCTATATTGCATTAGCGACTACTGCCAATAAAATTGGTAGGATTATAGGAGAGAATTTAGTAGGTCACCAAATGAGGTTCGAAGGTACTCTTGGTTCGGCATGTTTAAAGGTTATGGACTATGAGGCTGGTCGAACAGGCATTAGTGAAGCAGAAGCTAAAGAAATGAATATTTCATATAAAACCACCGTTATATCGGATAAAAACCAAACGGATTATTATCCTGGTCAAGAAGATATTCATGCTAAGCTTATTTATGAAAGCGAAACAAAAAGAATCTTAGGTGCACAACTTGTTGGCAAAAAAGGAGCTGCTCTTCGAATTGATGCACTAGCTGTGGCTATATATAGTGCTCTAACAACAGATCAACTAGGAATGATGGATTTTTGTTATGCACCACCATTTTCAAGAACGTGGGATGTTATGAATGTTGTTGGGAATGTTTCGAAGTAATACAAAAAAGATTCAAGTATCTCACTTGAATCTTTTTTATTCCTTCGTTGTTGTTTGACTTTTACTGATATTTTACTAGTGACAGTGACGGTAAAAAGGATTTCGACAATTTAGGGAGAATTAGTAATTTAATATAGACGTATAGGAGATGAAATATTGAACAAGCATATAGAAAAATTTGCTCGGAGAGAACGTCTTATTATACAATCAACTGTTACAAAAGAAATTCAGCTCTATAATAATGATGATTTGCAAAGAATGATAGGTCACGAATGTACGACTGATAGTATTGTTGAAAAAACTTCTGTGACTTGCTTTATTGTAGCTTGTGCTATTCGATATATGGAAATTCACTCTATACAAATGGATAATGGGAAGTTAATTATGATGGAGCAATTACAATCCATTCATAAGAAGATACCTTATTTTTTTCCTGAGTTAAAGGAATGGATGTTAACATTATTGCCAGAAGAATCGCTAGATAAGATGTATGAACGAATTCGTACAAATGAATATGTAACGAATAGTCTAAAGAATGGCATCGAAACAATTGGCTGGCTATATCAGTTCTTTATGAAGGATAAGGTGAAAGAGAAAAGCGGATTGAAAAATATGTCTGTAAAGAAAGAAGATTTACCTCTAGTGACACAGCTTTATACACCTCGTTGGATTGTGGATTATATGAATCAAAATAGTTTAGGAAAGCTATATGATGATGGACATCCAGACAATCAAATACATCTACATTGGTCATATTATTTCAACCAACCTCGTTCTATTATTGATTCCGTTAGTGTAGAAGAGATTACCTTTTTCGATCCAGCCTGTGGGACAGGGCATGTTTTACTTGTAGCTTTTGATATGCTATATGATATGTACGCTGAGCAAGGATACGCTAAGAAGGAAATCCCAAAGAGTATTTTAAAGAATAATTTATTCGGATGCGATATAGATGGATTAGCGATACAAATTGCATCTTTTGCATTGTTCATGAAAGCATTAGAAAAAGATCCAACTTTTCAGTTGCTAGATGATATGAATGTAATCGAAATTATCGATTCACCCTCTTTAACCGAAGATGAATGGAAGGTATTTTCAGACGAGATGGATTCAGTAAGATTAATATGGAATGCATTTCAAAATGGTAAGCAATTTGGTTCATTAATAGAATCGCCGAATATCCCTTATCAGCCATTACTTCAATTCGTGACTCAACAAAATGATGTAACCACTCAAAAAATCATTCCTGTAATTAAACAAGCTTACATGTTAAGTCAACAGTATCATATCATTGTCACAAACCCACCTTATCATAACAAATATAATCCAGAATTACGTAGGTTTATGGATAGAAATTATCCCGACTATAAACAAGATTTATACTCAGCTTTTATGTATAAATGCTTGCAGCTAATAAAAGCAAATGGTTTTGTCTCCATGTTGACTCCAATCACTTGGATGTTCATTGTTTCGCATCAAAAGTTGAGGGAACATATCTTGAAGCATGCGACAATTTCTAGCTTCATACAATTACAATACTCAGCTTTTGAAAAAGCTATTGTCCCTGTATGTACATTTGTACTTCAAAAATGTCAGATAGAAGCGGATGGGGTATTCATTCGTTTAGCTGAAAAGAAAGGTGATCAAGCTAATTATGTGAAAGAAGCCATTAATACTCCTCTCGTTTCTTTTCGTTATCATGTGAATGGTCGACATTTTCTTGAGCTTGATGGATCAACAATTGCTTATTGGGCCAATTCACGTGATTTAGTTATGTTGAAAGAAGCTGAGACTCTTGCGAATTATGGAGTATGCAAATCAGGAATACGAACAGGAAATGATGATAAATTTTTACGTTTATGGCATGAAGTGAACATTCATACTATGAAAACAGATTGTAAAAATGTGAACGATATGAAGGAAGCAATCTGGTTCCCCATTGATAAAGGTGGTGGCTTTAGAAAGTATTACGGTAATCATAGCTATGTTTTACAATGGAAAAATCAAGGTAAACATATTTTGGAATCAAGTCAAAATGCACGTTTACGTGACTCATCATACTATTTTCAAAAGTCGATTACTTGGTCAAGGATTAGTTCATCGCACATTGGCTTTCGAGCAAGTTTTCAAGGTAATTTGTTTGGTGATGCAGGACCAAGCTTATTTGTTCAGGACGACGAGAACTATTTTGCTTTATTAGGTATTTTAAATTCAAAAATAACACAGCGGTTCCTAAAAATCATTAATCCAACTATGAATTATCAAATAAGAGACATTGAGTTATTACCGATAAAAGGAATAGAAAAGAAGAAGGAAATTGGCACCCTCGTTTCTGAATTAGTAGAAATCTATAAAGAAGAATGGGATTCTTATGAATCATCTTGGAATTTCAAAAAGCATTCTTTTATAAGATATTGTGCAAACAATCGTATAGAAGATTCCTTTAAAGTATATAGGGAGGAACGATTAACTCTGTATAACGAAGTAAAGAAGCGAGAAGGTGCAATTAATGATTTATTAATTGAATCATACAATTACGAACAAAAAATACCTATGGAAGAAATTAAAGGAGAGATTCCATTTCGTTTAGCAGAGCGAGAAAAGGATATCAAACATTTTCTATCTTATTTTATCGGATGTGTAATGGGACGATATTCTCTAGATATAGAAGGTATAGTGCATGCAGGTGGTCTGTTTGATGAGAAAAAGTATCCCTCATTCATCCCTGTTCAAGATGGTCTTTTTACCATTAGTGATAAACAACAATTATTGGGGAAATTACAAGAATTCCTAACCGTTATATTTGGGAAAGAAACCTTAACTGAAAATATAATATGGATAGCAGATTCATTATCTGGATTTCCAGCCTTAAGAAATGAAGAGAAAATATATCAATACTTTCAACAACAATTTTTTAAGGATCATTGCAGAGATTATTCTGACACAGCGGGGAGAAATAGACGTCCGATTTATTGGCTTATTGAAAGCGGCTCTAAAAAAGGAATTCAGACTTTACTTTATCTTCATCGGTATACACCCTATTCAATTAATACGTTTCTCCATAATCATTTTTTACCGTTACTTAAGAACCTAAGAAAAGACGCTCGATTAATGGAGGATGAGTTGGATAGAAATATTGGTCGTAAGAGGGGGAGGGAGTTGTCGTTAATAATGAAGACGCTAACTATGTATAAACAGCAAATTCGTGAGCTGGAAAATTTTCAAGATATGTTAGAAAATATGGCTAGTAAGAAAATTCATTTAGATTTGGATGATGGCGTTAAAGCGAATTATGCTAAGCTAGCACCGATTTTAGCTGCCATTAAGGAATGATAAAAGACCATCAACAGGAGGTTGATGGTCTTTTATATTATAGGGTTACTGGTGTAAATGCCTCACCATAAGTGCTTTCCCATAAATCAATACGCTCTTGGATATGAATTTCATCACGTAGGCTATTATGATTATCTTCTATTTTTTTAGAGATTCGTTTACGCCAAAATTCTTTAAAACCTGGTTGAATCATCATTGAATGTTCAATAGTAAATGTATCGCCATCATTATGAAAAACTACTAGCACTTGACAGTCTTCATAAGATTCATCATTAATTAAATTATTTAACAAGTCTACAGTTACAACATTTTGCAAGCGAAGTTGTTCTTGTGGATCAGGATGGTGTAATGTGTTAGGGCAAATATGCACCACTTCTCCTTTGTTTACAGCAACTACACGTACATAACCAAATGTCTTATTTTTTTGTTCACTCATATGTCATACACCTTTCTTGAAGAAAATCTATTGGGAAAATCTTAATTTCTTCATATCGTATAGAGTTAAAGCAATGTTTTTTAATAATTTCATATTGCGAATGTCCCTATTATAGCAAAGGTGTTCATCTGTTCCAATAACAACACAAAAGGTAAGTTCTACCTATCCACTTGTAGGAAATTTTCAGAATAAAATAAGATGTTTTTTTATCCGAATTATTGTAAACTAATAGAAATTCATCGGGGGAGAGGGACAATTATGTCATTATTTAATAATTGGAATCAACGTTCGACATCACCACCGTATACTCCAACTATTTATTTCTCATCATTTTTCTAATAACTGAGAAGGAATCTGAAGGATTTTATTCAGATTTGAGGGAGTAAACAATGAAATCTAAACTTCAATTTATATTATCAATGGTCATTTTTGGAACGATTGGTGTTTTTGTAAGATATATTGATTTATCTTCGAGTGAAATAGCTTTATTACGCAGCTTAATAGGTAGCTTATTTTTATTAACAGTAATGCTAATACTAAAGAAAAGAATCACTTGGAAAATAGTCAAAGCCAATGCTTTGTTTCTAGTACTATCCAGTATTGCATTGGGAGCAAATTGGATTTTCCTTTTTGAAGCGTATAAGCATACGACTATTTCTAATGCAGCATTGAGTTATTATTTTGCACCCGTATTCGTCCTGATTGTATCACCCATTGTTTTAAAAGAGAAACTATCAACGAAGAAAATGATCTGCATCGTCTTTGCTATGTTAGGGATGTCGATGATAATTGGTAATGGCGGAATAAGTACTTCAGGATTAGATGATTTAATCGGTATTGGCTATGGGTTAATAGCAGCTGCGTTTTATGCTTCATTAATGTTATTGAATAAATTCATCAAAAGCATGGATGGGCTAGAAACAACCTTCATTCAGCTTGGTATGGCAGCGATATTACTCATGCCCTATGTA
Organism: Bacillus massilioanorexius; assembly: GCF_902374955.1. Taxonomy (GTDB): domain Bacteria; phylum Bacillota; class Bacilli; order Bacillales; family DSM-1321; genus Bacillus_AD; species Bacillus_AD massilioanorexius. Next base: position 43,808 of record NZ_CABKRX010000100.1, read on the forward strand.
TTTATTACGGAAGGTTTTAACATCTTAGAAGTAACTATTTCTTCTATTCCTTTTATATTGACATTAGGGATTATTCACACAGGTATTGGCTTTTTGTTGTTCTTTTCTAGTATGCAGAGATTAAAGGCGCAAAGTATAGCTGCATTAAGCTATGTAGACCCGATTACATCACTAGTGATTTCTATTTTAATATTGCAGGAGCAGATGACAATTGTACAATTACTTGGAGGAGCATTGCTATTAGGATCAACTTTTGTCAGTGAGAATGAAGCAATCAAATTTCCAAAACGAATAAGGAAACAACGGATTTCTTAAATGTTGATAGATTAGGAAGTTGAAACAAAATAGTGAAAAGTTGAATCAGTCTATATTTAAGTTGAACCAAATTTAAATAAAGTTGAATCAAAATACAAAATAAAGGACAAAATCATCTATCGAGATGGATGATTTTGTCCTTTTACTAGCTATTTTTCTTGAAAAAGTGATTTAGGAATAATCAAATTTAGAACAACGGCAGCAATAGCGCCAACAGCCGTTCCTGAAGATAAAATATAGTTTAAAAAGTCTGGTAAAGAGTTTAATATTTCTGCTGGTAAAATCGTTGTACCGATTGTGAGAAGAATAGGCATCCCCATAACAATCATATTTCGATCATCAATTGTGATATGCTGAATTACTTTAATACCATTCATGGCAATGGCAATACAAACTACTCCGAAAATTCCGTTAATAACAGGACCAGGAATACAAGTAATTAAAGTTGATAACTTAGGAATTAAGCCAAGTGCAACAAGTATGAATCCTGCTGTTAAAACAACTCGTCGACTCGCAACTCCAGTTATTGCAATTAAACCAGCATTTGATGAATATCCAGTCATTGGTGTTCCACCGAATAACGAACCTACGAAGCAACCAATTCCTTCTCCAAAAGAAGCGCGATTTAATCTTTTTTCTGTTAAATCTTCGTTTGTAACAGTAGAGACAACGAACCAAGTACCTGTTGTTTCTATTAAAATAACAATATAAATAAATACCATAGTCAAAATAGCGTGTAAGTCAAAGACTGGTTTCCCAAATGGAAAGAAGGATGGAAGGGAAAACCAAGCAGCTTCTTTTACAGGGGAGAAATCCACTGAACCAAAAAGAGATGCAGTAATTGTACCAGCAATAATCGCTAAAATGACAGAAACTAAACGGAAAAATGTACCGAAAGATTTTCCTTTTTTTCCAAGCAAAATACAAATGATTAGAACGGTAGTAGATACGAAAGCAACTAATGCATTATGTCCCACAAAACCAGGCGCGGTATAGATTCCTTTGAATGGAATTGGCATGAGTGAGATACCAACGATTACGATAACCGTACCAGCTACTGAAGGTGGAATGATTTTCTTTACGATATGTGCAAAAAGCTTTAAGGGTCTTCCTAACACGGCAATTAAAAGAGCACCAGGAATCAGACTTCCTACAACAGCCCCCATACCAAGATTACCCCCAATGGCAGCTAAAGCACCGATTGGTACGTAGGACGGACCTTGTACAACCGGTAAACGCAATCCTATTGTCGTTTGGATAATAGTGGCTAATCCAGCAGCCAAGAAGCACATTTGAATAAAAAAGGTGGTATTTTCTGTTGTTAAGGATAATAATCCTGCTATGATAATTGGTGCTAAATATAAATCCATCGCTAATACATGCTGCATCCCTAATAGTATGGATGTTTTGAAACTAATCTTCTCATCGACCCCTACTACGATGTCAGACTTTTGGTCTTGTTCCTTCATGTTGCGAATTCCTCCTCAAATGATAAAATCCCTTTTTTGTCCCGCTTATGCTAACAACTTAGGCTCCAAATAAATAATGTTAGAGACCAAGCGCTAGTAAAAACAGTTTGTTCAGCTACTAATCGTTGGATATATTAGGCTTTTGAACGATTAGAACTTCACGGTATAAGTTCGTATTAAGCAAACATATTTAGAATTATAGAAAAAAAATAACAATATGTAAAATAAAAAATCGAATAATTGTTATAAAAAATTAGAATAATGTTCGTATTTAGAATTGACATACATTTTTTTGGCACATACAATAGATACAGACAAACTCATGGGGAGAGGACTATCATGATAATACAAGATCAAGTATTAAGAAGTGATTGGATAGTGGCATGTAAGGCAGAAGATATAGGAGAGAAACCATTACAGGTCATCATTATGGGAGAAAGAGTTGTTATTTTTCGTAATGAAGAAGGAATTTATGCTTTAAAGGATTTATGTGTTCACCGTGGAGCAGCATTATCTTTAGGATGTGTGAAAAATGGCAATCTCGTATGTCCTTATCACGGCTGGGAATTTGATGGTGAAGGTAAATGTACAAAAATTCCACAGCTACCAGAAGGGAAATCCATTCCTTTGAAAGCGAAGGGACAGCAGTATGGTTGTATAGAAAAATACGGTTTTGTTTGGGTGAATCTAGAAAATAATGATACATCACTATTTGAATATAAAGAAGCGAATGATTCATCATTTCATCATGTTTTATGGGGACCACAGGTTGTTGAAGCAAAACCACCTAGAATCGTAGAAAACTTTTTGGATGTAGGTCATTTAGCATTTGTTCATGAAGGATACTTAGGTGAGCAAACACACGCGGTTATCAGTGATTACAAAGTGCACCAAGGTGAAGATTCACTTTTTTCAGATGAAATCGCTATTTTTCAACCAGATCCAGATGGTTCAGGGCAATCTAAGTATGTTTATTATACATACGAAATATTAAGACCATTAACAGTTCGTTTTAAAAAGTTTGATAGAGAGTTAGGTCATCACATGTCTATTCTATTAACAATTCTACCAGTTGAAGAAGAGAAATCGATAGCATATGGGATCCTATCTTTTAACTATGATACTGGAACATCTGATAAAGAAATAGTAGAGTTTCAGGATATGATTTTTGCTCAAGATAAACCGATTGTAGAAAATCAAAAACCAGAAGACTTACCACTAGATTTACAAGTAGAGCTTTCGTTGATTTGTGACCGTATGAGTATTTCGTATAGACAATATTTAACGAAACTTGGTGTTATTCATGGTACAGCTTGATTAAATAAAGACATTTATATACGAAAAATCCCGTTAACCAATATTTAGTTAGCGGGGTTTTTTTATGTCAATTTTATTCTTACTCCTATATTTTAAGCAAAATAGTTGATTTCTTACTCAGTTTTTTTCAAAAGAAACTATATTTATTATTTGTTAATATAGTTATGGGGATTTAATTAAGTAACTTAACTATTGAAGTTACAAACTATGTAAATGGGAAAGATTAGACAAAGAAAGAGGGAGAAATTATGGCAAACAAAGTAGTTTTAATTACTGGGATAGCAACAGGATTAGGTCGTTCTGTATCTATTAAATTAGCAGAACAAGGATATGACTTAGCGCTAGTAGATTTTAATGAGGAAGCTGGATTAGAAACATTATCTTTAGTGAAAAAAGCAGGTGCAAAAGCGATTTTTATTAAAGCAAATGTTGCCAATGAAGAAGATGTTAAAAATTATGTGGATAAAACAGTAGAAGAATTTGGCCAAATTAACTATTTCGTTAATAATGCTGGAATTATGGTTCCAATGAAATTAATTCATGAATATGAAGCTAATGACTTCGATCGAGTAGTTGGAGTTAACCTAAAAGGTGCGTTTATGGGAATGAAATATGTCATTCCTGTTATGTTAGAATACGGCGGAGGTAATATCGTGAATATTGCTTCTTCTAATAGCTACAAACCAACAGCATTTAATGGCTTATATTCTGCTACTAAACATGGTGTAGCAGCATTAACAAAATCAATAGGACAAGATTATCAAGACTTAAATATCCGTGCAGTTGGTGTAGCACCTAATACAATGAAAACAACAATTGGAGTTGCTGCATCCGCTTCTTTAACTCGTGAAAGAGGCGCAAAACTTCATGCTTCAACAGGACCAAACATACCAGCAACACCAGAAGAAATTGCTGACACAGTTATTTTTGCTATGACTACTGGTGCAAATATGTTAAACGGTACGATTGTAAACTGTGCTGGTGGAGAAATCTTTAATTAAGAAAGATTAAACTAAAAAATGAGTGTAAGGGCGTTTAGATTATTAAACGCTCTTTTTTATTGTTTATATTTGATATGAATGGGATTAAACATTTTGGAAGAAGGAAAATGCCTATGTAAGAGGAATTTGATTAAATATTGTTGGGTATATATGAGTGTGTTAATATTTGGTAGAATGGTTGTTTCAATCTTTTTTAAGGGGAAAAGTAAAATGAAAAATATTTGGGATCAAGATGCGGGTGAATATGGTTTACCGCCTTTAACAGTTCAGTCAGTGAAACTTGCAGAGGAAAAACTTCAGGTAACATTACCAAGCTCTTATACAGAACTTCTTAAGCAACAAAATGGAGGTTACATTACATATAATGCTTTTCCTACAAATATACCTACATCTTGGTCGGAAAATCATATTCATGTAGAGCATATATTAGGTATTGGTGAAGAAAATAGTATTTTAGATAGTGCGTATTTAATAGAAGAATGGGACCTCCCAAAAGATGTTGTTTTAATTTCAGGTGATGGACATTCTTGGGTTGCTTTCGATTATCGAAAACGAAAAGAAAATCCCCCTGTGATTTATATTGAAAGTGATGATTTGTTGATCATTAAGTTAGCTGATTCATTTGATGAATTTTTGGATGGATTATGCCTAGAAGATGAATTTACAGAAGAACAAGATACTTTTAATGATTGCAAGTGGACAAACGAAAAACTAGTAACTGTGTTATCATCACATGATATAGACCAGATAATAATTGGTTTAAATTATATGTATCTTTCAGAAAACATCGAAAATCATATTCCTATAATAGAAGAATTCCTAGAAAAATTACTTTGTAGTACGAATGCTAATATTAGAGATATTGCAGCACATTATGTAATCAATTTTAAAGAAAAAAAGGTTTTATCGTCAGATTATATCCAAAAGATCTTTTCAATTTTGGCGAGTGATGAACATTTAAAAACCTACATAAATGTAATAAAAAAGTTATAGTTTCGCCTATCTGACTTTTTAATGATAAAATGATTATTTGCTGGATTGGAGGCAAGTTTGCCATCAAATATATATACTCCATAAAATGTATATCATCAATGGAGGGATAGAAATTTGAAAATAAACATAATTCTTACATGTGTCTTTTTAGCGATATTGCTTGTTTTCATCATTGGAATCCTTCATTATACTTAAAGATCATCAGTAGGTTATATTATTAATAAATCGGAAGATCAAATTCGGGTCGCTAACTTTAAGAAAGAAGAATGAAGTTGGACAGAAGGAAAAAGGTATATTCAGATGGAAAGGTGTATAATTCAAATTCAGCACAAGATGAAGCTACTTTTATAATCATTTTGGATGAATGATTGTCTGTAAATAAAAAAGAGGTCTGCATTCAATGTGAAATTGAATGCAGACCTCTTTTTTACTCTAACTTTGGTAAGAATATAACTTCCCGACTAGTCCATAAATTATCAGGTTAAAGTTTAAGTTTTAATGGTTGACTTCCGTAGTCGCTTTAAAAAAGTATTTAGGTAGATAACATATGGAAATTAAAAAGCGAGATTTTCTTCTGCTTGACTTTACAATTGTATTATTCTTTTGTGGAGTCAGTAGTGCACCCATTTAATTTTACCCATTTTAAAATGGCTTGAATAATTTCTTCTAATTCTTTCCCTCTATCCGTTAATTCATATTCCACTTTTCTCGGAGATGATTTGGATACCTTTTTGATAACTAGGCCTTCATTTTCCAAATCTCGTAATCTTTCTGCTAATAGCCGATCGGAAATTCCATGTATTTCAGCTAACAATTCATGGTATCGTTTAGGCCCACTTAATAGATGATAAATGATAATCCCCATCCATCGTTTACCGATAAATTCTATGGTCTTATGAAAATTAACGCAAATTGAGATGTTTTTCTCATTTGAATTTGATTGAATTAAATCATTTTTACCCATATTACGATCTCCAATTATTATGATAAATCAATTCTAGCATATTCTTTATTGACAAACAAACTTACTAATAGTAAGCTTGATTTCGAACTTACTTTTAGTAAGTTCAAAATGTTTATCCATTATTTTTTTCAGGAGGATTATCATGTCACAACATAGCCAAGACTTATCTACTGTTATTCGAGAAAGAAAATCAGTTAGAAAATTTGATTCATCATATAAAATTTCAAAAGAGGAGATTGAAGAAATATTAATTGAAGCAACTGAGGCTCCTTCTTCAAGCAATTTACAGCCTTGGCGATTTATCATTATCAAAGATCAAAATACAAAAATGAAAATAAAAGAGTTCTCTTTCAATCAACAACAAATTGATACTTCATCCGCCATTATTGCTGTAATTGGTGACACAGAAATGTATCATAATATAGATAAAATTTATCAAAGTAATTACGAAGCTGGAAATATCGATGAAGTGAACATGGAAAGACAAATCAATAATGCAAAAGCACTGTATCCGAATGCTCCATATGAAATACGTTCGAATATTGCTTCATTTGATGCGGGGTTGATTTCTATGCAACTTATGTTGCTAGCGAAGGCCAAAGGACTTGATACAGTATGTATGGGTGGCTTTGATAAGAAAAAATTTGCAGAAGCTTTCGATTTATCCAATCGTTACATGCCGATTGTATTAATCGCTATAGGAAAAGCAGCTGCACCAGCTTATGGTTCGACTCGTTTATCTTTAAAAGACATCACAACATTTAACTAAACATGAATAGGGCTAAATGTTTTTAATTTTGCTCTTAATGATGTTTTCGTTTGTCCACATAATGATAGCCAATGTAAAATATCTTTTTTATGTTAATTAAATAAGATGTGAAGTAGAGGACTGTGTAATGACTACGACATAGTCCTCTTTTATTTGCTTGAATTTTATCTAAAAGATTGCTGCTTTTTAATACGTTCGATGAAAAAACAGTGGAAGAAAAGTCGGATGATCTATACTCAATCCAAGTTAATAGGCCACAAAGTTTGCAAAAACAACCTATTTCTATAAAAAATGCATGGAAACATAAACTAAGATAAAAGTAATACTATACTCTTTTATGCTTACCATTGTTAGGGAAAGAAGAAGGAGAGATTTTCATCGATAATTTAGTGTTACTAGCGGTATCTGGAACTATTGAAACGGCAATGCAAGCATATAAAAGTCTTGGGATGCTTAATGCAGTTTTTCTACCGTTTATTGAGGCGTTTTTACCGTTTCTTCCACTTTGCGGTATTGTCGTTGCAAATGCAGCGGCTTTTGGATTAATCAAAGGATTGATATTATCGAGTGTAGGTTCCATTACTGGAACATGGGTTTTGTATGGGACATTTTATTATTTTGGCAATTATACATTCCTTCGAAAGCTAAGAGAAAAAGAATTGGTGAAGAAATACGCAGAATGGGTTGAGAATAAAGGTTTCATATTTATTGCGATATTTTGTTTTGTTCCTGTCCTTTTAAATTCTGTCATTGCGATTCTAGCAGGTATTAATAAAATTAGCTTTAGGACGTTTGCTTTTGCTTCAGGTTTAGGGATTTTTTTCTTGTTTTGTATTCTTTCAATTATAGGCTCAAGCTTAACCACTATGACTACTAGCCCTTGGAAAATCGTATTGATTATTATTCTTTGTTTATTGTTGTTTGTAGTAGGAAGGCAAGTGCAAAAGCATTTAATACAAACGAAGAGAGTAATTGTAAAAGAGTAATACGAATCATCTGAGCTTCTTCATATAAGTAATTTCATTCTCATTTAATAATGGAGGTTTCCCTTTGTTCAGTCCTTTTTCTAAAAAAACAAAGTAATCTTCATTTATTTCTAAAGGTGTGAAATTTGGTGTTTCTTCATAATCCTCCGTCGATAATGATACTGTATAATTATTTTTCTTTGAAGTGGAAAAATCCCAACTCACTCCAAGTGTATTAGCCATACTGAAGGAACTAGTTACTTTTACGATAGTATACCCATCACTATTTTTTATAATTTCGCCAATGAAAAAGATGTTTTCGCTTTCTTCACATAATAGTAGTTGTTCGCCTTTTTTGGTTTCAAGAAGTTCAACTCCATTAATGGAGTTTTCTTCAATGAAATGTTCTAATGCTATACTTTGAGTAGAGTAGTATATTGTCGTATCTTTATCTGTAGGTTTTTTGTTACAGCCAGCAAGTAATACTAATAAAGTGATGAGATATAAAATAATTACCCGTTTTAACATTATGATCCCTCCTCAGTAGTGAATTTATTGTTATATTTTACCACATGTAAAAAGAAGTACTTACAGAAAAGTAAGTACTCCTTTTATTTGAAAGTATTCGTAGTTCCCATCTATGCCTTTAAATCGCGTCGATTATGCAAAATAAAAGAGGCCCCAATGCAAAGGATGGAAATGGCTAAGCATATAAACATATAGGTGGGCTCTAATCCATCTCTCAAAATAGTTTTTCCGTCAAAATATTTGAAGGGTGTGAGATATCGTAAGAAATCCGCTTTTTCACTTAAGTCTGCGAAAATCGACATAAATAAGCAAATCATAACAATGGCAAAGGATAAATTGCTAGCTATTTTCGATCTTTCTGTAAGGAAGGATAGTAGCAGTCCGATACTGAAAAAAGTAAGCTGAATGAATAATAATCCTGTCATCATTGGTAAGAAGTCATCGGATATATTGGTATCTGTGACAGCTTTGGCAATAAGTACACTATAAATGAATGTTAGTGCATTTAACAAAATCATATCAATCAAACCAATACAAAGCTTGTAGCTCAGAATATGAGTTCTTTTCATTCCTTTTACATATAAAAACTCATAGGTTTTATCTCGTTCTTCCTTTGAAAAAATCATCGCACCCATACTTGATGCATGAAAGGCAGCTATAACAGCAACGTATAAGAAGATAATCGAAAAAATTCCTACGACATTTGTTAAGTCGACCATTCCAGCTCCAAACAAGGTTTGTAAAGATTTCGGCATTTGTTCCATTAATTCATTGAAGGATTGCCCGCTATCATTGGTTAAGCCAACAGATTTTGCAACACTGATGCCGATTAATACCATCATCCCTATTAGCCATAGGCATAATGACTTAAAATTTGCTTTCCATTCCTGAATAAGTAAACTCATGATATTCCCCTCCTTTATGCATGAATGTCTTTTCGTTTATACAAATAGAAACCAAGAGCAACAAAAAGCATAGTTAAGATCATACCTGTTATAAACGTAGATATTTCATAGGAATGGTGCTCTACAATATAATTCGGATTTAAATAGCTCATAGGTGATAGAAATTTTAAAGCAGTATCATTGTACATATTGGCTACCATTTCAAGAGCGAAAAAAAGTGCTCCAACACCAATACCCAATGTAACTGGAGATTTAATTTTTCTAAAGCAGCAGCCCATGAAAAAACCAAAGGAAAGAAACATGACCTGCGTAAAGAAAAGAGCTCCTGCCAATAAGAAAAATGCACTCCAATCGATGTTATCTACAAAAGAAATCGCTGCAAAATAAGTAGCTGTTACACAGACAATGTTCGTAAGTACAATACAGATAAAGACGGAAAATAGTTTTTCACTTAAGATTTGCATTCGATTCATAGGTTTTGTAAAAAGAAAATCACTTGTTTTACGAGCCGTTTCCTTTGAGATAACACCTGTTCCGAAAATCAGGGCCTGGATGGCTCCGACAAAAATTAAATAGACCACACAAAAGCTGTAAAAACCATTAAAAGTAACAATACTAGCACTACCTAAACCGAAGGCTTTTAATACTTCTGGTGGATAATTGGCAACAATATCAAGAAGTGCGTCGACATCTTTCGTATAAGAAGGGAAGATGGCAATAAAAATGAAGCCAAGTATTCCAAGAGTAATGGCCCAACTTATGGTTGATTTAAAATGGCTCTTTAATTCATATTTTAAAACATTCATGAGTAAGGCCTCCTTATTCTTTATCGTAATAGTGTAAGAAAATTTCTTCTAAATCAGGCTCGGTAATATCTAGGTTCACTAGCGATAGGGTGCTAATCTCTGAAATTACATGATTAATATTGCCTTTGAAAATAAAGGAGGCGTGGGTACCATTAATCGAAAGTTGAGTAACACCTTCGAGTTGAAATAAATTGTCATCTATTGGAGTAGCTGTTTCTAGATTTACCTTTTTATAGCTGTTTTCTCGTAAGGCGGCAATCGTTTCAAGCTTGATGATCTTTCCATTTTTAATAAAGCCGACACGATCACAAAGCTTTTGAACCTCTGATAAAATGTGAGAAGAAAAGAAAATTGTCGCACCTTTTCTATTTTCTTCTTTTATCAGTTCAAAAAATTTATTTTGCATCAATGGATCAAGTCCGCCGGTAGGTTCATCTAAAATGATTAATTTCGGACTATGGAGAAGCCCCTGGATAATTCCTACTTTCTTTCGATTACCAAATGACAAATCTTCAATTTTTTTATTTTGGTCAAGCTCTAATAGCTCGCATAATTGTTTTATACGAGCTGTACAATCTTTCTTGTAAAAAGAAGAGGAATATTTCAATAAATCTTTCACTTTCATATTGTCATAATAAAAAACTTCACTCGGAAGATACCCTATTTCTTTAGCTATTTCACTTGAATATTTAATACAGTCCATTCCGAAAATTTTTGCGGAACCGCTTGTCGGATAAATGAGCGATAGTAATGTACGAATAGTTGTGGATTTTCCTGCTCCGTTAGGCCCGATAAAACCAAATATCTCACCTTCTTTAATATCGAGCGTAATATCTTCAATGCCGCGTTCTTTTCCATAACGTTTCGTTAAGCCTTTAATTTCAATGACATTGTTCATAAATATTCCTCCTTATAAAATGCCTGACGATACATTTGTAAGTAGGCATCAAATTCTATGCAAATCTGTTCAGGGTTAAATTCTTCTAGCACCATCTTTTGATCGACTAATCCTTTAGAAGACCAGATTATCGTGTTTAATATCTTTTCAAAGTTCGAAGCGTCTTTAAACTTTGAAAAATCCACCTTACTAAATACTTTAGTGAGGGCATCTTGAGACAACTTTTCATTTTGCTGGTTAATTTCTTCTGCCACTTCGGGTGCAGTTTCATAATATGCCTGCATAACAAAATTGAAAATCGCTGGATATTGCTTAATAATCTTTAGTTTGTTTATCGTACTTTTACGAATAATTTCGAAAAAATCAGTCTCTTCGTCATCCATGGCTATATATAGTTTTTCAGCAATGTAATCCAAGCAATATTCATATAAATCAAGATAGAGTTTCTTCTTAGAGCCAAAATAATGAAAAAGTAATCCTTTTGAAATACCAGCACGTGTGATAATTTCGTCCGTTGTTGCCTTTTTATAGCTATGCTTACCGAAAATCGTAATAGCTCCGTTTATAATCCTGTCTCGTTTCTCTTGAGGTAAGTTTAAAAACTTTTCGTTCATCGTAACGCATCCCTTTTGGTTATGTATTGACTAAAGTAGTCAATAAAGTCAGTTTAATCTCGTTGACTATTTTAGTCAATGGGCTAATTATTGTATTATTCATAGTTTTCTTTATATAAGGAATTGTCTGTAGCGTATAGAATTTTCCCTTATTGAAGTAACTGTAAACTCTGTATGAACTTTTTTGTGTACATATATAAATCAAAGTCTATTTCTAAAAACAGATATAGTACAATAATGGAATAAATTGTATTTTTAGGAGGAGTAGGAATAAGTGATACCAAGAGAATTGTCCAATTATGTTTACTGGTATTAGTGGTGTTGTTACTAAGTTCTTGTTTTAAGAAAGAAGATCTTGAACAACCGATAAAAGACTATTTTTTAAAAGAGTATGGAATAAAAGAAGAAATAAAAATACTTTCAACTGATAATAATTGGTTGGAAGGAATTGCTCATCAAACGTATGTAGAAATAAAGAAGCCTTATCACACAGTAATCTTTCTTTGGATTGAAAGGGATACATATGAGATTAATAAAGATCCTGTTTTTGGTGATGATGTGTTTCTTGAAATTTTTAAAGGAGCATATATAGAGCAGAATAAAGAGGTTATAAAATTGTCAGATGAGATTATAAATAACTATCATCTAGTACGTGAATTTCCTAATGATGAAATAAAAGGTAAGGTTATTCCCTACTATCTAAATGTTAGGATAGATGAAAAGCAAAAGAATGATCTTAAGTATGAATTTGTTAGTAGTCAGAAGTTAGATACAAAGGAGATTATACCAAAGTTAACTTTTAATAAAGTTAGTGAGAATGGAGAGTATGCAGGTACCATAAATTTTAATTATTACTATAATATCTATCAAAATAGTCCTAATATCCCGAAGGCAGAAGCTATTTTAAAAGAGTATGAGAGAAGTAGAGTATTGACTGAAGGGGTGTATAGGATTTCGATTTCAATAATGGAGCATTCTCTAGAGAGTCTTTCGTACGGCTCTGAAGAGTCATCTAGTGTTCTATTTCGAGTGAATCATTTGGGAGAATTTCAAATCATTTCGGTAGAAAACAATCAATAGGAGTTTGTTCCGTTTCTTTCTATTAAGAGCTCTTGTTTCATGCTTTACTAATTTCTATATAATTTATCAAGGGGGTGTCCAACAAAGCTGTAGCTTTAGGACATCCCTTCTTATATAATACCAGCGGCTCTCTTCTTTGAAGTCTGGCTAAACCTTTAGAGAATACGTATTCTTGACGTCATTTGTTAGAGTTTTTGTTCTCCTATCCTATTTTATTAAAATAAGTGTATGGAGAAGAAAACGGGGTATATAGTACTAGTCATCCAATCTTTATATCATTAAAGTTAGAATTCATAAATCTTTCGAAAAATTACCATAATTGTTATCTAACATAAGGTTATTATTATATTACAGTTGTAATATAGAATTATTATTACATTACAGAAAGTATAATTTATTTTAAAAATGATAGTAAATACATCGATTGAAAGAAGGACTTTAGATGGCAAAAGTAAAAAGTAAATACGACTTCAGTTATACAGAAAATAGAGAACTATCGTGGTTAAAGTTTAATAATCGAGTACTAGAGGAAGCCAGTGATCTCAGAAATCCATTGTATGAGAGATTGAAGTTCGTCTCTATTTTTGAAAGCAATTTAGATGAGTTTTTTATGATTCGAGTAGGTAGTTTAACCGATTTATCTCTCCTAAAAGGAAATCGTATTGATAAAAAAAGTGGCTTAACGATTAACGAGCAGTTAAAAGCCATTTTTAAAGAAGTTGCACCACAATATAAATATAGAGATAAGGTTTTTGCAGATATTACGAAGCAAATGAAAGCGCATGATATTTATCATATGAATATGAAAGACTTAGAAATCAAAGATCGTAATTTCATTGAGCAGTACTTTTCTACATATGTATTACCAGTTCTTTCACCACAAATCGTGGATATGCATCATCCTTTTCCACATTTATTAAATAAGTCGTTAAACATCTTTTTAATGATGAGGAACCAAGAACAAACTTCTTTTGGGATTATACCTTTACCAAGTACACTTCCAAAAATGATTTTCTTACCAGGTAATAATGTTCGTTATATTTTACTTGAACAAATTATTTTAGAATATGTGAACAAAGTGTTTGATACTTATGAAATTATGGACAAGGTAGTCATTGCAGTAACAAGAAACGCAGACATAAGTCCTGAGGATGAAGTATTTGCAGATGATGATGATTATCGCCATCACATGAAGAAAATATTAAAAAAACGCAAGCGCCTAGCACCAGTTAGATTAGAAATTCAAAATGATGCGAATCCAAAATTGATCGAATATTTATGTGATAGATTAAATATTAAAAAAGAACAAGTATACAAAAGTAAAGCACCATTATGTATGTCTTATGTATTCTCACTGCAAGATAAATTTTCGGTTTCGCAAGAACGTGAGTTATCTTATCCTGTATTTGAACCACAACCGCCAGCTTGTGTTTCTAAAAATGAAAGTATGATAATTCAAGTACGTAAAAAAGATTTATTGATGCATTATCCATATGAACAGATGGAACCATTTTTGAGATTAGTAAAGGAAGCGGCATATGATCCAAATGTCATTTCTATTAAAATTACCATATACCGATTATCAAAGAATTCTAAACTAGTAGAATACTTAATTGAAGCGGCTGAAAATAATAAGGAAGTAACGGTTCTAGTTGAATTACGCGCACGATTTGATGAAGAAAATAATATTGAGTGGGCAGAGAGACTAGAAGCAGCTGGTTGTACGATTATTTATGGATTTGAAGGATTTAAAGTTCATTCGAAAATTTGCTTAATTACTTATATACAAAATAATGTTATTCAATATGTAACGCAGATTGGAACAGGTAACTATAGTGAAAAAAGTGCCAAAATGTATACAGACTTTTCTTTTATAACAGCAAGTAAACGAATTGGAAATGATGCAGCTACTTTCTTTAAAAATATGTCTCTTTCTAATTTAGATGGTCAATATGCACATTTGCTTGTAGCACCAACAAGCTTAAAATCTGGTATTATGCAAAAGATTGATGAAGAGATTGTTAAAGCTCAAGCGAATTACAGCGGCAGAATCATTATGAAAATGAATTCTCTTACTGACCGTGATTTAATTAATAAGCTTTCAGAGGCTTCGTGTGCAGGAGTAAAAATCAGCTTGATTGTTCGTGGCATTTGTTGTTTAACGCCAAAAATAAAAGGAAAAACCGAAAATATTGAAGTTATAAGTATTTTAGGTCGCTTCCTAGAACATGCTCGTGTTTATTGCTTTGGCGAAGGAAATAGTATGGAGCTATATATAAGTTCTGCTGATATTATGACTAGAAACATGGAGAAAAGGGTAGAAATTGCTTGCCCAATTTATGATCCAGATATTAAACGTCGCATTTATGATGTATTAGATGTTCAATTACACGATAATGTCAAAGCGAGAGAACTTCAAGAAGATAAGCAGTATAAGAGACGTACAGATAATGGCTATAAATCAGTTGACGCTCAATCTTATTTTATGGAAGAAGCACTGAGAGGCTCTTACTATGAAGTAGATGAAGAAGAAGAGTATGAAGTAGATTATCAGAACCAATTAATCCAAACAGTACCTATATTTATACAAAAACCACGTAAACTTCCTAGAATTACAAAACGTCCTAGAAAGTCTAGATTTTTACTAACGGTAAAAAATTAACTTTTAACAAGTAAAACGAGCTATATAAAGAGTAGAGGCGCTCAAAAAGGGGTGATAAAGCCCTTTTTGAACGCCTCTTTTGAATTATAAGTAGGAATTAATCTTTTTCTCGAAGTGCACTTTGCACTAGACTGAGAAGGATACTTCCTATTAGTGCTCCCCAAAATGATGATACTGTGAAGCCACTGATGAATTGAGAAGCAAGAAAGAAAATAAGCGCATTGATAATAAAAGAAAATAATCCAAACGTTAATAAGGTGATTGGTAATGAGAGTATATGCAAAATTGGTTTCACAAATATATTCAGGACACCAATAATAAAAATAGCGATTAAAGCTGTTACATAGTTATCGATGTGAATACCTGTAAGCAAATAATCAATTCCTAATAACGCAAGACCGCTAATTAAAAATCGGATAATAAACATTTTTCTCCTCCATTTCCTGTCAGGTTACAGGATAGTTCGTTTTTTAAATTATACACAATCAGCGTTGTTAAGTGAATATCTACAAACATATCCTAAAAGACATGAGTAAAGTACGTATCCATCTTGATTTCTTAAATGAAAATCCATTTTTATAGATACGTAAATAGTATCATCTAGCTTTGATGTCCATCTAGCAGCTGAAACCTCTCGGAGTAGTGATCTAGGGTCTCACCAATATAACATGTGCATTTTTTGTAAGTCTAAATCATCACTTGGAGTAGGGGTTCTATGTAATCGGCCCACGTATATTTTATGATTATTCGAGTCGTTTGTGTATTTCCATATTTATTGAGGGATTTTTTTCCTGGCGTTTGTCTAATTCCTTTTCCTATATACAATAATCCATTTTTTCCATATATTAAACGATTCCAATAAAGGGTGTCTATTCAGTAATCAGTTACTTCATTTTGTAAAGAGTTGAGATCTTCTAGTTGATATGGACCAGACCAATCAATTTGGATAAGTTCTATGTTTACAATCTTCATTGGATAATCCTACTACTGTTCGTATAATTTAAATATACCAAAAGGAGTAGAGGTTTAGAAGAAAATGAATATTTTCTTTGTTTAAACCATTTGGTAGTGTTTTCCTCTTAAGAAATAGTAGTGTAAGAAGGAATTTCATAGAGATTTATAGAAATCATTACATAGTTGTAGTAAGAATGTTATATAAAATAGAGCAGTTATTTAACAGTTATAAAGGATAAAAGTATATAATTTTATAAGATGAACAGTGTCTAGTCATATGACATGTCATTCATTGGTTTGAATGGATGAAAATCAAATCAACTATATTGTCAGCTTTCTTTGCTGTTAACGATGAGTAAAAAGGGGTATAACAAGATGTAGTTAAGAATTATTGAAAAAATCACATTTACAAAGTATACTTTGAGTATACTTTGTAGAATTGGGGTATACATATCATGAAAGATAATATTATTGCCTTACATCAGAAAAACATTGCAGAGGAGGCAAAAAATTTATTTTTAGATAGGGGTTTCAATGCTACATCGATAAATGATATTTGTTCAAAGGCTGGTTATAGCCGAAGAACGGTTTATAAGTATTTCGAGAACAAGGAAGAGATTTTATATTATCTAATTATAGAAGGTTTGGAACAACATCTTCTACATATTGAACAAGCCGTTAAGTCAAATACATCGTTTATTAGCCGATATGAGAAGATTTGTGAGTGTATGTTATTTTATTATGAGCATTGCTCAATATCAGCTCAATCTGTTGAACAATTCCAGAATAGTACGAACATAAAGCTGACACCCGCAGTTGAGCGTATATTGGAATTAGGTAAAAAGATAAATGATATTCTAGCTTTATGGATAAAGGAAGGAAAAGAGGAAGGCGTGTTGGACGAATCGGTTGATATCATGCCTACGGTATATATTTTATCCTCAAATTTAAATTCTTTATTTAAGCTTGTTACAACAAAAGGATCATATTTATCTAGCTCGCTTCATATGACGAAAGAAGAGTTTTTATCATATGGGTATGAGATGAATTTAAGAAGTCTTTTAAAAGAAGCTTCTCATTAAAAATAAACTTTCTAACCATGTAGAGAGGATTTTAAAAAGAATGATTGCATAAACATCAATAGTGGTTTGAAAGGGAGGATTATAAATGGCTAATATATCTATTCAGTCTAAGGATACGAACTCAGAATTAGATTCAAAAATAAATCAAGTGCTTTTAGAATTAATTGAACTTGGCAAAAAAAATAAAGGTCTCACTTTTGAAGAAGTTAGTCAAAAGCTTGATGCTTTCGATTTGGATGCAGAAGAAATGGATGATATCGTTCAGTATATTAGTAATCAAGGTGTTGATTTTAAGGACGATATGAATGAAGATGATGTTGATGATGAACAACTACATGTTAAAGAAGAAATAGATTTACATGAATTAAATGTTAATACACAGGATTTAGTCCGAATGTATTATAAGGAAATTGGTCATGTAGAATTGATTTCTGGTGAAAAAGAAATTGAATTAGCTCAGCGGATCGAAGAAGGGGATTTAGAAGCTAAACAGCATTTAGTGGAAGCCAACCTTCGTCTTGTTGTTAGTATTGCGAAGCGTTATGTGGGACGCGGTATGACAATTCTTGATTTGATACAAGAAGGAAACATGGGATTAATTAAAGCTGCTGAAAAGTTCGATTATCGAAAAGGATTTAAATTTAGTACCTATGCTACTTGGTGGATCAGACAAGCGATTACTCGTTCGATAGCGGATCAAGCGAGAACGATTCGTATCCCAGTCCATATGATTGAAACAATCAATAAATTAATTCGTGTACAGCGTCAGCTGCATCAGGATTTAGGTAGGGAGCCTTCTCCAGAGGAAATAGGAGAAGAAATGGATCTGTCACCAGAAAAAGTGCGAGAAGTCCAAAAAGTTGCACAAGAACCAGTGTCTTTAGAGACTCCAATTGGTGAAGAGGAGGATTCTAATTTAGGTGATTTTATAGAAGATCAAGATGCTACCTCTCCATCTGAACACGCAGCATACGAAATGCTAAAGGAACAATTAGAAAATGTGCTAGATACTTTAACAGATCGTGAAGAAAATGTTCTTCGTCTACGTTTTGGATTAGATGATGGTAGAACTAGAACGCTTGAAGAAGTCGGAAAGGTATTTGGTGTTACTCGTGAACGAATTCGTCAAATCGAAGCAAAAGCCCTTAGGAAATTAAGACATCCTAGTAGAAGTAAAACATTAAAGGATTTTATGTAATAACTCATTAGCCATACTATAGGATTAGTTGAATTGGATATTTATTTCATATGTGATTCAATATATGAAGCGTAGAGGCGTCAAAAAAGGAATTTAAAATCCTTTTTTGACGTCTCTTTGTATAATTAGTAATAGCTGCTTTAATAATATTTTCGGTTATTTTGTAATCATCCCTTGTTTCTTGCCTAATTTTTACTTTCCTTTATACAATTACGCATTAAAAATTTATCTTCGCATATTACTCCAACTATACACTATGTATTGTGGGATTTTTCATTTATTATTAAATATTATGGATAGTTTGAACGGATTTCTTATAACGTTGAAATAGGATTAAAAGCAATCAGATCTTAAAACACTATAAAGGGTGAGGATGCCAATTGTATATACCAAAGCATTTTAAAGTTGAAGATAAAGAATTCATATATGATGTGATAAAAGAGAATAGCTTTGCAACATTATTTACACAACATAATGGTGAACCTTATGCTACTCATCTTCCGTTGTTATTGGATGAGGATTATCATGTACTATACGGACATTTTGCACGCGCTAATGAACAATGGAAGGATGCTTGTAGGCAAAATATTTTAGCTGTTTTTCATTGCCCTCATTGTTATATTTCACCTTCTTGGTATGAAACAATGCAAGCTGTACCAACTTGGAACTATGTATCTGTTCATGTATACGGAAAAATGGAGATTATTGAAGATCAAGAAATGATCTTTCAATCATTTCAGAATATGATAGAAAAATATGAAAGCCCGGATAGCTTTTATGATATGAATGATTTAGACGAGAGATTTATGCATGGGATGATGAAAGGTATTGTGGGTTTTAAAATTAATATTACAAAAATAGAAGCAAAGGCGAAATTAAGTCAAAATCATTCAAAAAAACGCCAACAATTGGTAACTCGAAAGCTAGAAAAGACATCAGACCAAGATAACCAAAAAATTGCAGAGCTAATGAGAAAAAACGTACCTTAATATAAGACTATAAGAAAGAACCCCCTGTAAAATAGGACATGGTCATAAAGGTGCTGTACTTCAATAGCAATTATTGTGAGAATAGTACCTTTAGTAACAGAAAAAGGCTTGGATACAGCCAAGCCAATTTTGTGTTATTCACCCTAAGAAAAAATATCGATTAGTTTGCGACGTTTTTAACGGCATCTGAAGTGGTTGAAGCGTTTAACAATGCGACACCACCGATAATGAATAGTAAGCCACTTAATGTTGCAAAGCTAAAGGGTTCATTCCATATAAGTACACCAATTAATGCGGTTAATGCTGTTCCTATTCCTGCCCAAATGGCATAGGCTAGGCTCAACGGAACAGTTTTTAGACATAGTGATAAACAAAAAAATGCGATGAAAAAGCCAGCTACTACTCCCAAAGAGGGTAATAGATAGGTAAAACCTTCTGATAATTTAAGCATTGTTGTGCCGAATACTTCACTTATAATAGAAATGGCTAAATACATATAACCTTTCATGATTATGACCTCCGATTCTCTTCCGGTTAATGAGCTCCACCAGTTGATAACTTTAATACCACAACTCCACCAATGATTAGGGCTAAACCTAAACATTTTTTGAAATTGATTACTTCTTTATAAACGATAACACCGACTAAGGCGGTCAAGGCTGTCCCAATTCCAGACCATATAGCATAAGCTGTCCCGAGCGGAATTGTTTTCAATGCTTGTGATAAGCAATAAAAAGCGATGCTCATTCCAAGTATTACGCCAATTGATGGAAAGAGTCTTTTAAATCCGTTGGATAGCTTTAACATAGAGCTTCCGAATACTTCACTTACGATGGCAATTGCCAAAATTACATATGGATTCATGATGAATGCCTCCTATTTCGTCATATGTATTAATCTTTGGATTACTTTTATCCGCATTTGTTCATCTAGAGGAGCAATATTAAATAACTCTGAATAATAGAGGCCATCAATGGCTAAGCGTATAATAGTTGCAGTTATAGGATCAATCAGGTCTTGTTCCACTTTAGTTTGTATATTTTGATAGCTTGTAGACATATTGCTGATTAATTCTGGTTGTAGCATGGAAGCAGCTATAATTCCTACATTTAATTCAGCATTTTTTTCTAAATCCTCATTAGTAGTTTCTATTAAAGCACGACACCATTTTCCTTGTTCAACGGGGTCATTTTGAGCTTTATCATTAAATGAATGTGCAAATTCTTCAAAGATATAGTTTGTTAATCCAACGAGTAATGCTTCTTTATTGGGGAAGTGATATAATAGCCCACCTTTACTAATTCCAGCTTTTTTTGCAACCGCATCGAGAGTTAGATCATTAAAAGAGTTTTGCAGTACGAATTCTTTAGCTGATTGTAAGATTAGATTTCTTTTCATCATTGCCTTTGATTCCATATTATCTCAATTCCTTTAAAACCGTCTAGACGGTCTTTTTTTGAAGTGATAATACCGTCTAGACGGCTTTTTGTCAAGAGGTCCAGCTTCTTTTATTGTGATTGTTTGAAACTGAGGAAATTACTGACGAATCCTTACTTTTAGAAAGAGTCAAAAATTAACATTACAGAACTTAATCTATCAAAGTTTCAATTATATAATTATAAAAATGAACACTCCGTAAAAATTACATAAAGACTTCAATTAATGGACTATAAGGCATGTACTCGATTATAAACGAGAATCATGCCTTTAAGCTTTGACATATACATGATAAATAAAGGTATTTTCGAATAAGTATCTAATTAATATTTTTAAACTAAATGGTATTTAAAGGAAGAGGTGTGAAATGAAAATAAAGGTAGTATTGATGTCATTAATGTTAGTAACTGTTCTTTCAGCGTGTTTTAATGATAAAATTGTTACCCAATTATTGTTAGAAGGGAAAAATGAGTATTGGAAGGTAGTGGCTCAAATAGATAATCCACAATCACTTGAACCAAGTGTAAATTATGATATCGAATTTATTGGAAAGGAAAAAGATAAACCTATAACATTTACTTATAATATTGAAAATGGTCCAATATTTTCTGATGACGGAGAGGGTGACCTTGAACATCAAAATGATTCTATTTCTCAAACGTGCTCAAATTGCGGAGAAATATCCACTAGATTAAAAATTCCGGTTTCTATTAATTGGGATAATAAAGAGGAAGAAATAACTTTAGTAGTGGTTAATAAGAAATAATTAATCTAAATAAATACAAGCGGTGAATAGTTTTGAAATTCCCACATGTGTGAATGCCATGTTACTCTCCCTCCGTATGCTTCTGCAAATAGATCTTTGGCGTTTCAATTTTCTCATGACCGAGTGAGTGACTAATTTTATTTATGTCAGCTGAACTCATGTAACAAGTAATGGCAAATGTATGTCTAAAAACATGAGTGATGATTTATCATACAAAAAGGATTATCAAGTAATGAAGAGAATAGAATGTTTAGTAAACTTTTATATCAGGAAAACCTAATTATAGTTTGCTAATTGATCTATGCGGAGGCCAAGATACACGTGAATTACATTAAAGAAATGAGAGAGCTAATAGGAGAAAAAACCATTATTACAGTTGGCTGTGGCATCATTATAGAAAACAATGAAAAAATACTTTTGCAACGGAGAGTCGATGAAGATAATTGGTGTATTCCAGGAGGTGTTATGGAGATTGGAGAAACCTTCGAGCAAACGGCAAAGAGAGAAACGAAGGAGGAAACAGGATTAGTGGTAGAGGATTTGGAACTGTTTGGAATATATTCAGGTGAGAAATGCTTTGTAGAATATCCTAATAAAGATAAAGTATTTAGTGTCCAAATCATTTTTAAAGCAAGTAAATTTGTAGGGGAACTGATACAACAAGGTATAGAAAGTAAAGAACATCTATTTTTTAATAGACACGAATTGCCAGTGAATTTAAATCCACGCCAAGAATCTTTTATAAAAGATTGGGCAAATGGAAAGCAAATACCTGTAGTCAGCTAATCCAATTCTTTCTTGAATTTGGATTGAAAAATAACCACATAAAGGTTATATAAATCTTCATGTGGTTAATATTGTTTTTAAATATTTTTTCTTGACCTCTTTTCTCATTTGATGGTATAGCTCTATTTTGTCTCCGAAATATTCTATACTTTCAATGTCTTTATATTTAGTAGCTGTTTTTAGTTTCTTTACAGAATTACTTGAATCTAGGTTATACTTTCCTTGATACATTCCAACAATAACGTATGTTTTATCTTCATCAAGTGGTCTAAGAAATAATAAGTAATGATCTTTGTCGTTCATCACATTATATCCTTCTAGACTATAGAATGTTTTATTAAAAAAATAACTCGGTTCATACACTGAAATAAAAGAACGACGATTCGCTTTCCCTTTATAAATTTTTTTTATCTGAACGAGTGATTTAGAAGCTCTAACGCCATTCTGATCAATTGTGTTTCTTTTTCCTGTGAATTGAACCTTAACTATTAGTGTGGAGTATTTTTCTAATTGATTAAGATTTTTCATAATGATGTAATCTGTTTGTCCGAGAGAATTTACAATCTTATAATTAGACGTTTCTTTTCTTTTGGGATTCATTTTTGAGCTTGGCTTTTCCATTAATATAAATACGAATAATATCATCAGAGATAGAAGCGAGGCTAGAACTTTTTTTGTCATTTCTCTCACCTAAAATTTCCAATTTTCTTCATTATAAGTAGTATAGGAAGAGTTGTATAGAAGGAGAAATTTATATAGGCAGATTATATTTGTTTTGTCATGAATATACTGTTAGGGTCCTCTGAATAATTTGAAAATGGTTTACAATGCGTAAAACCAAAACTTTCATAAAGTTTTCTAGCTGGTTCAAAGGCTTCCATGGAACCTGTTTCCAGACTAATTCTAGTATAGCCACGAAGAAAGGCTTCATTAAGAATGTGTTCAAGGATTCGTTTAGCTACACCTTTTCTTAAATGCATTGATGATGTCCGCATAGATTTAATTTCACCATGAACAGAATTCAATTCTTTTAAAGCTCCACAACCGACTAGCTCGTTATGCTCCCATGCACTCCAAAATGTGATGTCTGAGTTCGACAATTTTTCAATATTTAAAGCGTGTATGCTCTCTTTTGGAGAATGCATCGCCATCCCATGAAGATGTTCATTCACTAATTGAAGAACTTTAGGGTTTGTTTAAATGATCCACAACGATTCTCAAACTATCATCCCCTTTTTCTTTTTTCTTATTAGATTATTAAAATATTTACATTTTCTCATTTTAGTAAAACTATATGTATGTGATCTTCCTATTTCCCGTAAATATTTAGATAGTATGGGCTAAGCCCTCATTGTAGAATCCTAGTTTTAGTCTCTTGTATAATAATCATCATTTTTGATAGGCTCTTATCTTTCTATTAGAGATTTATTTCTTAGATAATATTCTACAACTTATTCTGAATGTTTCTCATTCAAAATTTTTAATTATAGGTGTTTGGTTTCGTACAGAAGCTCCATAATACCTCTCCAATTAAAGATTTTATTATTATATTATATATTTTATAGGATGTAGTTGCTCAGTTTTTCGATAATATATTGACATTGTTTTCTTTATCAAGTAATATGGCTAAAAATAAATACAGTAAAATTCAATGAAAAAGAGAGTAGTCCATTATGAAATGGAAAGCGAGTTAGGGGTGGTGAGAGCCTAATGCAGGACAGATGGATGAAACGCACTTTGGAGAAATTTCTTGAACGAACAGTAGAGAACATCGGGGAGACACCTCGTTAATAATAGAAAGCGGTCACAATATGTGGCAACTAGAGTGGTACCACGGGAAAAAAAGCTCTCGTCTCTGATTTAGAGATGAGAGCTTTTTTATTTTGGCTGTTTTCGTGGACATTGTTGACCTATGAACAATTCGTCAATATTGGTTGGGGTGAATTCCGGTCCAGAATGGTGGGCGATGAGTCTCCTCAGCGAATAAAGGGTGTGGGGTTTCATTTGTCCATCTGCTCCCGCTCCAATGCTTTATTATGCTCTTCTTATTCACTGAACATAAAAAAATAGCCTTTTAGAAAACAGCCTTTATTTTCAAGACAATTAGGGGCTAGTTAACTGTATCTGGACAGAATGACAAAGGTCCGATTCTATAATGGAGGAGAAGAAAATGAAAATTAATGAACAAATTGCACACTTAATATCGTCAGCTTTAGAAAATCAACTAACAGCCCATGAAGTTGAAATTTTATTAGAAAAGCCTAAAAATCCTGATTTAGGAGATATTGCTTTTCCATGTTTTACATTAGCGAAAAAAATTCGAAAAGCACCTGTTCAAATTGCTGAAGAGCTAGGAAATCTTCTTAGAAGTGAATGGATTGAAGGAGTAAATATTATTGGAGGCTATGTTAATATTTTCTTAAATCAAAACCTTGTGACTCATTCCGTTCTGCAAACGATTATTGAAAAAGACGGGCAATATGGTAGTAAGAAAAAGAAGCATGAAAATGTTGTGATAGATTATTCATCACCAAATATTGCAAAACCATTTTCGATGGGACACTTGCGCTCAACAGTGATTGGAAATGCAATCGCTAATATTGCTGAGAAGAATGGCTATCATGCTGTTCGTATAAATCATTTAGGAGATTGGGGAACTCAGTTTGGGAAATTGATAGTTGCCTATAAATTATGGGGAGATAAACGAGCAATTGAGGCATCACCAATACAAGAATTGCTAAAAATCTATGTGAAATTCCATGAAGAAGCTGAACATAATGAATCATTAAATGAACAAGCTCGTTCTGCATTTAAGTTACTAGAAGAAGGAAATAGTGAAGCACTCGAACTTTGGAAGTGGTTTAGAGATGAATCCTTAATGGAGTTTGAAGCAATTTATCAGCTTTTAGGTATTCATTTTGATTCTTATTCAGGTGAAGCTTATTATAATGACAAAATGGAGCCGGTCGTTCAAGAATTACAGGATAAAGGATTATTAGTTGAATCAGATGGGGCATACGTAGTGGAACTTGAAAATATGCCTCCTTGCTTAATTACAAAAAAAGACGGAGCTACGTTATATGCGACTCGTGATTTAGCAGCAGCTATATATCGTAAAAAGAAATATAACGCGAAGAAAACCTTCTATGTAGTTGGGAATGAGCAAACGTTACATTTTAAACAATTTTTTCAAGTGCTTGGGAAAATGGGCAATGATTGGTCAAAAGACTTAATGCATGTTCCATTTGGAATGATGTTAAAAGACGGTAAAAAGATGTCAACACGTAAAGGTAAAGTAGTTTTACTTGCAGATGTTTTAGCTGAGGCAATTGAAACAGCTAGACGAAACATTGATGAAAAGAATCCGACTCTTGAAAATAAAAATGAAGTAGCTCAACAGGTTGGCGTTGGTGCAGTTATTTTTAATGATTTAAAGAATGATCGTCTGAACGATATTGAATTTTCGCTAGAGCAAATGATGAAGTTTGAAGGAGAGACAGGACCTTATGTACAATATACGTTTGCACGAATAATGTCTTTACTTGAGAAAGGTCAATTTAATGAACAAGAAATTCAATTTGGTCATTTAGGTAATGAAGGATGGGCTGTAGTTCAGTTATTAGGCGAGTTTCCAAAGGTTGTACAAAAATCATTTGAACAAGCTGATCCATCACAAATTGCGAAGTATAGTTTAACGTTAGCTCGACAGTTTAATAAGTATTATGCTCATACAAAAATATTAGTAGAGGATGGGTCGAAGCAATCAAAGCTAGTCTTTGCATATTGTGTATCCATGGTATTAAAAGAATCGCTCAGATTATTAGGGATAAAAGTACCGAAAGAAATGTAAAAATAGAGCTAAGAGTATATTGCCTATACAATGTATAATACTTGTATGTCATATTTTTCTGGGAGACGTACTAATGAATATCGAAAAAGAAATGTTTGTGAGAGTTACAGATTTTGTGAAAGAAAGATTCCCACAAGGTTGGGGTGGAGCTGCTATCATGTATACGGACGATGATGATTTTCTAATTAGTGTAGCATTAGAAAGTCCAAATGGTGGTGCAATTTTATGTATGGAGACAGGTGCATTTTGTGAAGCTCAAAAGTATAACAAAGGAATTACTCATTCTCTATGTGTTGCAAGAGATGATGAACATTCACCTTTTAAAGTATTAACTCCTTGTGGTATATGTCAAGAACGTTTGATGTATTGGGGAGAAGATATTAAAGCAGCTATTAGTACAGAAGATGGAACCTTGCATTTTAAATCGTTGAAGGAGCTTCAACCCTATCATTGGTTAACGGCGTATAAGGGTGAAAAATTAGAACACTACGAGAAAAAGACGTCCCAAAAGTGAGTTTAATCACTTTTGGGACGTCTTCTTTTCATTTTTTTCTGTTTTAACATGTTCGAGGTAAGGAGGATTTATTGAATCTTGTAGGGAAATAGAGATGAGTAAGAGTGAATCTTCCATAATATGTCCAGAAATCTGTTGTAAAGAACTACCGTATTGTAAAAGAAGAGTTGTCATAAAATAGATTGAAAATGGAGTGGAAACAGTGAAACGATTTTTTGAATATAATTGGCAGATTAGGGATGAATGGTTTAATTGGTGCAAGCAATTAAACCCTGAAGAGTTAATGAGAAAACGACATGGGGGATTGGGAAGTATATTATTTACTCTCTTTCATATAGTGGACGTTGAATATAGTTGGATTCGAGGTATTCAATCTAAAGACGATCTAGAAGTTGCTTTTGATGAGTATAATACACTTGAAAAAGTGAAGTTGCTTTCAGATACATATCGAATGGAAATTGCGGAATATCTTTTAGCATATACAGAAGCGCATCCAAAGAAGAACTAGTTTCAGTACTTTGGGATGAAGAAACCTATTCTCGTGATGAAATTTTGCACCACGTCATTGCCCATGAAGTTCATCATATTGGACAATTATCCATTTGGGCGAGAGAACTACACTTAACACCTATATCCGCTAATTTTATAGGAAGAACATATAAGACAAACGATTTTTATCAATCGCCTTGTTAAATTTGCATAGAGGAGCCCAAAAGGGAGGAACATCACTTTTGAGACAGCCTCTAACATTTTTTGATTAATTTGATTTTACTAATTCTTTTTCGGTAACTGTCTTTTCTTCTTCATAACCTTCATTAAAATTATCATCTGTGTAAATATGTTTTTTATAGGTAAATGTTCCGTTTTTATTATTGGTAATCGACATCATTTCCTCTTTTGGATCATCCAAGTTCATTGTCAATTGAAGAGTATTCGTTTCCAGATTTAACTCGTATAAATCTCCACCTGTAGTCACCATACCATAAGACATGCCGATAATGACAAATATACGTTTATTATCGATCCATTCAATATATTTAGGTGTAAATTGAGAATTTGGATTATCCTTTAATTTATATAATTTAGATATATTTGTTTTACTATCGTTTAAGACGAGAACAGCTTCTCCTTCTTCAGAGCCTTCGCCTTTTCCCTCTAATGTAGCTTTAAGTGAATTATCTGGTGAAGCTTTCCATTCAGAGTGAAATGTTGGTTCAAAATCTTTTTTTTCTGTTACTTCGAATGAATATGAAGTAGGGTTTTCATTTTTAGGTTCCTCGCTAGAATTTTCATCATTTGGTTTTGTTTCTGTAGGCTTTTCTTGTTGTGTTGGTTTAGAATTATTATTTTCATTTTTAGATGTACTATTGCAAGCAGATACAGTTAATAGTGATACGATAATAAATGTTGTTAATATAGATCGTTTCAAGTAATTTCCTCCTTTATTTGCTATTTTCTATATATAAACAGACTAACATATTTTTTACCAATTTGATGTGATTTTGTCGAAATTGATAAATGATTCTTCTATGGATAGTTTGAATTTTTTTGTTACAGATTTAAGAGAGTAAATTTTGTATTCATGATACGATTATGATTAATTTCATGTTATTATTTGGGAAATAATGAGAGCTTTTTGGGGGAGGAAACTATGAAAATAAAAAAATATGTATCCGTTCCACTATGTATCATGGCGTTGTTATTATTATCCTCTTGTAGTTTTATGAGTAATAATATAGCTTGTCCACCAGAAGCGCAAATTGATTGGGTCGATACTGTTATGATAAATAACATTGTTTATCAATATCATTTTCCTGACCCAGATGATAAAAAGCTTCCTATCTTAATTAACAAAGGTAATGAGATTGGTAAAGTTACTTATAGAATGGCTGAACGTGCTTGTAGTAATCATAAAATGAAAAACGGAGATGCAGCTTTTATTGAAGAAGATTCTCCAATATATGAGCTTAAAGGATATCCAACTAATTTAACCGTAGTTGCAGATAATAAGGTATACATAGTTGAAGAAAATAAAAAAGCGAAAACGGTTGAAGAACTATATCCTTTGGAGGGATTAGTAAAAAATATTTATATTGAAAGTACAGAAGATGGTAGGCGATTATCTGCTTTCTCGCAAACTACCAAGGAGGATTTTTTAGCTTCTTGGTATAAATTAAAGCTTGAGAAGCATGAATCTTTATATAAACAAGGAAAATTTGAAGGAGAACGAATATTTATAGGGATTGAATTAAAAAATGGCGTTTCTTTTAGAGAAGTTTATTGGTCTGATACAAATGTATTTAGTTCTGGAGCAGTTGGCAATAAGAAAATAAAACGGTTGTTACAAATGAATGAATAAACGTGACGAGTACAAACAATATGAAAACCACTAGCTTGGCTAGTGGTTTAAAAGCTTAATACTTTGAGTGTTTTCTTTATTTCTTAAGAGTGATATAACAAATTTCATTAAAGTTAATTCTTTCAAGTTTGCAATCGTTGGAATCAGACTTTAATAGAATAGCACCTTCTTCTGATTCGCATAATATACCTTTAATGAGTTCCTCTTCACCATCTTTTTTGACTAATGCTTGGCAACCAATGAAACTTAGTAGTTGTAAATATAGTAAGATTCCGAAAATTTGATTAGCTATATCGGGTCTTCTTGAAACAAATGGGCCAAAGTTAAGAAGAAGCTCGCGACGAACGCAAGTGTCAATTTCTATTAATTCACTCAAATGAGCGTGACCTTTCGTTTCCGCATCATGAGTAACAGAACAAATTCGCTCAAATAAGATAAACGTTCTTGAACCAACTACATTTAATTGAATGAAGTTTTTTCCTGCGGTTTCTAGCTGCCCTAAAATTTCATGAGTCGTATCATGACAATCAATTTTCACCTTTAATAGTGCATTACGTAAAGCTAAAAAACGTAGTTGTAATTTTCTTGTCATGGCTGGGTCTCTTCTAGTTCCAATGGTTAAAAGCATTTCATTCGCTGCTTTAATACATTTTTTCAATTCAGCTAATTTTTCCGGTGGCAGTGGGCTATTAGGTGATGAAAATAACGGTGTAGAAATTCTTTCAGGACAACGAAATGGTGAACAAAAATGATCATCTGAAAGGGAACCTGTGATACACTCAGGACATTGAAAGGTATGATTATTTTGAGGATTATCCATAATACTCATCTCCTTGTCCATCTATACATTTTTTCAAAGGTGCTAAACATGGATCTAGTCGTTCTAAAACACGCATGATTCCCCATAGTCCAAGTTCAATGTCCCATCGAATATTTCCAGAGCGATACATATAGTCTCCTGGTATATTGTAAAGTCCTCCTGCACCATAAAACAATTCGAAATCATCATTACTTCCAACTGAATTTTCACCTTTCACTGAAGTTGCAGGGGAGTTTACGTCATGAATGCTACTTAGCCATTTATGACCATGCAAGACAAAAGTATGTGCTCTCGCACGGTCTGCTGGATATACAAATCGTATGGTTGTTCGATCTCCTGGATATGCCAAAAAGATTGGTGTTGACGGATCACCATGAACTTTTGAGCTAAATATAGCAGATAGATTTTTGTCACGTTTTAAACGATTCTTAAATCGCTCAGCACGATAGTTGAAACCACGTGACCCTTGATCTTCAGGATCTTCTAAGCCCTCTTCTTCAGGAGAGATGAGAATTGGCTCTGGATCAATGATTAAATTATCCACTTTATCAAGAAGTCTTACACCATCATGCATCAGCAAGACAAATTCACGAAATTCACCGAGTATCGGATTAGAAATAATCACCTGGCTTCCTTTATTAGTTGGAAGTCTTGTGACTGGGTCGAGATAGCAAGAACCTCTATGCTCAGCAATGAATGTACCAAATGCACCATGATGACGATGATTTCTGACATCTGCCATATCCCAAAGATTACAGGCGCCTACATCTGTATCTACATACCATCGATACGTTATCGTTTCACCAGGTCCAATCGTTTGCTCGGGATTAAAGCCAACATTCGCACCGTCAGATCCTTTTACATCATACGCTAATAACTGTGCATGCAAAGAAATTTGTAGTGATGGAGGGAATGGTGCTTCAACAGGTACTCGTGGATAACCATGAATCAATTTATTGTGAAAGTCAGGGCATAGTTGATTACACAACGTTACTTCAATGCATTCACCAACATTACCACGAAGTATTAACGGTTCAGGATTTAGAGCACCGCACTTGATGGCATCTACATCTTCTGCTAATGCAAAGACAATACCAAATGGGTCGTGATCGCAATCTTTGTTATAAATAATGTCTGTTTGTAAGGCAACGACATGATAGCAACGAACAGGTGCATCGCATGGACATGGATTTCCGGGACTTGTTGCTCGTGGAGGTTTTTCACCAGTTGGGCATGGCAAAAGCTTCTTTCGTTTTGGAGGCTTTGGACGATCAGGCAATGGTAATAAATGATCTACTTTTTCTTCAAAAGAGCGAATAATACCCCAGTTTCCTAACCATATATCATCTATACTACCGTAATGATAGAGTGTATCAAAATCACCTTCACCCTCCATTGCGAATTCGAGAGTGAAATGCTCTGATATGCCCATATGTTGTGCTTGCGTAAGTTGCGAATCTAAGTCACGCCGTTCTGTATTCCAGCGTTGTCGGTGTAAATTAAAGATATGCGATTCTTCATGCGCACCTTGGAATAGACGAATCCGTACAGGATCCCCGTTGTAGGTTTCCAATAATGGTGTAACAGGATCACCATGAACATATGAACTAAACACATACGCTGGATCACAATCTGGTTGAGATAATCGGAATTGGATTGGTTCGTTTTTATAATTAATTCCCATTACACCAGGGTCTTCGTGCGATCCAGGGTTCGGAGGTTGATTAAGTGGGAACCCATCTTTATCAAATAGAAGAGCAAAATCGTGTACGAATAATGTGAATTCTCGATAATCTGGGATGAGTGGATTTGTGATCATTGCTTGTGTTCCTGAGCGGATTTTTTTACCTGTACAATTATCTAAAAACTTGGATCCTCTCGGTTGAATATTAATTCCAGAAAACACGCCGTGTAATTGATGGGAATTGGCAAATAAGTGATCGTGCCAGAAAGTCCCTTTTAGTTCGACATCAGCAAACCATTGATAACGGATTGTTTGCCCTGGTAGGATACCAGTATCATAATTCCAGCCAACATTAGCCCCGTCAGCAACGAGTGGATCGAACTTTACAAAATGCACGTGCATTCCTGCTTCGTATGTGCGATCAACGAGTTGAAAAGCATTACCTCCAATGGTTTCTGGAAATTTATTCGTGAAATTCAGTCTAATACATTCCCCAGCATTGGCAAGTAGAACGAGTGGTTCAGGCTCTTTTCGACCTGCGAGTACATCTTCTTCATCTTCTGCTAAAACGTATAGTCGACCTTCAGGATCATGCCACCCTTGCCTGTTATAAATGATAGGAAGTTGAATAGCTACTACGTTAAATTCACGTTCAGGGGTTACGCCTTCGATACATGGATTAACAAACACAGCTCCTGGCCGTGCATTTGGTGCAAATTGATTTTCTTCAAGTATTGTTGATTCTCGTCCCCCGACGATACCAAGAGGTGGACGTGGAGCTTTACAGCCAATAATTCCTGGAATAAAATTAGGAAATCCAGGGCGTTCAGGTGTTGGCTTCGGTGGACAAGGTCGATCTGGTAAAGGCTGTAATGGCTTGATAGGAACGCCATTAGGATAACATTGGCTTCCGTCCTGTAAAGTATTGAAAATGCGCTGCATCCCCCACATGCCTTCATGGAAATGAGGATATAAATGACAGTGGATAATAATATCACCAAATGCTCCTTGTAAGCTTCCAGCTCCATACAAAGGTGACACAGTATATGAGGCTTGTGGTGATATGGCTTGAGAATCGACAAGAATTGAATCTGGATCATTCATTTCAAACACCCATTGGTGAACATGATAGTGAAACACATGCGTTTCTTTCGTTCCACCGTGTATTAAACGGATTTTTACTGGATCACCTACATAGGCAGGTAAAATGGGTGTTGCAGGGTCTCCGAACACCCAAGAATCATGATGGACTTCTTCACCTTCGCAATCTGGGCATACAACTCCTTCATGAATCAAGTTTGAACGATTACGCATCGGTTCGCCACGATAATTGACTGCATGAGTCGCGCTAGGCTGAAACGTATGAGGATCGATTGGTTTTTCCCTAGTTAAATCATCAATTTCCATCTCGTCGTGAAAAATCCAGGCGTATTCTCTAAATGATGGAAGAAAAGGATTGTGGATATCGGCATAAAGTCCGCTATTTATGTCTTTTCCTGTTACAGGGTCCGTCCAACATGATCCTCTAGGCTCTACAATCAATGCCCCGAATAAACCATGTACATTACTTCCAAGTTCACTAGATAAGGTATTTCCTAAATCAGTAAAGGTATGAATCCCTTCTTCAAAAACCTCCCATTTATAACATTGTGTACCTCCGGGAGGACAAGGTGGTGCTGTTGAATCTTCATTACAACCTACAAATGCTCCATCAGAAGTTTGTACATTATATTCTGCCAATTGAATGTGCATCGATGTGCCAAATGGAAGCTGGTTTTCGAACAATACTTCAATTTCATCTCCTACATTAGCTCTCAAAATAAGAGGTTGTACAAGATCAACGGGAGTAAATGGATTACACGCTACTTGTTCTTTGACCTTATTTTCGTTTTCCTTTAATACATACATCATTCCATTCGGATCATGATCGCCAAAGTTATTGACAACAATTCGAATAGGAATGGCAACAACATG
This sequence comes from Bacillus massilioanorexius, assembly GCF_902374955.1. Lineage (GTDB taxonomy): Bacteria > Bacillota > Bacilli > Bacillales > DSM-1321 > Bacillus_AD > Bacillus_AD massilioanorexius. The sequence continues at coordinate 77,507 of NZ_CABKRX010000100.1, forward strand.
ATACCGTCTAATCATATTAATCACCCTTTCCGAATTTCTTTAATTCGGGAATCTTATATCCTCTGGTTTCGATGAAGAATACCTCAATATCATCAGTATGAATCCGGAAGAGTGATCCATCTAGTTCCGAAATATTCGTAACCTCTGCTTTAATAAAAACATAGTCACCGGTTACTTCTTTAATTTCTCCAATGACAAGAAAGGGATATTGCGCTAAAAGAGTTAAAGCTTTTTTTCCAATATTAATCTCAAATTCCCTGCTAACAACAGCATGGCGAATGGCGTTAATATCCATATTTTCACTTGAAATGCCGAGCTCTTTGACTATTCGTTGTCTTGCGTTTGACATAGTATTCACCTCCAAATAGATTTATTGAAGTGGTAAGCGTTGATTACAATCAAATATTGTAAAATGAGCGATATGCTCCATTGGAAAGTTAAGCGGCGTAGGAAATGTGAAATATGGTGCATTGTGCATTTTAATATTAACTGGATATAGTGTAATAAACCCATTTGTTACATCAACTACTTTTCCACAAAAGATTGGTCGAAACGTTTGTCCTAGTATATTAAGCTGGTCTTTTTCTGTGACTAGCAAAACGCATTCCCCTAAAATATCTTTATATAGTTTGTTTTCAGGAAGAATCTGTTGTCTAGAAAAACCAAATTTTTGAGACTGATTGTCACCCATGACTTCTTTCCCTCCGATTTTATTTTTTCAAAGAAATGAAAAACTTATTAGTGAAAAATTGTAGAAATCTTATGATGAGGAGAGTGCTAATAACAATCTATTAGACACTCTCTTTTAAACTATGCTTTTTATTGCTTAAGAGCGGGATTAGAAGAAACACTCATTATTCTTTGTTATCTTCCTCATTACTTTCTTCCTCTTTGCTTTCCTCTTCTTTCTTTTCGCAAGGTGGATAACATGAATGCTCACTACAAGCCTTTGACCATACAATCTGACTGATTCTTTCTTTTAAAATCGTAACAGTTGTATGGTCATCCTTTATAACATCTATAAAATCCGTTCCCACATTGCAAACTCTACCAATAGTTGTTTCTATTTCTCCTGCGCATTCAGTCTTAATTTCAGCACAGCAACCTTTCTTACGGAATAGCTCGAAATTAAGATTTCCATCTAGACCTGCCAATCTCAGATGGAAAAGTTCAATACAGCACCCATGTTTATCCGGAAAGCATGTTGGAATACAGCAAGAATTAGTGACGAAAAAGCCATCGCATTTATGATGAGGGAAGTGATGTTTTTTGTCACAGCCACAATGATGATGAGGGAAATG
>NZ_CABKRX010000101.1 GCF_902374955.1 Bacillus massilioanorexius
TGTTTCACTCGATTTTCCGTACGAGGAAAATCGAAAGCTGAAAACGAAATGGGCCTCGCATTAATGGCTGTGAATTTACGAAAATTCACAGCCAACAAGCAAGAAGAAAGACGGCCTTATAATGGAAAGACAGAAAAAGGTGAAATGGAGCACATTCCATTTCACCTTTTTCATTATTTGAAGCTAGTTATGTCCCAGCCTCTTTTTGTTGGCAGCATTTTAGCTTTTTTAAAATCATCGATAGGTCGTTATCACTGTATATATGTAAGAAATTTTGTTTTACAGTATAATAATAGACAAAGAAAAGATGACAAGTGGAGTTAGGTGAATATAATGATCAAAGAAGTCAGAAGCTGGTCAAAACCAGACAATTTAAAAAATATCATTGGTAGAAAAAAGATCGATTTTTCTATGTTTGAATATGGGACTAGTGTACCTAAGGATTTTTATGAAGATTTTAATGAAGCAAACCAAACGAGTGCAATAATTCAAGATAAGAAAAAAATAGAATTAATCTATAAAGATCGTTCTTATGAAGCAGCTTTAGTAATGGTACAACGTAAAGACCATCCGGTATTACAAATTAGATATGATTCTAACAAAGAGTTGAAAGCATTATTGATAGAACAGTTTCAAACATCTTACAAATATATCTTGGCTAATAGGGACGAGAATTCTAAGAAGGCATTTATTACTCCACCTGAAATAGAAGAATTTATCGAATTCTACATGACTGATCAGCCATTTGTGTATGAAATGAATTTTCTTACGAAGAAAGTGAATAAGCCGATTCAATTTTGGTGGGTAAACCAAGGGCAAACACATGCACAGGAGAGAGATGGAGGTTATCTTTGGGCTCCTCAGCAGTCAAAACAAGGACGTCCATTATCACATCATGTTGATTTAGTTAAAGCGAAAAAAGGAGATTTGGTATTTTGCTATTCAGCTATGCATCTTAGATCCGTTGCGGTTGTGGAAGAAGAAGCTATTACTAGTGTTAAACCATCTGAGATAACAAGTCAGCAATGGCAGGATGCAGGATACTTATTAAAGGTGAAATACTTCCCACTAAATCCGTTTATTAATAAGGATCGTATACCAATTGATTGGCGTAAAGAAGAGACTGGTCCATTCGATGTGAATGGTAATGTGAAACAAGGATATTTTTTTACAGTATCTGATGGTTTTGTAGAAAAGTTATTTGATCAATTTAAAGAAGCGTTTCCAGATGAGATTAAAAACATTTTGATAGATTACAAAGTGGAAAGTAATAACCCAAATAATCAAATAAAGGAAAATAAAAATATGACTTATACGGATCTAACAACCCACATCCACTCCTACATCAAAAGCAAAGGCTTCTTTTATAGCAAAGAAGAAGTCATCAATCTTTTCTTATCTCTTAAATCCAAGCCGTTCGTTATTTTATCAGGCATATCTGGGACAGGTAAAACGAAGATGGTACAGTGGTTTGCGGAGAGTGTAGGAGCAAATGAGAAGAATGGACAGCTGACGTTAATTCCAGTTCGTCCCGATTGGAATGATGGATCGGATTTGTTAGGGTATGTTGATATTAAAGGGGAGTTTAAAGAAGGTCCACTTACAAAAGTGATTAAACGCGCTTTGGACAAGCCGCATTTACCTCATTTTATTTTACTAGATGAAATGAATTTAGCTCGTGTGGAGCATTACTTTAGCGATCTATTAAGTGTTATGGAAAGTAGAAAGTGGCAGGGAGAGAAGATGGTTACTTCTACTTTGCTTTCGAAAGAAATAACTGGTTGGCAGTCTGATTTAACCCTACCATCTAATTTGTATGTCATTGGAACGGTTAATATGGATGAGACAACGCATCCATTTAGTAAAAAAGTACTCGATCGAGCGAATACGATTGAGTTTAATAGAGTGGAATTATCAAATCTATCTTTTCTTGATGATATAGAAGAGATGGAACCACAATCCATACTAGATGATCAATTCCGTTCAAAGTATTTGCATCTGAAAGATGTATATGCTGAGAAGCAAGAAATTGTAAAGAAAACAACAGAAGTATTAGAGGATATAAATAAGGCTTTGCAGCTAACAAATGCTCATGTTGGTTATCGTGTTCGTGATGAAATATGCTTCTACTTAGCATATAATGAGGAAGGCAGACTATTAAAGTATGAGGAAGCACTCGACCATTGTATACTCCAAAAGATTTTGCCTCGTATTTCTGGCAGTGATACGCGTGTGGAAAAAGTATTGTTGGAGCTTTATTGCTTGTTTACGAATAAAAAGCTAAGTGATGATCAAGAAGCGAATGTTGAAGATATTAAAAATGCCCGTTATCCAAAAAGCACAACAAAAGTTCTTGAAATGATTGGGAGGTTAAGAGACGATGGCTTCACTTCTTTCTGGATCTCGTGAGGAGGTTGAGCTTGTCAAAATTGATCATCCTGACTTTTCGCTGGTTATTAAAGGACGACCGTTTCATGAACGCTATGAAGGGCTGAAACAATACCAAAGTATGGATCAGCATGATGTTATGCAGTTTGTAGTGAATAGTGATGAGGAGATCGTAGTAGAAGTGTTTGATGTGGAATCGATGGCATTAACCTCATCAACTGCAGTACGACCGATTTTTTTCGAAAATGGAACGTACCAGGTGATGATTGTGCCGAAAAATGGTATGAAGCTAAGCTTTTATCATGAGCATCCTATACTACGAAATGCTATATCTGAAATAGAGTTACCTCAAATGAACATGCTAATGGGCAATTTGCAGTTTCAAAATGAAGTAGGTTTAACAAGCTTTGAGATTCGTTCTGGAAATAATAGATTACTAGAGGTTACTTTAGAAATTTTTCCGACGAAGCTTGATTACAAGAAAGATTATCAGCGTTTGCTAGAGGAAGTGAATGATGAAATCTATAATCTAGCCTTTCATTTTATTAAGAAAACGTATTTGGGTGCTTCGATTAAGTTGGATGGTAATCCTTCGAGAGCAGAATTTTATCGTTTAATTTCCAAGCACTTTCAGCAATTTGTTCAAGCGATTACTCGGATTGAAGGGCAGCCACATCATAAGTTAGAACAGACGTATGTGAAGGTGCGTGGAGATCAGCTAAGTAAGTCGGATGCGACGACACGTAAGTATTTGCAGCAAAGAGCGCATGTATTTGTAGAGGTAAAGCAAGGAATATCCATTCGAGGAAAAACATACATGCCTCTTGAATGGCTAAAGCCGAGAAAACAATTGACCTATGATACGTTTGAAAATCGCTATGTCAAGTGGATGATGGAGCGTTTAATCCATAAGCTGAATGATTTACTTGATGCACTTTGTCAATCAAAGAGTAGATTTGAAGATAAGCCTGATGCGGAGTTAGTGGAACAATTGGAAGCTATGAAGAAAACATTAGAAGGTCGATTGAAAAATCTATTTTGGCGAAAAATCAGCAAACTGGACCGTAGTGTTATGAGTCTAGTTTTACAAATGGCACCAGGTTATCGTGATGCCTTTCAAATTTATTTGACCGTTTCAAAAGGATTAGTGTTACAAGGAAAAATGTATCGGATGTCGGTAAAAGATGTGGCGACTTTATATGAATATTGGACATTCTTAAAGCTTGGACAAATTCTTAGCAAGAAATATGAACAAGTAAGTCAAGATATTGTCAAAGTAAATCGTAATGGTTTGTTTGTCAATTTAGAAGCCAATCAATCAGCGAAGAGAGTGTTCAAGCATCCCATTACAAATGAGCGAATTGAACTGGTTTATCAAAAATATGTAGGGAAATTGCCAACTTTACCGCAAAAACCAGATACGATGTTAAGTATTCAAAAGAAAGGAAAGGAATACGATTACAATTATGTGTTTGATGCCAAATATCGAGTGGATTATGCTAATGAAGGTAGCTATTATGCCAATCGTTACAAAAAGACCGGACCATTAGAAGATGATATTAACACAATGCATCGCTATCGTGATTCGATTGTTGTAGAAAATAAAGGACCATACGAACGAACTGCATTTGGGGCATATGTGCTTTTTCCTTGGAATGATGAAGAGGATTATAAAGACCATCCTTTTTATGAGAGTATTGATAAGGTTAACATTGGCGGTTTTCCGTTTTTACCGAATGCTTCGAAAATGGTTGAGCAATTTATTGAACGGTTAATTGAAAAAAGTCCGGAAGAATTACAGAGTGAAGGCATTTTACCACGAGGTTCCTATGAAGAGTGGCAGTCTAGCTTAGTAGAGAAGGTGTTGGTGGGATTAGTCGTAAGTCCAGATGAGTATGTGGTATATAGTAAAAATGGCTATTACCGTATTGCTGCAGCTTCGTTGAAAAAGGGTTGGCAGGAAGCAAAGTATGTGGCACTTTATGTGAAAGCTGGTGTGGCACATTATAACGGTGTCTATGAATTCGGTGAGATTACGAGTGTTGAGCATGAGGATGGGTATGTTGTCTTCCATGTTATGTATTGGAATAAGTTAAAAAAAGTGATAAAGCCTATTCAATATGGAATTTCTTCTTATATGATGACGAGTTATTCACAGTTACAAGAAGCAACTGAATTACCAGAGCTTTATATGAAATCATCAGAAGAAACGAAGCTATGGCGGATGTTGCGTCGAGTGTCTGATCGAGTACAGGTTCAATTAGATCAACAGGAGATAGATGCTGCTTCTCAAGTTGATGAGTTTAGCTTTAGGGATGTTAAGGTGAAAATATTAAAAGAAGAAAATATGATTTATATCGAAAAGCTGGATGAGAGAAAACTAATAGACTTGCAAAATTTGGATAGTACTCCTTCTAGTGTGTTTAGGGAGATTTTGAGTTTTGGCTAGTAGTAATAAGTCCCATAGGGATGTCTTTGAAAATGACTAGATAAAGATCAATACTTCATTTTTTGATCTTTATCTAGTAAAGCTAAAATATATACTGTTTCTTACGTATTGTATAAAAATATCAATGATTTGTTATACCGTTTTCAGTTGCTTTATCATTTCTGACTGTACCCATTTTCGAGTTGTTTCTTTTTGAGGACACGGATGGTAGCAGTATAGTTCTTTTTTTGTTTGATGAATTTTCTGTCGCGAATAAAGAGCAATTTTTTTGTTTTTAGGAATTTCTTCTAAGAATTCAATTTTTCTTGAATTTAAAATGGTAGCGTCTTTAACGGACCATGCTGTCCAAATCCAGGGGTATTGTGTTAGGTTGGGTAAAGGTGAATGGAGCAAGATGTTGAATTTTGCCTTTTTAAGGAGTGTAGTATAAGTTTGAATCGCTTTATTTGAGTTCCCGCATCGAATGTTAAATAAATTAAGTATAGTCAGCCTGCCTTCTAATGTAGGATCACTATTTAACAACAATTCAACTACAGATTTCATAGTGGAGTCTAGTTTTAATTCATTTGAGATGCTAATGTTTTTAACCATTTTACTTTTTGATAAAAAGTCATCCCATTGATCGTCATCTGCTAAGCAAGAACTTCCTGGATTCAACATTATAATTAGTCCTATGTGCTTTGTAGAGTTTCCAAATTGTAGATATGCATTTGTACGAAATATATAGGATTCCAAAGATTCAAAAGTACCGAATGCTTTAACGTTCATAAAACCCTCCTTTATTTAATTGATATTATCTTCATTATAAATATATTTGTTAAATAAAGGTGATTAACTTTATATATTTCCATCTCAATTATAGCCTTGTACTGTGAAAAAAGATGCATTTTTTATTAAAGGATTGTCTAATTTATGTCTAAATGATAGGATACTTATATAAAATTCTGAATTTTTAAATAAAAGTGATGTGTGTTAGAAGTTTTGTTAAATTTCAAGTTGTATGACTTAAATGTATTAACAGTATTTAAGTTGGGAAATATGGAGATTTATCTAGGGGGAATGATCAAAAAGTGGCAAAAACAAAGAATAGGTGGTTGATTGCTGCCTCGGCGGTTGGGATTCACTTGTCAATTGGTTCTGTGTATGCGTGGAGTGTGTTTACGAAACCGCTCTCGAGTGAATTTGGTTGGGATTTGACAGATATTAGCTTAACATTTAGTATTGCTATTTTGTTTCTTGGTTTATCTGCAGCATTTCTTGGACATTTTGTTGAAAAATATGGTCCCAAAAAATCCGGGATTTTGTCAGCCACTTTTTTTGGTGTAGGGATTATAGGTGCTGGTGTAGCAACGAATTTGGAATCATTGCCTTTACTTTATATTACATATGGTGTTCTTGGTGGGATTGGGCTTGGTGTAGGCTATATTGCACCGGTATCGACGTTGGTGAAATGGTTTCCGGATCGTCGAGGCTTAGCTACTGGTTTAGCTATAATGGGTTTTGGATTTTCTGCACTGATTAACTCTCCAATTATGCAAAGTTTAATAGGTTCTGTTGGAATCGCAAATACGTTTTTTATCCTTGGAAGCGCTTACTTCGTTATTATGATTGCCTCATCTCTATACTTGGAGCCCCCTGAAAAAGGATGGCTGCCTGCTGGTTATAAAGAAAAAATTAAATCAGGTAAAGTGAAAGAGAGGCAGGACCTTTCACAGCTAACAGCCAATGAAGCAGTAAAGACAAAACGTTTTTATTATCTTTGGTTGATGCTGTTTATTAATGTAACTTGTGGAATTGCCATTATATCAGCCGCTTCTCCACTTGCACAAGAAAGTATAGGCTTAAGTGCCGTTGCGGCAGCGGCTCTGGTTGGTGTGCTAGGTGCTTTCAATGGTCTTGGCCGAATTGGTTGGGCATCTGTTTCCGATTACATTGGCCGTCCGAATACGTATACCGTCTTTTTTATACTTCAAGTTATCGCATTTCCTCTATTGATTGTTACGGATAACCCCATTGTATTTCAAATTTTATTAGCGATCATTTATACCTGCTATGGTGGAGGGTTTGCTTCGATACCTGCTTATATCGGTGATTTATTTGGAACCAAGCAGTTAGGAGCAATTCATGGATATATATTAACGGCATGGGCAGCGGCTGGGTTAGTCGGACCGATGTTTGCCTCATGGATAAGAGAAACAACCGGGAGTTACTCGCAAAGCTTAATTGTTTTCACAGGATTTTTCGCGGTTGCATTGATTATTTCCTTATTAATTCGATTAGATATAAAGCGCTTGAAAAATATGGAGACAAAGTTAGATCAACGAATTAGTGTGTGATGTTAACATTTCAGTAAAAAAGGGGAGTCCGAAAAGTGAGTTTCAATCACTTTTCGGACTCCCTTTGTTTAATGGTTTCCTATTATTTTCATAATACTAAGTAAGCAATAACCATAGCACCAATGGTAATTAGGACAATGCCTAGCTTTATAGGTAAGGAGAGGAAATCATTTTGTTGTTCGTTGACCTTCGACTCCTGTTCCTCGACGACTTTGCGATATTCTGGACTACAGCAGCCCATTAGGCTACCTTCTTCCAATTTGATACATCTTCATCAAGCTGGATATTGTTGGCACGTGCTTTCTTCGCTGCATGAAAGAATAGTGCAATCAGAATGGCCGCACCTATGAATCCACCAATCCAAGAGGTTGTCATCGATAGACCAAAGCCGATTTGTGCATTCAAAATGTAGGTAATGACCATGACCAACATAAATGATCCTGGGATCAGTGGTACGAAGTAGTTTTTCTTTGCAATATATAGATACATTGCTCCTACAAAAAGGGCGATTACTGCTGTAGATTGGTTTGCCCAGTTAAAATATCTCCATAGAATATTGAAATCTACTTGTGTAAGAATAGCTGATAGAACGAATAATGGAATGGCGATCCATAAGCGACTTGAAAACTTTTTCTGTGCGATATTAAAATATTCGGCAATAATCATACGTGCACTTCGGAAAGCAGTATCACCTGAAGTGATTGGTAAGACAACAACTCCTAATACAGCGAGTGTTCCTCCAATTGCTCCAAGAAGAGCTGTAGAAGCCTCACTTACAATCGCACCAGGGCCTCCAGCTGCTAAGATTTCATTTAAGCCAGTAGGACCGTTGAATAAGCTCATGGCAGCGGCTGCCCAGATCATGGCGATGATTCCTTCAGCAATCATCATACCGTAGAATATTTTGCGACCTTGCTTTTCATTTTGAGTAGTTCGTGAGATGATAGGTGTTTGTGTTGCGTGAAAGCCGGATAGGGCTCCGCAAGAAATGGTAAAGAATAATAATGGTAAAATAGGTGCTTGAGCAGGATGTAAGTTCTGTAAAGTAAGTTCAGGAATTGGTGCACCTGTTACAACAAGTCCGATCCCAACACCTAAAGCACTAATTAATAGTAATGCCCCAAAATACGGATATAAACGACCGATAATTTTGTCTACCGGTAGAAGTGTTGCTAAAATATAATAAGCAAAAATCGCTACAATGATAACAGTTAATGCTACCTTACCGTCCGTCAAAACATGAAGTAGACTAGCAGGAGTGGATACAAAGACGGTTCCTACTAATAATAGAAGAAGTACAGCGAAGCCGTTAACCACGTGCTTCATCACTTTTCCTAAAAATCTGCTAGCTAATTCTGGTAAATGGGCTCCCTTATTGCGGATGGAGATCATTCCTGTTAAATAATCGTGAACGGCTCCAGCGAAAATACAGCCAATGACAATCCAGATAAAAGCAACAGGACCGTAAAGTGCCCCCATAATTGGACCAAATACAGGACCAGTTCCAGCAATGTTCAGTAGTTGAATTAATGAATTTTTGGGTGTGCTCATTGGGATATAATCAACGCCATCACTATTTACATAGGCTGGTGTTGGTCGTGCTTCTTTAACCCCGAACATTTTTTCAACAAATTTCCCATACGTAAAATAACCAATGATTAAAAGTGCGATTCCACCTAAAAAGGTATACATGTGTTTCCTCCTTTTTTCACATAATGAAAGTGCTTACATGAAAATTATAAAGGAGAAAGCAGGGAGGAAGTGCTATTTAAGCTTAAAAGGTAGATAAACAAGGTTGAAATGCTGTTTTTGGGCTTTGAGATGCAAAAAATTTCTAAAGTTCTAAACGAGATCGTAATGCTTTCACATAATTTCGGCTAACGGAAAGCGTATCATTTCGATCCGCTATTTGTAGCTGATAGGCACCATTGAACCATGGTGTTAGCTTTGTAACGTATTCTAAATTGACGATAAAGCTTTTATGAATTCTAAAAAAACCGTGCATAATCAGTCTGTTTTCAAGCTCTTTCAGTGGAGTTCTTGTTTCAAGCTCACCTGTAGTTAAGATAAGCCTAGTTATTTTGTCATCTCTGTACATATAAAGAATCTCCTTTGGCTCTATATAAAAGATTTCACCATCCTGTTCAACAGCAAGTTTTCCAACAAAACGCTTTTCAACTGTAAATAATTTTTTTGTTATCCGATTAATCGTTACTTGCAGTCTTTCTTCATCATAAGGTTTTAGTAAGTAATCAATCGCATTATATTGAAAAGCCTCGGCAGCAAACTGTGGATATGCTGTAGTAAAGACAATTAATGGGGGCTTTTTTAGTTCCAAAAGAGCTTGTGCAGCTTGCATTCCGTTCATCTTCGGCATTTCAACATCTAAGAAAACGATATCTGGCTGCTGTTGAAGAGATTTTAAAACGGCAGTTTCTCCTGATCCAGCCTCATCTATAACTTTGATAGTGGGAAAAGCCCCTAATAAATGGTTAAGTTCTTCACGGCTGTATAGCTCATCGTCGACAACAATAGCTGTAATCGGTGAATTCATCTTACCCCACCTTTCTATAAGGCAATGAAAATACAATTTCTGTACCTTTATTTAACTCACTTTGGATCTGTAATGCTGCAGTAGCTCCATACATCATAGTGAGTCTGCGATTGACATTATAAAGAGCTAATCCAGCTCCTGTTTCTGAAGGAATGGGAGTTTTAATGATTTGATTAATTCTCTTTTGACTCATCCCTAGACCATTATCTGTAACTTTTACTACAATAGCTTGATTTTTCGAATAGATAGCAATTTTTAAGAAGCAATCCCTTTCCTTATTCTTCATCCCATGTTTAATCGCATTTTCTACTATCGGCTGCAAGGTTAGTGGTGGAATATACTGAGCAAGTGTATCATCTTCAACTTCATAGAAAACACTCAGCTTATTGGCAAATCTTGTTTCTTCGATTTCTAAATAGGCTTTTACATGATGTAATTCTTGCTCGAGTGTTGTCATGGTTTGTGTTGTGACAGTTAGATTTTGACGGATAAAATGAGATAAGGAAATGAGTAATTTTCTAGCTCTTACCGGATCAAGACGAATAAGAGAGAGAATCGTATTTAATGAATTAAAGAGAAAATGAGGACTAATCTGCGCTTGAAGTGTTTTGATTTCTACTTCTTTTGCCAGCTGATAAGATTTATCGGCATTTGCCATTTCAAGTTGATGGCTTAAAAGGGAGCTAAGTCCAGATATGAGCTTAATCATTACAGGAGTAATTTCCTTAGAAGAACGAAAATAAAAGATTAACGTTCCAATTGTTTCTTCGCGTTGCTTTAAGGGTGCAATGACAGCAGTTCTTAACAAACAGCTTTTTTCCGGACATTGTATGACGTGATAACGTAAGCTAGCATTCTCTTTAAATTTCTCCACATAAAGTGTTGTTTGATTTTCTGAAATATTCCCAGGACAAAAAATTGTATGACTATCTCCAACATGCGCTAATGTTTGGGAAGAATTTGTTATCGAAACAGCGCTAATATGTAGTTCTTTATGAATAATTGTACAAACGGTATGAGACGTTTGCTCTGTTAATCCATTTCTTAAGTAGGTCAGTGTCTTTTCTGCAATATGTAGAGTATTTTGTGCTTGAATCGCCAAAGCTTTTTCTTCTTCATTTATGACACTTTTAATAATTAAAAGGAAGAGTGTGGATCCAATGCCGTTTGCTAGAATCATAGGTAAGCCAATAATTTCGACTAATGCCCATGCTTTTTCAAACGGACGCGATAAAAGGAGAATAATGAGCATTTGAATGGATTCAGCAACAAATCCGATGAGAAATGCTGTATGTAATTTAACATGCTTGTTTTTTTTATAAAGTAAACCGGAAAGGAAGCCAGCTATAATGGTTGCGAATCCACAGGAGATAGCTGTGAATCCTCCTAATGTGAAGCGGTGTATTCCAGCAATTAATCCAGCTCCAATTCCAATCTTATATCCTCCAAGTAAACCAGCAATGACAACACCGATTACACGGAAATTTGCGATTGCTTCATCGACCGTTAACTCACTATATCTAGGGTTTAACTGAAGACTATCGGTATTTAGTGTCACACCGGTATAAGTGCCTATGATACCAAAAGCTCCGAAGAAAATAACGGCAATCACTTGTTGTCTATGATTCAGCTGCTCTTGATAAATCATATTTTTGAAAAATGGTAGTCTTGTCAAAATAAAAGCAATCATAACGATAATACCAAGCCGTTCAGCCATGATAATGAGCAATTCAATCATATAAAACCCTCTTTCTATTTTCCTATGTGATGTAGGAAATGGTGTTATTCCCTATGAAAACGTCTACATCTATTTTATCAGTCCTTTCCAATATAGTAAATTTATGACTCTATAATCAATAAGTTGTTCAATGAATGTAAAAAGCAGACTGATATATGTAAAAGAGACACTATTTATCAAGATAGTGTCTCTTTCAAATATATGTATAGTATGTTGGTCGTTATTAACACAGTTTTATCGTATTTCAGTGAATAGTGGTGTCTTCCAATACTTCTCATTTCCAGGTAAATCATCAAACCAAGCAGCATCTTCTGGACAGTCTAAAATCATAAATTTGCCGTAGTCTCCATCTCTGGATTGATGATATTTTACATAAGCCTTACCATCTTGAATAGCTAAAATTTCGATTTTCCCTGAAGAGTGACTCATGGCAAGCTTGACCCGTTTACCTAAACCAGAGGTTCTTGATTTTGCTTCTTCAACAATGTTGTACACTTCTTGTAGGCTTAATACGAATTCTTTATTACCGGCAACTGGTCGATTGACAAAAAAGTAATAGGGAGTAACTCCTGCCCAGGATAATTGATCTAATAATTCACTTAAAGTATAAGGGTCGTCATTAATTCCTTTTAACACAGGCGTTTGATTGACAACAATTGCTCCTGCGTTATGTAGAGCAGTGATGGCTTTTTTGGCTTCTGGGGTGATTTCTCTTGGATGGTTAATATGTGCCATTATGTAGATTCTTTTATCAGCACTAGAATATTGACGAATCAAGTCTAAGAGTTTTTCATCTTCATATATTCTCATTGGATTAAAAACGGGTAGCTTCGATCCTAGTCTTATAATTTTCACGTGATTTATACTTCTGAGTTCCTGTAGCAGGTTACCGATTTTTTTAGTAGATAACATGAGTGAATCTCCACCAGTTAGTAGTACATTATTGATTTCCTTATGCTGTTTAATATATTCAATGCCTGGACGAACATCTGTCGCTGCTTCATGTATATCATTTTTAAATAAACGTTTTCTAAAACAGTACCTGCAATAAGCGCCACAAACCTCTGAAACTACTAATAAGGCCGTTGTTGAATATTTATGCTGACAGCCTGGAGCAACATAGTTCATTTCTTCATTGGAGGCGTCCATGTGACCATATTCTAATAGTTCTCCTGTACTGGGAATCACTAATTTTCGAATCGGATCATTCGGAGCATTCCAATCAATTAGTGAAAGATAATAATCGTTTACTCGAAAAGCATACATATCTGATACAGCTCTAAGTGCATCCTTTTCTTCAATGGAAAGATCTTTAATTGCGTCAATTTTGGTTATGTATTTTGGAAGTGCCATAATAACTCCTTTCTTTGAAACGTGTTGAAATATTTCTAATATAATAAAGTGTATAGGAGTGTGACATCAGATAAAACAGTAATTCGTTAATTTTCGGAATATTGACATTAATTTGAAGACTTTTGGACTAAGATGTATTGGGAATAGGGGGTATAAAGCAGCATGGCGTAATGGTGAGGGCTTGAGATGTGACATGACAAGTCGGTGCTAAAAAATTGATATGGACAGTAGATCATGAAATGCCAACAGTAAAAATCGAGTTATAGACGGTAAATGTTGAATAAGAAAAAAATATGATGATTGGCGCGGGATTATTTCAGATACCATAATGTATTAATTGTTTACAATATGATTGAAGATAGAGCTATAATGGAAAACACTATTGTATGGGTGAATCGTGTAGAATTTATAATTGATTTAAAAGTATTTGATAGGAGGATTACTTGTTGTAACGCGATATTGAATGTTGCAAGAACGCACTGTAATCCGATCAAAGTGGATTTAACAGATCATACTAATGATTCGGTATAAGTAAGTTTTATCTGATTTAGGTAAGTTAAGGAAGATATGAATATTAAATTAGGCGTTAGATGATGTTCTAACGTTAGTTCCTTAAAAATCCTTGTCTAATTTTTATATTAAAATAACAATATTTATTTTTAACGAAAAATTAACTTTTTTTACAGAAATAAAAGAAAAGAAAAAACATCGAATGTCGTTGGTAGCAATGAATATTCGATGTTTTTTTATTGTAGAGACTTATTTGTGTATGTCTTTTGTAAAGGGAAAAGTCGTTATCTTAATATTATTTTAATGTATTTTCTCTAACTTAACATTAACTTTATACTCCTTTAATTTTCATGCGCTATTCTACTTTTGAAAGAGATTAGTAATGAGGAGGATGCAATGCTTCAAGAGTACGATTTATTGTTTTGGGATATTGATGGAACATTAATTGATGGAAAACATCTATTACCCGCTGTGCCCGATTGGATGACTACATTACGCATGCAAAATAAACGAATGTATTTTGTAACCAATCATCCAATACGATCGAAAAAAGCACATTGTAAATACTTAAATAAGCTTGGCTTGAAAATTCATGAAAAAGAACTTATTACCCCTATTGATGCCTTACAATGTTTTTTTCATTCTATTCAAAAGCCGTTCTCTGTCTATCCTGCTTGCTCAGTAATGATTAAGGAACAGTTAGAGAAATGGAATATCCCTGTTATAAATAATGTACATAGGACTTCAGAAAATACTTACGTTGTTTTGGGATTATCGCTTACTAGTAATTATCGAATGTTGCAGGATGTTTTTTTACATATTCAAAGAGGCGCGAGGTTAGTGGTGTTAAATGAAGATTTCTCCTGCCCATTTAATGGAGAGAAAATGCTTGATACCGGGGCATTTCTGTCAATTTTTCAACAGTCTGGCGAGCTAAAGGAAGAGCCAATTCCTGTAGGGAAACCTTCTGTTTGGATGCAACAAATAATGCGTGAAAAGATGCAATTATGTTCAGGTAGAAGTGTAATCATTGGTGATAGTTTGTTAACTGATATTGCAATAGGAAACGCTCTTCATATGGATACGGTATGGCTAACAAAGGATGTAGAGCATCATGACGCTCATAAAATGAAGCCGACTTATATATTTGAATCTTTGGCGGCTATTCATTTAGAAAAACGATTTTTATGAGTAATTATAATATTCAATGTAGAAAGAGGTTACTAATTAATGAAGAAAATCATTTCTGTATTTCTTGTTTGCCTAATGGCCCTAGGTTCTTTAATAGGATGTAGTAACACGGATTCGGAAACAAAGACAAAAGAGTCAGGTGACTCGATTGAACTATCTTGGTATTATCCAGTCAATGTAGGTGGTGCCATTACAGAGGTCATTGATAAGCTGGCTAAAGAATTTAATGAATCTGGAACGGAAGTTAACGGTAAAAAGGTAACAGTTAAACCTATATACAGTGGAAATTATGAAGAAACGATGACAAAGGTTCAAACCGCCGTGAAAAATAAGAAAACACCTGATTTGGCTGTTCTCCTATCGAATGATTTATACCAAATTAAAAATTCTGTTCAGCCATTAGATGATTTCATTGCTAAAGATGAAGATTTAAAAACAATGATAGATGATTTCTTTCCTGCATTTTTAATGAATGCACAGGATGAAGGAGAAACATACTCTATTCCTTTCCAAAGAAGTACAGTATTACTTTATTACAATAAAGACAGGTTTAAACAAGCTGGGCTTGATCCAGAAGTAGCACCTAAAACATGGGAAGATATCGTGACTTACGGTAAAAAGTTAACGAAACCAGGTCAATGGGGAATTGAATTACCAGCAAATATTAGTGTGAACTGGATTTATCAAGCATTAATGCTTCAAAGCGGTAATGAAAACCTTATGAGCGATGATGGTAAACAAGTAAACTTTAACACGCCAGCAGCTAAGGAAGCACTTCAATATTGGGTAGATTTAATTAACAAAGATAAAGTGATGCCAAGCGGAATCTTAGATTGGAATACGGTTCCAACAGACTTTATCCAAGGTAAGACAGCGATGATGTTAACGACAACTGGTAACTTAACAAATGTAAAAAATAATGCAAAATTTGATTTTGGAGTAGCTTACCTACCAGCAAATGAACGTGTTGCAACGCCAACAGGTGGAGGAAACTTCTATATCTTTAAGGATACTCCTGAGGAAAGACAATTAGCGGCGATGGAATTCATTAAATGGATGTGTACACCTGAACGTGCAGCTCAGTGGAGTATCGACACAGGCTATATTGCAACTCGTCAATCAAGCTATGAAACTGAGAGTTTAAAGAAATATACAGAATCATTCCCACAAGCGTTAACGGCGATGGAGCAATTAGAGTATGCTCAGAAGGAATTTGCTGTTTATGAGCAAGGGAAAATTAATAAAATTTTAACGGATGCAATCCAAGCTGCAATTAATGGGGCAGATGTCGATCAAGAGTTAGATCAAGCTCAAGAGAAAGCGGAACAAATTCTAAAAAAATATCAATAACTTCAATGAAGAGGTGAGGAAATGAGAAAAAGCAAACGCATAAATGATAATGTTACAGCTTGGCTTTTTCTCCTTCCGTCACTCATATTCCTTATCACTTTTACATTGTATCCAATTGTAAAAACGATTTATTTAAGCTTATTTCAATCGGATTTATTAACAGATGATCCTCTTTATGTAGGTTTAGATAATTTTAAATTGATGTTGGAAGATGAGACGTTTCGGAAGGCGTTTAAGAATAATATTTGGTTTGCAGTAGGGACAGTTCCGACAAGTTTAATGCTAGGTCTTGGCATGGCTGTACTAGTGAATCGTTCATTTAAAGGAAGCAGTTTTGCAAGAACATTTTTCTTCTATCCAACTGTTATTCCTATGGTGGCAGTGGCATTCATCTGGCTATTCTTTTATACACCAGAATATGGATTGATTAGTTCGTTTTTTCGTATCTTTGGAGCTGGTGAATTGAATCTACTCGGGTCATCTGGCACAGCGTTATTAGCGATTATTGTCATGGTTGTATGGAAGGAAGCAGGTTTTTTTATGATTTTCTATTTAGCTGCTCTTCAAAATGTTCCGCAAGATTTATATGAGGCGTCTCATATGGATGGAGCATCAAAATGGTATCAGTTTAGAAGGATTACTTTTCCTCTCCTAATGCCTACAACGTTATTTTCATTTATTATCGCAACGACTAATGCTTTTAAGACCGTAGATCAATTAGTGGTTATGACACAAGGCGGACCAGATAATGCGACAAATCTGTTACTATATTACATTTATGAAAGTGCCTTCCGCTTTATGGATTATGGCATGGCTTCAACTATTTCAGTTGTTGTACTAATTTTAATGATTCTTATTGCGGCTATACAATTCTTTAGTGTAGAGCGCAAAATTCATTACAGTTAAGGTGGTCTTTGATTGAAACGTCTTATTACAATTTCAACACATGTATTAGCTCTACTTTGGGCGTTGCCGCTCTTTTGGATTTTTTATATGGCCTTCAAAAATACGAAGGCAGAAGGCTATTCTTTTACACTTGATAATTTCATCAATGCATGGAATACTGCGCCATTCGGACAGTATTATGTAACGACTTTTATTGTTGTAATAGGAATACTACTAGTTCAAATCGTGACGATGACATTAGCTGCCTATGCTTTTGCAAGATTGGAATTTTTCGGTCAGAACATTGTTTTTATGCTTTTCTTAATACAAATTATGATTCCTATCGAAGTGTTAATCTTTCCAAATACAGATACGATTACACAGCTAGGACTGTATGATTCAAAGTGGGCAATTATGGTGCCATACTTTGTAACTTCGTTCGGGATCTTTTTGATGCGACAAACTTTTAAAGGCATACCTTATGAGCTAGAAGAAGCAGCTAAGATGGAAGGTTGCAATCGACTGAGTATTTTATGGAACGTATACATCCCATTAGCAAAACCTACCTATATTGCGTTTGGATTAATTTCAGTAAGTCATCAGTGGAGTAATTTCTTATGGCCGCTTATTGTGACAGATTCTGTTGAGAATCGACCATTAACGGTTGGATTATCGATGTTTGCGAAAGCTTCAGAGTCAGGTGCTCAATGGGGAGTTGTCGCCGCAGCTACACTGTTTGTAGCATTACCATTATTGCTAGCATTTTTTATCTTTCAAAAACAGTTTATTTCAAGCTTTATGCATTCTGGAATTAAATAAGAGAATGATGAAAGTGAAGGAGGAAGGGTATTGCACTATTCAATCTCGACTTATACATTATATGATCAATCTATATTTCAAGCTTTAGAAAAACTGGTAGAACAAGGATGGAAGTCCGTTGAAATCATGGGAGAAGGTTCACAGCATGGTCTACCGTTCTTGCAGATGAATACAGAGCAAATTGTGAGACTGATGCAAATGCTTAAAGAAAATGACATCACTTTAGGCTTTCATTTGCCAGTTTTGAATTTTAATCCTGCTTCCCCTGATGAAGAAACGGAACGAACGTGGCTCCAATCTAGAATGCTGTTAGAAATTATTCCTTTTGATTATGTTCTTATGCATCCAGGTAAGAATGAGTCAATTGAACAAGGAATAGTCAATGCTAGAAAATTTGGAGAAAGACTTTTAACTCAGCTACCTGAAAGTACAATAATTGTATTTGAAAATGTACCGTATGCAGAAGGAGCAATCGGAACATCGGTAAGTGAGTTAATTGCAATCGTGGAAAAGTTAGATTCAAATCGTTCAAAAATCATGTTTGATACAGGCCACAGCTATATGAATCATAGAGATGATATTATAGAAGAATGTCAAAAGGCACTTCCTTATTTATTTGGATTGCACATAAACGATAATCATGGACAGCAGGATGAACATTTGCAAATTGGAGAAGGTACCATTCCTTTTCAAAGAATTTTTGAAATTGTAAATGACAGACAAATTAACCTTGTATTTGAAACGAATACGGTTGAGCGAGCAGTTCGCTCGAAAGAGATAGTGGAGAATTTTTTACAGTGAGTAGTTCGGAGGAGAAGGAATGGCAACAATCGAGTTAAAGCAAATTGCAAAAAGATATCATAAAAGTAAACAGTATTCTGTTGAAAACTTTAATCTACATATTGAGGATAAAGAATTTATCGTGTTAGTTGGTCCTTCTGGTTGCGGGAAATCGACAACATTACGAATGATTGCAGGATTAGAGGATATTTCAGATGGAGACTTGCTCATTAATGGTGCTCGAATGAATGAGGTAGAATCGAAAAATAGAGACATCTCAATGGTTTTTCAAAACTATGCCCTGTATCCACATATGTCGGTGTTTGAGAATATGGCATTTGGTTTAAAGGTAAGAAAAGTACCGAAAGAAGAAATCAAGCAAAAAGTAGAAGAAGCTGCCAAAATTCTTGGCTTAACGGAATTTCTGAAGCGAAAGCCGAAAGAGTTGTCAGGAGGACAGCGACAAAGGGTTGCATTAGGAAGAGCGATTGTTCGTCATTCGAGCATCTTCTTGATGGATGAGCCATTATCAAATCTAGATGCGAAGTTACGTGTTCAGATGCGAGCAGAAATTACTAGATTACATCGCAAGCTCGGGACAACGACTATCTATGTAACACATGATCAGACAGAAGCGATGACAATGGCGACCCGAATTGTCATTATGAAGGATGGTTATATTCAGCAAATTGGTCGACCAATTGATGTGTATAATAAGCCAGCAAATATCTTTGTGGCAAGCTTCATTGGTTCACCTGGTATGAATTTTATAACAGGTGATTTAGTAAGCCAGCAATTTATCATTGAAGCAGGAAAAGCGATTTATACAATATCAGAATCCAGCCAAGCAAAAATGATAAGAAATAACAATCATCCTGTCATTATGGGAATTCGACCAGAGCATATCAAAATTCAAAAAGAAAAAACAACGTTCCCAGTAACAATTGATTTAATTGAAACAATTGGTTCAGAAATGCTCGTTCATACGAAAGTTGCTAATAAAAAAGTCGTCATTAAAGCTGCGACAGACGATACGTATAAGGTTGGCATGCAAGTATTTTTATCCTTCTCAGAAGCGAATGTACATTGGTTTGATAAAGAGAATGAGAAACGATTGGTTTAAATCTAATAAGAATGTTAGTAGTTTAATAGAATGTCCTGAATGTGGATTAAGGAACCACTTTCAGGACTTTTTTGTAAAAAAGAAAAGCTTATGTATGGTTTTAAAAAATTCTTCCTTGATAGTTGATTTCCTCCATAGCCATTCTATCAATCAGTAGATAAGGAAGATCCAAATTATTGGTTCATTTCCTAATGCATGAATTTTAACGATATAATTCTAAATAATAGAATATCTGTGGTAAAACGTTTCTCATAAGAATAAGAAAATCTTCTTTTTCGAGAGAACATGATGGAACTACATTTATAGAATTTAATATTCTGTACTTGCTGTAAGTAAATAAATAGATAGATATGGACAGTAAATCATGAAATACATGTCATTACCTTTAGATGTGAAAGTGAAATTCTTGTTTTAGCTATGAATTAATGCAGATTGAATTTCATTTCTTAATTCCTCTGTTGTTATTTCTTTAGGGTATTGGTATTCTTTGTTATTGATGAAAACAGTTGGTACCATTTTAACCTGTCTTCGAATCGCTTCCGCTGTTACGTTTAAGCTGATTTCTGTATTCTTCGGTTCTTCCTTTAAGTTATATTTTTCTTGTAAAAATGCTTTAATCTCTTGATTATTCTTTTGATCCCATTGAGGTTGTGTTGCGAATAACTCTTTTAAGATTTCTTTTGTGCGTACGGGATTCTCGTAATCTAAAAATAAATTAATCAATGTGCCATTTAACAGCATTTCTCTTGGTTTGTCATAATGTTTTATGATGAATTCTACTTGTCCATTTTCTATGTACCCATCTAATGTTTCCTCAGCAATTTTAAAAAAAGTAGCACAATAAGGGCATGTCAAATTTAAAAATACCTCTACCTTTACAGGTGCATCCTTCTGTCCAAAACTCAATTGTCCATTCTCTATTAAGGCTGTCATAATTATCACTCATTTCCATAAATTAGATTTTTAGAAAATTATAATAATTCATACCTGAATTGTCAACATTAACCTGAATAGGTGAATTCTTTTTAAAGACGAGAGATGGGTATTTTTCTTTAGATGAGTATGAGAACATAGGACTAATTTTTTATTGGAATTTTTTTGTTAATTAAAGGAGATCGTTATCCAAAAAACAAAATGAAGAAAACAGCTGCAAGGAGTATATTGTATGAGGACAGGGATAAGAAATATTTATTAATGCTGTGTATGTCCATATGGTTAGTTAGTTGTGTGGATAAGAAAGAAAAGTACCGAGAGGACTTTGTGAGAATTCAAGATTACAAGGGAGAAGGTTATACTCTACGAAATAGTGGTACCGAAACGAGCAAAATTGCTAAAAAGAATCAAAAAGAGATTGAAATTGCGGTAATAAAGTTCTTTAAAGAGACCTATAAAACAGAAGTGAAGGTTCATAATATCGTAGGAGCTAAAGATTAAGGCTCTGTTTTTATTGAATCGATTGGCGAACCCCATTTTTACACCTTTGCGATTGTACCCATTGATATCGAGAAAAAAGAAGTGAAAACAGATGAAGTTTGGTCACAAGAGGGAAAGTGGAGTATGCGATTAAAGGTGCCCTATATGCAATGATCTTTGAGAAGGAATTCGCGAAATTAGATGGATACTTAGAGAGTGTAGTGAATGAATTACCTGTAGTTGGAACACCTATTGAAGCTATCGAAAAGGTTGGTGGTAATGGATACAATATATCTTTTTATTATCTTAGTGCGATAGGAGAAAAGTTTGAAGATATTTATAATATGTATATGAAAAATCCTCGACTAAGTAAACAAATATTAAAAAATGCTCTTCTTAGGAATGAGTTTAAAAGTGAAGATGTGCGAGTTGTAATTTACTTATATATGAAAGAGGGAAAAGTAGAACCAGATAAAGCCATCTTTAATAAAGTAGTCAAGGGTATCGAAGCGATGGTAGGTATACCAAAAGGAGCTTATTCAGATTGTTGAACGATAATTTAATTGATCGTAAAAGAGCTAACGGTAATAAAGATAATACATTAGAAAGATCTGTGCCAAATGAAATATTAAAGGAATAGAGAAAGAATAAAAACTATTTAAACCAAAAGGGTAATAATTAAAAGGATATTTATCACATGACAAAATACTTATTTTCAGTAAGACATAGCTGAATGTAAGAAAATGATTTCACAATAAAGAGGAATTTAATTACAATAAAATGGATATTACTGTAATGCTAATGGTTGGATTATACATAAAAAGTATTTTAGGGTTTTTGCTGAAAATTCTAATAAGGAGGTTCATGAATGCATTTAAGGAAAAGCTCCATAATTGTTTTAGGTATGGGTGTATCATTATTGCTAGGAGGATGCGGTATGAATGAAACAAAAGATAGAAATGAACCAAACGTTGAGACAGTTAATAGCAAACCTTCGAAAGAAGATTATAGTGTAAATTTTGTCAGAATTCAAGATTACAAGGGAGAAGGTTATACCTTACGAAATAGTGGTACCGAAACGAGCAAAATTGCAAAAAAGAATAAGCCAGAAATCGAAATCGCGGTAAAAAAGTTCTTTAAAGAGACCTATAAAACAAAAGTAAAAGTTCATAATATTGTAGGAGCAAAAGATGGAGCCTCTGTTTTTGTTGAATCGATTGGCGAACCCCATTTTTATACTTTTGCCATTGTACCTATTGATGTAGAGAAACAAGAAGTGAAAATAGATGAGGTATGGTCACAAGAGGGGCAAGTCGAACATGCTATTAAAGGTGCCCTATATGCCATGATTTTTGATCAGGAATTTGCCAATCTTGATTCGTATTTTGACAATGCAATTAACAAATATCCGATAGTCGGAACACCGAGTGAAGCTATTCAAAAGGTTGGTGGGGATGGGTACGCTACACCTTTTTATTTTATAAATACGTTGGGTGATTGGTTTGAAGAGGTGTATCAAAAGTATATAGAAAATCCAGCTATTAGCAAGCAAGATTTAAAGAAAATGATTACAAAAAAAGATTTTCAAAGTGACAGTGTAATTGTAACGATTAATCTATATATGAAAGAGGCTGATGTAAACCCTGATCAAACTGTTTTTAACAATGTAGTAGATGATATTGAGAGAATGAATGGATTACCAAAAGGTGCCTATACGGTATTATTGCATGATAATAAAATTGATCGAAGAAGAGCGATAGGAAGTAAAGAAAATACTTTGGAGCGTTCTACTCCAAATGAAATAATGAAAAATTAGGAAGGTGTGTACGGAATGAGCGTTGTCAAAGAAGTCAAAAGATCGAATACTAATGATCAAGATTTAGTCGAGTTGGCAGGCTATCACTCCTATCAGCACTATGAAACAGGAAACATCATAACTGTAAACAGAAAAGAATTTATTGTTAAACAGACAACATATAATACATCTTCAGGTCTTGATGCACTTACCGTAGAAAATAATATCACCAAAGAAATCACCATCGTATTTGTTGGAAGTGAAGATGATAAGGATTGGTTGGAAACAAATCCCAGATTATTAAGTGAAGTTCCTCCTAAACAAATCGAAGATGCCAAACAATATTACATAGATATGAAGAGAAAATATGGAGAAATTCATTCTGTTACGGGTAATTCACTGGCTGGCGCTTTAACGAATTCGGTTGCTATGGATCATCCAGAGCTAAAAGCTATTACACTGAATCCAGCTATTTTACCTGCAGGTATGGTGGATTCGAATAAAGAGTATAGCAATATAACCAATTATTATAGTCAATTTGACTTTTTGACTGGAACAGAAGAGTCGCTTGGCCTAGGTAATCGAATCCCAGGCAATAAGTATAACATCAATAATGGCATCCCGATTTTTTCCTCAATAGGGCCGAATCATACTGGCTATGTTGATATGGATAAAGATCAGGAATTTAAGGTTGAAATAGGGATAAAAGGAGAACCAGGTTATGGTTTTATCCATGTTGGAGCGGACGATCATATTGTTACAAGTATCTGGACTGGAGAGCCAATTTATTACGGAAATTCTGAAAAGATTAAGATAAATAAGGCAAGTATGACATTGCTTGCAGATGGAATTAGGGATCAGGTTAAAGGTCGGATTACGAATATGAATCAATATTTAGAAAACTCGATTGACATCGTAAAAGATGAAAGTGCCAAGTTTGTTGATCGTGTTAAGGAGTTTCAAGAAACGTTTCAAACCATGCTCGAAGAAACAGCTGGAGAACCTATGATGAGAGGGATTGCTGGTACAGGCACTATTATTAAATTGTATCTACTAGATATGATAGACCTTTTAGATTGTGCAGAAGAAAAATGCCGATTTCTCAATAGTATCTTAAACTCAGCACCTATGGAACTCGTTGAAAATTTGTTGTCCGTTGATATCAGTGTAGAGAGCTTCTTTGAACAAGGAAGAAGAAACTTGAATAATCTTTGTCAGGAAGTCGATGAATTTGTTTATAATGCTCAGAATGTGATAACGAAAGATATTCCCGATTTGTTTAAAGGCGGAACAGATCAATTTATAGATGCTGTTGTAGATGAAAATAATGCCCATTATGAAATTATTCGGAAGAATAAGCAAAGCTTACACCATCAATTAACAGAGTATTCCGAACAAGTATAAAGTATTGCTAATGCTTTTGAACATAAAGACAGCAGTTTGGCAGGGGCTATTAATCGAATCAATTCATCTGTTTCTGAAACAGAAAATATAGTGAAAACAAAAGTCTTTACGATTGAATCATCTTCTTATATGCCGATTGGTTTAAAGATTAAGAACATTCAAGTGGAAGCGTCCCATATCCTAATTAAACAGCTAGGGAACCGAATATTGATACCTCCATTTTAGTTACAGCAAGAGGCTTAATCCTTGTCATTGAATCAGTCATTGAATCTATTAGTATTGCAGTTAAAGCTGCTTTAAATATTGCTTTGTATGGAAGTCCAACTAGTTTAATCATCAGTATTTTTACAGATTATGATGACAGAATTCGTGCAGCTGTAAAAAACGCACTTAAACCACTAGAAGAGCTTGAAATCCTACTTGAGGGAATTGGTAGAGGGGTAGGTAATCTCATCACTCATTTACCAGCTATGCTAGAAAATTTCAAACCATATTTGAATACAGCGATTTTCGAATCAGGAAAGTATCAAAATGTTCGTTTATATAACGTTGCTTCATTAGCTGTGTTAGAAGAGATGGAACTATTATTTAACGACATTGTATTTCAATTATCTGAACAAAAAGCGAATGCCATTGAAGCAACATTAGAAATCTCACAAAACGTATTAAGAAACATACAATTACTGAAAGAACAAGTCCAACTTGGGACCCTCCATTGATTAGACCACAACGAATAATCCCATCTAGAGAGTGTATTTTATAAAACAAGGAAGTATATAATTTTGGATTGTCATACATCCCCAGCTATAAGCCATTTTTTGAAAATAACAGCCTATTAGACAGTCTAGCTCCAGTGGTCAGCTCTTCGGGTGGCATAAACCAATCTGTCCAGAAGGCAAAGAGCACTTTCTAGCCAGTTGTCTAATACTGGTCGGAGCACAACGGATCACTTCCGCTTTTCACTTACTCCCACATGTCTCCTTTTTGAGTAGAAGCATATCATGGTATGAAATGAGTACATGGATTTACAACTTATCTAAGATAGCAGCTATACCAAAAAGGATCGGTAACGTTTTTTCTGGTGTTCTTTGCTAATTGAATGCTATCCACTAGTCTATCTCATTTTCATTAGGTAAAATGAAAGTTTGTAAATGAAAAAATTCGGGAAAAATAATGTGTAGGTATTCGTCATGAAATAGGAGATTAGAAGTTTCTAACTATAGGATATATTAGAGGTGTAGACAAATGGGCATGAACAAACAAGAGAGCAAAGAGTTTGTTAAATCAATTGATTCACAAATAAAAGCTAGTTTACTAAGCTTCGTTATTGGTGATGCGATGGGAGTTCCAATCGAATTTCTAAGCAGAGAAGAACTACGTCATAACACAGTTACTACGATGACAGGGTATGGTTCACATCCAGTACCAGCAGGGACGTGGTCTGATGATACATCAATGACTTTAGCTACCATGAAGGCAATTGTTGATTCGGGAATAATCGATTATACAAAAATCATGGATAACTTTACTTTATGGGCGGATCATGGTGAATTTACAGCGGATGGAAAAGTGTTTGATATGGGTATTACCTGTCGTAATGCGATTTTGAATTACGAAAACACAAAATGTAATCCGATTGAGGCTGGAATGTCGGATTTTTATAGTAATGGTAATGGCTCTTTAATGAGAATGCTTCCTATAGCTTTATATTGTCATGTGAAGAAGCTAGGGGAGCATGAAATAGTGGATATTGTTAACAAAGTATCCTCGCTTACTCATTCTCATGAAATCAGCTGTTTAGGTTGCTATTTATATGTGAAATATACTATGTTTTTATTGGCTGGTGAGTCGAAGCAAGCAGCCTATGAAAAATTACTGACATTAGATATAAGCTGTTATAGCGAAGAAGCGATTGCGACATACGAAAGAGTACTTAATGGCAATCTAAAGACACTTTCAATTGATGAGATTAAATCATCTGGTTATGTGGTTCATAGCCTAGAAGCAAGCCTATGGGTACTCTTGAATACAAGCAACTTTAAGCAGGCTATTATCGGTTCTATTAATTTAGGGGAAGATACGGATACAATTGGAGCGATAACTGGTTCATTGGCAGGTTTGGTTTATGGTATGAAAGAGCTACCCGTCGAGTGGATTGAAGCAATTCGTAATAAAGAATATTTACTAACATTGGTATCTGATTTTACTGAAGTCATAAAAAAATAGTGATTGATCTAGATTAGAATGTTTTTTATTTAGGCGAGTAAAAAAGAATCTCTAACTTGAGAGATTCTTTTTTGTTGATTGATTTGGTAAAACACTTATTGTTTACTCAAAATCTTGTCTCTTTCATCTAATATAAATTTCATATATTTCTCATCCAAAGCTTTAATATTTGGATCATCCCATTCAGAACCAAAGTGCTTATGATAGTCTAATAAATAAATTAACTTACTAAATTGGCGAGAGTTTAGTAAGTAGAGAAAATAGCCAAGATAGTCGACCATATATGTATTTAATGTTTTCATATCCTCTTGTGACAATTGACTAATCGCATCTCGAGGAAGATCTGTCGGCCATTCTTCAAATGGAATGCCAGCGTGCATCCCTTCAATCGGGCCGTTGCGAAAGCAAAGATGTGTGAGAGCGATAGGCAATGAACGCATATAGTTTTCACCGCCAATTAACTCTAGTATTTCTGGAATCTCTGGTTCTATTTTAGATGAAAGAAGTTCTTCTACTGCTTCATCGAAAGAGAGTCCCTTTTCTTTTGCATGTAAGATTACTTCTTTTAATTCCATGATAAGTCCTCCTTTGATGTACGGTTTGTACTATGACTATTCCCAACAAGGACATTATTTGAAACATCATCAATATCGAATGGTAGCGTTTTATTAAACGTTCTCCTTAAGTTTAGAGATAATCTCATTTACAGACCTATTATCCTGGTTCCAAAATTCATGCATTGGACAATTCATTGTAGTCAAACGATGTAAAACAGAATGTATCGTGAATTGTTCGATTCGTAGATCATCGTTCACTTCATTCCAGAAGAGTGGGGCTGCGACAGTAGCATCTTCTTTTCCACGGGTTGAGTATGGGCAAATAATCGTTTTGCCTTCTGCATGCTGAACATAATCAATGTATAACCTATTGTCCCGATTTTTCTTTAATCGCTCAATCGTAAAGTCATTTGGATACCTTTCAATTAAATAATTAGCGATAAATGATGTGAACAATCGCGTTTCATCGTATGTAAGAGTGTTCTTGGATATGGGTATATGAATTTGTAGCCCTTTGCTTCCAGAAAGCTTGGGGTAGCTCGCGATATGAAAGCTATCGAAAATAGATTTCATTTCTTTGGCTGCTTTAATAGCAAGATGAAATTTCGTGCGGTCAGGTGGATCTAAATCGAATACAATTTCTGTTGGATTATTCGTATCAACGGTCTGGAACGGTATATGATACTCGATGGCTAATTGATTTCCAAGCCAAATAAGTGTTTCTAAATTATTACAGACTATAAATTGATTCTCATCTTGCAGGAATTTTTGAATGAACTCAGGAGCATAAGCTGGGCAATTTTTTTGGAAAAAGGCTTCACCAGCAATACCGTTCGGATAACGAATCGTAGTTAAAGCTTTATTCTGTAAAAAAGGGAGCATTCGTGATGAAATCTGAATAAGGTAGGCGATGAACATTTCTTTTGTTGTTTTCGATTGATCCCATATCATTTTATCAAGGTGAGTTACTTTCACTGCATCTGGAATATAATTATCTAAAATGAGTTTCTCCCATGTACATGTTTGCCATGAAGTATTCAAATGAAAGCCAGAAAAAAAAGCATCCTCTAAAGTTCCATTTACTATTGTTTGAAAGGATAATTCAACGCAAATTCCTGGGTCAATAAAAGATGTTTCCTTACTGAAAGATATTTGATTTTTCAATATAATTTGAATTAAAGATTGTTTTTCTTCTTCCTGTAACCCTCTTGAAAAAGTGCCTATATGTACAGTTTTCTCATTTTGGAGAATGCCCACTAAGAAATCATCCGCTTTAGAATGGTATCCTAGAATAAAAAAAATCCCTTTATACTTCTTTCTTATAGAAGGAAATAATTCTTTCAGATTCATCAATCTCTTCCTTTCTATTGATTAAAAGTACATGTTTCAGTGTCTTGAGTAACGAATGCTTGAATACTTGGTTGTCTAAGAGAGTGACCAATTGGCCATTCGATATATTGAACTTTAACGGTTATCAAGGGTCTTAACCATTGGACATCTTTTACTCTTTCTGGCGTATTATAAAAGGGCATCTGATCTTGCTTTATTGGTTCGATGGCATGTGTAAAAGTAAGCCAATCTGCTTTGGTAAGTTTGCCAGTCCCGACATGACCTATATATTGGAACTTCCCTTGATCATCAAAAAGACCAATAAGCATTGAATTGACAGTACCTAATCGAAAGGTAACTCCGCCAACAACCGCTATTAAATCTTTGTAGTTTTTGATTTTTTTCCAGCTGGAATTTTTACCGTTTATACTATATTTGCTCGATAGATTTTTACAAACGATCCCTTCTAAATGGTGATGCTTTACAACCTCAAATAAAGCAACACCATCCTCATGAACAGGAACGATTTGGATTTTTTCATTTGGTTCAACTATATGATGAAGGACTTCAAAGCGATCTTTAAGAGGATAGTGATTAATCCATTTGCCGTTATAAAAAATAACGTCAAAGATCATATAATAAATGGGTACTTTTTCACTTACTTCTTGTACTCTTTGTAATCTCTTAATGCCGTCACGCTTCATGACTTCATGAAAAGAAGGCTGTCCATGATTGTCAAGAGCAATGACCTCGCCATCAAGAATGACGGATTGTGCAGAACAATAAGACTTAATATGAGTTAACTCAGGAAAAATGTCTGTTCGTTCATTAAGTTTACGATTATAGAGTTTTGCTTGATGAGAAGCATAGTATGTTAAGACTCTGACTCCATCCCATTTAATTTGTGAAATCCACTCATTCCCGATAGGAATTTCTTCTGAGAAAACAGGCTCAAACGGCTTGATTGGGTCTAGTTTCATTAATGTACTCCTTATGAGATTGTAAGCAATTCTTCTCTGTGTGCAGCAATATCAAAAAGCCTCCTTACACTGTATTAAGGGATATGTTTAGGACGTAGCTTTTGTTCAGTGTTTTGATATCCCATTGAATTCTTTAATTGCAGAATGGTTTATTAACTCGTTTTCTTAGTGGATCTTGCTTTGGTTTTAGCCTTAGTCTCTTTCTTCGGTGGTTGTGTTTTTTCAATAGAGGCTTGGAGAGCCGCCATAAGATCTACGACATTGCTTCTATCTTCATGTTCTTTTGCCTCTGGTGCAGCTATGTACTCATTTCTTTCCATTTTTTGGTGAATTAAGTTTTCAAGAGCGGTACGATATGTATCTGTATATTTTTCTGGTTCGAATTTGGTTGTTAATTGGTCAATAAGCATCATACCTACTTCAAATTCTTTATCAGAGACAGCTGTTTTAGCCACATCAATCGGTACGTTTTCTGAATTTCGGACTTCATCTGGAAAATGTAGTGTCTCTAAAAGAAGTATATTGTTATGTGGTCTGATCGCAGCAAGTCGTTCCTTGCTTCTAATGGAAATCTTTGCGATGCCAATTTTCTTAGCTTTTTTAAGTATTTCCGAAAGTAAAGCATAGGCCTTTGAACCACCTGTATCAGAGCCGATATAATACGTTTTATCATAATAAATAGGATCGATTTCAGATAGCTTTACGAAGTCAATAATAGCTACTTGCTTTTGTTCATGTTCTTCTTTTAATTTTTTTAATTCATCTTCCGTAATCTCAACAAATCGCCCATTTGGTGATTCATAGACCTTAATAATTTCATCGGCTGTCACATTATCATCGCAGTCCGTTACTTTTTGATATCGTATAGGAGTTAAACAATCCTTGTGAAATTGGCGAAATTTAATGTCTTTATCTTCAACAGCTGAAAATAATTTCACTGGTATGCTTACTAAACCAAATGCGATACTTCCTTTCCATACTGTATGCATAACTATTCCTCTTTCCAATATATTTGCTTTTATCGTTTGTATTTTTTAGAAAAATATCCATTCATACAACTAAGGTCTTAGCCAAAATTAATACTGAAGATTATTATGAAATCTTTGACAATTCTCTATGATGAAATTATAGAAATAACGGAAAAATGGAGGAGAGGAATATGAAAAGGTCAATATTCATCGGGGCAGCAGCAGGGTTGTTATTGATTCTAACGAGCTGTTCGATTCCTTTTATTGGCGATGAAAAAGAGGAATCGATACTAGTAGAAAAAGATAAAGCCAAACAGCTAGATGTAGAACTGAAGGTTGGAGTTGGTGAGCTAGCTATTTCAAATGGTACAGACGAATGGGTTGAGGGGAATGTTAAACATAATGTGAAGAAGCTCGAACCTGTCGTATCCTATGATAAACGAGGGAATAAAGGTGCTATTGTGATTGAACAGAAAGACATTAAATTTCCGAAGGTTGGTAATATCAAAAACAAATGGGACATTAGGCTAACAAATGAAGTACCAATGATTTTGTCAGTCAATGCAGGTGCATCCATTTCAAAACTCGATTTACAAGGATTAAAGCTGAAGCAATTAGATATTGAAGCAGGTGTAGGAGATCTTACGGTCGATTTGGGTGGAAAGTGGGAGAAAAACTTTGATGCAAATATAAAAACAGGAGTAGGAGAAGCTGTTGTAATCTTGCCTTCAAAGGTCGGTGTAAAGATTACTTGTGATAAAGGTGTTGGAAAAATCCGTGCACAGGATTTGATTTCTAAGGGCAATGGCGTATATGTGAACAAGGCTTATGAAGACGCTGATGTTACTTTGGATGTAAATGTAGAAATGGGTGTAGGAGAGGTTACATTTAAAGTAGATTAATTTGTAGAGTTGGATGAATATCAAATCTTTATCTAAAAAGTCAGAGAGATCATTTATAAAGAGAAAGAGGATTTATTGATAGCGATTATATTTTTTAAGGACTCTCTACTTTATTTTCTTAGAGGATAAAGCTTCCTTATTGTCGGATTATGTATTAAGAAAAGCGAATAAATCAGGTCGATAGTAACTATTAGAAAATGGTAATTATTGCTAGAATTCAGTTAACAACTTAAGAGAAGCTTCTATGTAGTGGCTAGGTTAACCTTAGGTCCCTCTTTACAAATAAAGAAGGTATGGGGGTATAAACCAAGTCACTTATGCTTTTGTTCTATCATTCTGACAGGAGGGAATAAAGATGGAAAGATTGATGCATTTGTTTCCGTATCAGTTAGAAGAAAAAGAAGAAGTATTGTCAGAGCTTCCTAGAGGAGTTGAACTTATTCAAGCACCTATGCTGTGGAATAAGACAAAAGGTAAAGGGATTACTGTAGCTGTTTTGGATACGGGTTGCGATGTAGAACATCCAGACTTGAAGAATCGTATTATAGGTGGGAGAAATTTTACCAAGGATGATCGAGGTAATCCTGAAGTGTTCAAGGATTATAATGGTCACGGAACGCATGTAGCTGGTACGATTGCAGCAGAGGAAAATGGATCTGGTGTGGTCGGGGTTGCACCAGAAGCCAGTCTATTGATCGTCAAAGTTCTGGACAAAAGTGGATCCGGTTCGTATGAAGGTATTATTAATGGTATTCTTTATGCCATTGAACAAAAAGTTGATATTATTTCGATGAGTCTCGGAGGTCCAAATGATGTTCAGGAATTACATGAAGCTGTGAAAAAAGCTACCAACCAAGGAATCTTAGTTGTGTGTGCTGCTGGAAATGATGGAGACGGTGATGATTCAACGGATGAATATGGTTATCCTGGCAGCTATAACGAGGTTATTAGTGTTGGAGCCATTGATTTAGAAAGACGTTCTTCAAGGTTCACTAATTCCAATAATGAAGTTGATTTGGTAGCACCAGGAGAGAAAATATATTCTACGTTCTTAAATGGGACGTATAAAAGTTTAAGTGGTACTTCGATGGCAACACCGCATGTCTCTGGAGCACTTGCTCTTTTAAAAAACATTGAAAATGAAAGCTTTGGTAGAAAGCTAACAGAACCAGAATTGTATGCGCAGTTGATTAAACGAACGATTTCTGTCGGCTATTCTGCTAAACTAGAGGGCAACGGCTTACTGTATTTAACAACGGAAGAACAGCTAGAGCGTATATTTAGTGAGAGAATTCAGCAATTAATACTGCATTTATAACATAAATGTAGATCCCCAAGTCATAATGACAATAAAGCTCTTAAAAAAGTCCAGATAAGACCATTTAGATAAGCGACAAAAGGTATGGAGAATTTTCTCTTCGGCCTTTTGTCTTTTTTATGTCTTCTTAATAGGGAAGCGGAGGATGCTACCTCTGAATGAACAAATGGATCGTCATCCTAGTCTAGCCTTTCAAAAGGATGTTTTCTTTAACTAAGTTTATTAGCCAAAAAAGGTCGATCGGAGCTGGATTCAACAAAGTCCCTAGGTCTATATTCGCTATTTGTTTATAGGCAACAAAGTATGTGAAAACAGTCCATCAGAAAAGGATATAAAGAATCTAATCAAATGAATGAATTGCACCTTCCTTTTGGTTTATGAAAAATAGGTTCGGGTAATTATATTAATATATTAAAACAAGCTTTTGTAAATGGTGTTTGATTTTACAAGCTTGTTGAATAGTATGATTCGTTCAAAACTTTTTGATTGGAGTTAATAGTGGAATGAATAATTCTATTTGAGTGGAAAGACAGTCAGCTAAGACTTTGTATTAGGCTGTGAGATTTATGAAACAGCAAACAGTAGAAAAAAAGATGGTAATGAAGAGAGATGATTATTATTTTTATATTGAAATAATAATATATCTTGTGAATGGTGAATGTGTGATACATAAATGTTCCCCTTACTATTTATCTCATTGTGATGGCTGATTGTTCAGACAACAGAAAGGATGATTTAGTATGAGTAAGGAAATTAGAAATATTGTATTATTAGGGCACCAAGGTTGTGGGAAAACGACAACAGCTGAAGCATTATGTTATCTATCAAACAATATTACTCGATTTGGACATATTGAAGAAGGAAATACAGTCAGTGATTATGGACTTGAAGAAAAAAATCGCAAAATATCAGTCCAAACATCCCTCGTCCCAATACTGTATCAAAATTATAAATTGAATATTCTAGATGCACCAGGCTATTTAGAGTTTGAAAGTGAAAGAATTCAAGGGCTTCAAGCAGCTGATGCAGCATTCATTTCTGTTAGTGCTCGTTCTGGTATTAAAGTTGGAACAGAAAGAAACTTTGAAGCTGCAAAAGCAAAGCATCTGCCCATAACATTTGTAATCAATAAAATAGACAAAGAAAACAGTAGTTTTGAAAAGGTTTACAATGAGCTTAGAGTTCAATTCGGTCAAAATGTTGTAGCCTTACATATTCCTGTTGTTCGAGATCATTCAATTGAAGGAATTATTGACGTATTACATGGAACATATTCAGTATATGATTTCTTGAAAAACAAAACGACTGAGAAGGAAATACCTAATGATTATTTGGAATATGTTCAAGAAGCATATGAGACATTAATGGAAACTATTTCAGAATCCAGTGAAGAGTACTTAATGGCGTATTTAGAGAAAGGTTATTTAACAAAAGAAGAGATGGTGGATGGACTAAAAAAAGGATTAAATGATGGTGAAATGTATCCAGTCTTATGCTGTTCTGCACAATCAGGGAAAGGAATTCAATTGTTATTGGACTATATTTGTGAATGTGTACCAGCTCCATTTGATAGAACGATACATACTGTAGAAGCTCATATTAGTGGAGCTATTGTACATCCATCTAATGATGTTAATCATACGATGGCGCTTGTATTTAAAACGATAGCTGATCCTTTCGTAGGCAAACTTTCATTTGTAAAAGTATTAACAGGTTCCATTTCTGGAAATTCCATGATCTATAACGCTAATAAACAGAAAGAAGAACGTATTAATAGTTTATACTCTGTTCGTGGTAAAGAGCAAAAACCGATTGATTGTATTGAAGCTGGTGATATAGGAGTCATTGCGAAGTTACAATACACTAATACGGATGATACGCTATGTGATAAGGACTCTCCTATCATCATTGAACAACCAAGCTATGAATCTCCAACATTTGAAAGAGTTGTTGTTGTTACTAAAAAAGCAGACGAGGATAAAGTATTAAGCGCACTATCTAAAATACAAGAAGAAGATCCATCCATCATTGTATATCGAGATAGTGAATTTTTAGAATTACGAATAATCGGTATGGGTGAAACACATTTAAATATTATTAAAAGCAAATTATTAACGAAATTCGATATTGAAATAGATTATGAATTACCAAGTATTTCATATCGTGAAACGATTAAAGGAAAAGCCGATGTACAAGGAAGATATAAAAAACAAAGTGGTGGTCATGGTCAGTTTGGGAACGTGAAAATAATCTTTGAGCCACGTCACGATGGTGAAGATGACTTATTATTTATCAATAAAGTTGTAGGGGGAGCTGTTCCAAGACAGTATATACCTGCTGTTGAAAAAGGTATCGTTGAATCAATGGAAAGAGGTGTATTAGCAGGATTTCCATTGATCCGTTTGCAAGCAACTTTGTATGATGGTTCTTATCATTCTGTTGATAGCTCAGAATACGCATTCAAGGTTGCAGCAAGCTTAGCTTATAGGCAAGGAATGGAACAAGCCAAACCATGTATATTGGAACCAATCATGAAGGTAGAGATGGAAATTCCTTCTGAATATGTTGGTGATGTCATTAGTGAGCTAACAAGAAAAAGAGGTAGAATTTTAGGGATGGATGAGGAAAAAAATGAAGAATGGATTACAGCAGAAGTACCTCAAGTGGAATTGTTGAGTTTCACTACGGAATTAAAATCATTAACAGGGGCTAGAGGTAAATTTTCTACAAATTTTGTTCGATATGAAGAGCTTACTCCTGATTTAGCAGAGAAAGTGATTCACCAAATGGAAATGATTTAACTTCATTTAAAAAACGGTGCTATCAAAGTGAAAGTATTAGGATAGCACCGTTTTTCTAAACATTATGAACTATATTGGGAGTAAAGATCAGTATTTTGAAGAGCATACATGATAAAATCAATAATGAGATATTAATCAGTTGACAAGGAAAGTGATTATGTGTTAAATTTATCTCGAAGTAAAGATAATTTAAGTTGAGATAATAAGAAAACCATATTT
The DNA here is from genome assembly GCF_902374955.1 of Bacillus massilioanorexius. Classification (GTDB taxonomy): domain Bacteria; phylum Bacillota; class Bacilli; order Bacillales; family DSM-1321; genus Bacillus_AD; species Bacillus_AD massilioanorexius. The sequence goes on from NZ_CABKRX010000101.1 coordinate 35,389, forward strand.
CTTAAGAAATATTTAGTAGTGATGAGGAAATTTTCGTTAATCCATTTTTACAGTAATATCTCGAAATGAAGATAAATGAACTCGAATTAAATAAAAATCATTATTAGGAGGAATAAAAATGAACCATTTAAAAGGAATTCACCATGTTACAGCTATTACAAGTAGTGCAGAAAAGAATTATCAATTTTTCACGTATGTCTTAGGGATGCGTTTAGTAAAGAAAACCGTAAATCAGGATGATATTCAAACCTATCATTTATTCTTTGCGGATGATAAAGGAAGTGCTGGTACAGATATGACATTCTTTGATTTTCCTAATATTCCAAAAGGGGTACATGGTACAAATGAAATTTCTAAAACATCTTTCCGTGTACCAACAGATGCAGCATTAGCGTATTGGGTGAATCGTTTTGACAGACTGAATGTGGAGCATACAGGGATTAAAGAGCAATTTGGTAAAAAGACTTTATCGTTCGTAGATTTTGATGACCAACAATATCAATTAATTTCTGACGAAAACAATGAAGGAGTAGCTTCTGGAACACCTTGGCAAAAAGGACCAATTCCTTTAGAGTTTGCGATTACAGGTTTAGGACCCATTTTTGTACGTATTGCCGACTTTAATTATTTCAAGCAAATGCTAGAGCAAGTCATGTTATTTAGAGAAATTGCCTCTGAAGGTTCTCTTCACTTATTTGAAGTAGGTGAAGGAGGAAATGGGGCACAAATTATTGTGGAACATAATGTTGTAATGCCGAATGCAAGACAAGGTTTTGGTACGGTTCACCATGCTGCTTTCCGAGTAGAAGACCGTGCAGTATTAGATGAATGGACAAATCGTTTTGAAAGTTTTGGATTCCATACCTCGGGTTATGTTAATCGTCATTTCTTTGAGTCACTATATGCGAGAGTGGCACCACAAATTCTATTCGAATTGGCAACAGATGGCCCAGGATTTATGGGAGATGAACCGTACGAAACTGTGGGTGAGAAGTTATCATTACCACCATTCCTTGAGCCAAAACGTGAACAAATTGAAAAGCTAGTCAGACCAATTGATACTGTGAGAAGTACGATTGAGTTTGAGAAAGAATATGAGTAATGAAACATTTATAAAAAATGAATTGGGTAAATAAAATTAAGAACAGAGAACTACTAGGAGGATTTTAAAATGTTGAAAATTGGTATTATTTTAGGAAGTACACGCGAAGGTCGAGTTAGCCCACAAGTAGGAGCATGGGTGAAAAGCTTAGCTGATGAACGAAATGATGCAGAATATGAAATCATCGACATTGCAGATTTCAAATTACCATTCCTAGGTGATCCTATTGGTGATCCTTCAGGCATTGCTGCTTGGTCTGAAAAAATTAATGGATGTGACGGATTTGTCTTTATTGTTCAAGAATATAATCATTCAATAACAGGTGCATTGAAAAATGCATTAGACCTATTACGTGAAGAATGGAATAATAAAGCAGCTGGTATTGTAAGCTATGGATCAGTTGGTGGAGCACGCGCAGCTGAACACTTGCGTGGAATCTTAGGTGAATTATCCGTAGCCGATGTTCGTGTTCACCCAGCTTTATCATTATTCACTGATTTTGAAAATGGTACTGTATTCAAACCAGCCGATGTGCAAGCTTCTTCAGTAAATCAAATGTTAGATCAAGTTATTCCTTGGGCTACGGCATTAAAAACAATTCGATAAGTGAGAAGTGATTCATGTTATTGTAGCAGCTCAAGTGGCTATATCCTAAAAATGAGTAAAATGTTTGGCCATTTTGCTCATTTTTTCATTGTTTGCTTCTTTTATAGGAAAAAGTTAATTAGACTTTTTCCTAATATATGTTTTTTTATAAGATAAAGGGGAATAGGAATGAAAGGGCAAGAAAATGAATACTTTACATGTATTTCGATGTTTATCCGTTCTACATACTAGTTGTAAAGGGGAGAGTTCAATGAAATATCGTATGGAAAAAGACACAATCGGAGAAATACAAGTACCAGCTGATAAGCTTTGGGGAGCTCAAACACAGCGCAGTAGTCAAAATTTTAAAATTGGAACAGAAAAAATACCGACTGAAGTCATTCAAGCATTTGCGGTTTTGAAAAAAAGTGCAGCACTCGTTAATCAAAGCTTAGGAAAATTAGAGGCAGTTAAAGCTGAAGCTATTGTGAAAGTGGCTGATGAAATTCTAAATGGCCAACATAAAGAACAATTTCCTTTAGTTGTTTGGCAAACTGGAAGCGGAACACAGTCCAATATGAATATAAATGAAGTGATAGCACATCGAGCAAATGAAATATTAACAGCTAGTAAGGAAAATGTAAGGATTCATCCGAATGATGATGTGAATAAATCCCAAAGTTCCAATGATACTTTTCCGACAGCAATGCATATTGCGGGTGTTCTTGCAGTAGAGGATCAGCTCTTACCAGCATTGCAATCGTTGAAAAAAACATTAGTGGGCAAAGCAGAGGAATTCGAGAACATTATCAAAATTGGCAGAACCCATTTGCAGGATGCAACCCCTTTAACCTTAGGGCAAGAAATTAGCGGTTGGGTTCGGATGCTGGAAAAATCCGAAAAGATGATAGAAGGAAGCCTTGAGTATATGAGAGAGCTAGCAATTGGTGGAACAGCCGTTGGTACTGGTATTAATGCACATCCAAAATACGGAGAAATGATGGCTGAGCAAATTAGTCAGTTAACAAAGAAAACGTTTATTTCAGCTCCAAACAAATTTCACGCTTTAACAAGTCACGATGAAATTGTTCATGTTCATGGTGCACTAAAGGCTTTGGCGGCTGATTTAATGAAAATTGCAAATGATGTTAGATGGTTAGCCAGTGGTCCTCGTTCAGGTATTGGAGAAATCACCATCCCTGCCAATGAACCAGGAAGTTCGATTATGCCAGGAAAAGTCAATCCAACTCAGAGTGAAGCGTTAACGATGGTTGTTTGTCAGGTGATGGGGAATGATGTGACGATTAGTATGGCAGCAAGCCAAGGAAATTTTGAGTTGAACGTATTTAAACCAGTTATTATTTTTAATTTCCTTCAATCCGTTAGACTTCTTTCTGACGCCATGAATTCATTTAATAATCATTGTGCTGTTGGAATTGAGGCAAATACAGAGGTCATCCAACAAAATCTTGAGAAATCACTTATGCTAGTTACAGCCTTAAACCCATATATTGGCTATGAAAAGGCGGCATCCATTGCCAAGCTTGCTCATAAGGAAGGCTTAACGTTAAAAGAAGCAGCAGTAAAATTAAATCTATTAACTGCCGATCAATTTAATCAGATGGTTCGACCAGAAGAGATGATTCATCCTAAGGTATAAGAAGACTCATCATAAGTAAAAAAGCCAAGCAGAAGAAAAATAGCTTGGCTTTTTATATTGTAGAAAAGAGAAGAAAGAAATTAGTTTTCAACAACTGCTATTAAACTTTGGTTTTGTTTTAATAGCAAGTAGAAATAGTGCTAATTCTACAAACGCTAATATGATTAAAATGTATAGTAGTAATGTATAAGAATGATTGATGTTGTAAATGGCCCCTGATACTACAGGTGTAATAGCTGCCCCTAAATAGATAAATAAAGAGATAACCCCGAATTTTGCTCCAAATTCTTTTTCACCAAAAAGAGCAGCAGTCAAAAACGAAGGAGTGACAGTAATAGCTGTTGCTCCCAAACCAGATAGCAAGGTATAAATTAGACCCGGTATGACTTGGTTACCTTGCATTAAAAAGATAAAGCTTAGGAAACTTCCTGAACAAACGACTAGTAAAGTAATAATAGTTCCTAGCATATCATAAAGTCGTCCAATCACTAGTTTTCCGGCAACTACCATTGCCATCCAATGAATAGTAGTAAAGCAGCATTTTTGGCTGTAGCACCAATATCTATCAAATAAGGAGCAAGGTTTATAATCATTCCATTCACGACGATACTAGCTACAACGATCGCAAGGCAAAGAGACCAAAACGAAACAGATTTTAAAGCCTCTTTCTGTGTAACACCTATTGGTTCTGAATTTGTGGATTGAATTTCGCCTAGTGGTAAAAGAGCTTTATCCGCTGGTTTGAATTTAATTACGAATAAGGCAAATGGTAGTATGACTATTAAAATAATGATTCCCGTTATAAGATAAGCATTTCTCCATCCGTAATCCGTTATTAACCAATTTAGTAATGGGCTAAGAACGACACCACCAAGTCCGCTACCAGATAAGGCAATACCTAAGCATAAACCACGTTTTTCATTAAACCAATTTGTAATAAGTACGGATGTAGGTATCATTGCAGCTCCAGCTATGGAAATGCCCATTGGAATGGCAAATAAGTAAAAGTGAATAAGAGCTGTTGAGAAAGAAAATCCAATATAGGAGATCGCTCCAATAATTGTAAAGATAGACAAATATAATTTTATATTTAGTTTTTTTATAAGTTTTCCAGCTATTGGGCTCATGATCATCGAAACGAATGCCATTATTGTATAATATGTCATGAATTCAGATCTACCAAAGCTTAAATCTTCAGTAACTGGTAAGGTAAATAATGAAACTAAGTTTACAATTGGAGCAAATAAAAATGTCATGATGATTACGCATGCGAGTACAATCCACCAACCGTAAAATATCCCTTTTTGCTTGGTCATGTTGTTTTCCCAAAAACTTTGTGTCAATTGCTGTGTGATATATTATTTCTAAGCTTGTACAGCTTCAGCAAACGTTTCAATATTTTCTTCAAGAATTTTTGGTTGTTTAGAAGGATCGTCCCCAATGGATTTCAAGGCTATTTTGGCAATCATTCGATCTAAGCCTTTTTGCTTTTGTAAATCGATTTCTCCTCCAAAAGTATCCACAAGTAATGTATGATTAATGATTTCGGTTGGAAAATTTCGCTGAATGACTTCCTCTGTCTGATCAACAATTCCATTACAAATATAAAAGGCACATCTTTTCTCTAGTAAAATATCTTGGTTGTCTAAAATAAATTGTTTAGTTTTTTTATGTAGTTGACCCATACGAATACTTCCACCTATAATGACCGTTTCGTAATCTGAAAGATCTGGTTGCTCATTTGTTAAGTTACATAATGTAGCATTTTCAAAATAAGTTGATAGGGTGTGGGCACATTTTTCAGTTGTGCCCGTTTTACTTGCAAAGGCAATAAGTGTTTTCATGCTGAAGTCTCCTCTGTTAAAGATCTTGACTAGCTGCTCTTTTTTCTAAAATATGATCTATGTATTACAAATGTTTGTTAACTGCTTATTTTGGAAGCTTTCCATCTAAAGATAAATAATAATGTTGAATAGGCTTTAATTGTTCATCAAGCTCGTAGACAAGTGGTATACCTGTCGGAATATTTAAGTTTGCGATTCCGTCACTTGATATATTATCTAAGTATTGAACTAAAGCCCTTAAAGTATTTCCATGAGCAGAAATAATAACTTCTTTATCAGCTAATAGCTGAGGAACAATTGTTTTATTCCATTCCTGTAAAACTCTTTTTTCTGTATCTGCTAGATTTTCAGTTAGAGGAATTTCTTCCACTGTTAGGCGTTGATACTTGTATTCATTGCCAGGATATCTTGTGTCTTCTTTCGTTAATGCCGGTGGACGAATATCAACGGATCTTCGCACTGATGAACTTGTGCTTCACCATATTTATCAATTGTTTCTTGTTTATTTAACCCTTCCGTAATGTCTCTCGTTCAGCTTCCATGATTTTACTATAGGTATCGACATCAAATCCATTTCGTGCAAAATAAGCCATTGTGTATGAATCGCTCTTTTGAGCATAGATGTATGTGCATAATTAAAGGTAAAGCCATTTTCTTTTAAAATTCGACCTGCTTTTCTGGCTTCTTCGAGTCCTTGAATCGACAGGTCAACATCAGTCCAACCTGTAAATCGATTTTCAACATTATAAATGTTTTGACCATGTCTAATGAGTACAAGTTTTTTCAATAATCCCAGCTCCATCATGAAAATCTCTTAATAGTTCTTTTTGCTCATACCCTATTCTTCTTGTAGATATGCACCTATGGAGAGGTTCACATTTTCTTTTACGCACTTTGTAAAAGTCGAATAATTTTGAATTTAACGATTTCTAGTAGTACTATGAAATAGATATTTACATAATTTTCGCACGTTTTTATATGTTTCATATATAAAGAAGGAGAGGTTAGACATGAAGAATGTGACAAATTTAGGACCGTTTAAGGCAGATCATGTAGGAAGTTTCCTTAGACCAGCACGTTTAAAGCAGGCTCGTTTACAAAAACAGAGCGGTGAGTTTTCAGCGGAACAATTAAGAATAATTGAAGATGAAGAAATAACTCGAATTGTTGAGAAGCAGAAAGAATTAGGGTTACAAGCGGTAACTGATGGAGAACTAAGAAGAACTTGGTGGCACTTTGACTTTTTAGGTGGGCTTGTTGGAGTTGAATTCTATAAAAAAGATAGTGGGCTCCAGTTTAAAGGGATTGAAACTAGAGCTGATGGGATTCGAGTAATTGGGAAAATTGATTTTGGTCATCATCCTTTTTTAGAAGATTATGCATTTCTTCATTCAATTGCTGGAGACCATATAGCGAAATTTACGATACCTAGCCCCAATATGCTACTTGCTAGAGCTACAGTAGATGAACAAATTTATTCAACTGAGGAAGAGTTAATCGATGATTTAATCATTACATACCAAAAAGCAATTCAAGCCTTTTATCAAGCGGGATGTCGTTATTTACAATTAGATGACACTTCTTGGGCATCTTTATTCTCTGAAGAAGGTAGAGAAAAACTTCGAGTAAAAGGGCAAGACCCGAATAAATTAGCGTATATTTATGCGAGAGTTATTAATGAATCCCTCGCTCATAAGCCAGAGGATATGACGATAACTATGCATATTTGTAGAGGCAATTTTAAATCTACATATATGTCAAGTGGTGGCTATGAATTTGCAGCAGAAATTATTTTTGGGGGCTTAGATGTAGACGGATTATTTCTCGAATTTGACGATGAAAGATCAGGAGGCTTTGAGCCATTACGTTATGTAAACAGGAAAGATTTGAAGATTGTATTAGGGTTAATTACCTCAAAATTTGGTGAATTAGAGGATCCTGAAAAGATAAAAAAGAGAATAAAAGAGGCCACTCGATATATTCCATTAGAACAATTATGTCTTAGTCCGCAATGTGGATTTTCTTCTACTGAAGAAGGAAATTTGATTACAGAAGAAGAACAATGGGACAAGATTAGACATGTTATTAGCATTGCAGAGAATGTATGGAAATAATCTCTAGTAATAGAAAGACGAGCTTGTTGAGAAGAGAAAGATACTCTTTTCAATAAGCTCTTTTTTAAAGGACTGTTATATGTGGCTTTTCATTCTTAACAAGAAATGAATAGTGGGAAAGTGAATGAATCGATTGATGAATAACAATGAAATGTAACAAATTCTTATGAAGAAAGAGGATAATATTTTTAAAAACACTTTATCCTATAAAAATACTATAAAAGATAAAAAATATTTTTTTCGACATTTTTCGCCTGTTTTTCTATAATGAAAGCGTTTCAATAGAAAATTTTAAAAATTTATTATATTGACAAATTTCGATTTAATTAGTACTATCGAAATTACAAAAAATCAATAAGAAACTTATCCAGAGTGACCGAGGGACATGGCCCTATGACGTCCGGCAACCCCCAAAAGGGAAGGTGCCAATTCCTGCAGAATGATTTTCATTCTGAAAGATAAGTCGAAATTAGTCGGATTTCGGTGCCTCTTTCAGATGAAAGAGGCATTTTTTGTATGGTTGGCATAGTGAACTGTTTAGAATTTATTTGGTTTTATTAGATGGATGATGATATCTGTAGATTGAATCATTTCATGCGTGAATTTTTCTTTAATTTGCTAACAGAATGAAGCTTTACTTGATTGAAAACTAACAAAACCAGAGATGGTTTTCTTATACGAAAGGAAAGAGGGTTAAGTATGATAAAAATACAAAATCTTTCGAAAAATTATCAAACGAAAAGTGGCATAGTAAAAGGTGTTGATAACGTCTCTCTAACAATTGAGAAGGGAGAGATTTTCGGTATTGTAGGATATTCAGGAGCAGGGAAAAGCTCTTTGCTACGATGCATTAACTTATTAGAAAGACCAACCTCAGGAAGTGTAACTATTGATGGAGTCAATCTTACATCTTTACGCAGTGGAGAGTTACGCTTAGCAAGATTAAAAATCGGAATGATTTTTCAGCATTTTTATTTAATTAGTCAAAAAACGGTATATGAAAATGTAGCTTTTTCCTTAAAAGCAGCGAAAGCACCTCAAAGCTCGATAAAGGGACGTGTAGAGGAGCTCTTAGAAATGGTTGGTCTGGCTGATAAGCGTGATGTATATCCTTCGCAGCTTAGCGGAGGACAAAAACAACGTGTTGCCATTGCTAGAGCTCTTGCGAATAATCCAACAGTTCTTTTATGTGATGAAGCAACCTCAGCCCTCGATCCAACTACAACAAAGTCAATCTTAAATTTATTGAAGAGAATCAATAAAGAGTTGGATATTACTATTGTATTAATTACTCATGAAATGAACGTGGTCAAAGAAATATGTAATCGAATGGCTATCATGCAGAATGGAAAAGTAATAGAGGATGGTGATGTATATGACATTTTCGCTAGTCCAAAAGAGGATTTAACAAAAGAGTTCATTTCAAGTGTTGTATCATTTGATATTCCAAATATCATTTTGGAGAAATGTCAGGATCCGATTGTAAAAGTAACATTTAGAGGGGAAGTTGCTGGAGAAGGGGTTATTTCAGACATGCTTCAGCAATTCAATGTGAAGGGGAATTTCCTACATGGATCGATTGAATATATACAAGACTTGCCACTAGGAATTTTCTTAATGGAGCTAAAAGGAACGAAAGAAGAAATTCAAAAGGCCATTACTTATATTGAAGAACGATATGCACAGGTGGAGGTGTTACACAATGGGCTTTGATTTAAATCATTTGATCGAATTAATTCCAGATATTAATACGGCTTTTTTTCAAACCGTTTATATGGTTTCGATTTCATTAATTGTTTCCGTTGTTATCGGATTACCAGTAGGTATTCTTTTATATGTTACCGATAAAGGCTTATTTATGGAAAATCGTGCAGTTCAAAGTATTTTAGGATTTATCGTGAATCTGGTTCGATCCATTCCATTTATTATATTAATTGTGGCTCTTATTCCGTTAACTAATGCAATTGTTAAAACAACCATTGGACCAGTAGCGGCTAGTGTATCACTATCAGTTGCAGCTATACCTTTTTTTGCAAGAATTGTAGAAACAGCTTTACGAGAGATTGATAGAGGAATTATTGAAGCAGCTACTGCGGTAGGAGCTACTCCGTGGATGATCATAAAAGATGTTCTTCTTTTAGAAGCTAGATCAGGGATTATTTCTGGTATTACATTAACATTAATTAGTTTAATTGGTTTCTCGGCTATGGCTGGAACCGTTGGTGGTGGCGGTATAGGGGATTTAGCAATCCGCTATGGATATTATCGTTACGATAACACTATTATGATTGTCACAGTGTTAATTTTAATTATTTTAGTTCAGGTAATCCAATTTGCTGGTGATTTTATCGCCAAAGTTGTAGATAAAAGATAAATAGAAAGTAGGAGAAGAATAATGAAAAAGTGGTTAACAGCAATTATTTTATTAGTAGTAGTGGCTGCACTTGCTGCGTGTGGTAATGACAGCAGTGAGAAGTCAGGAGCAGATTCAAAAAGCATCAAATTTGGTGCAACATCAGGTCCTTATAGTGATATGGTGACAAAAGCGATTAAACCGGGCTTAGAAAAATTAGGCTATAAAGTAAAAGTAGTTGAGTTTAGTGATTATATTCAGCCGAATAAAGCGTTAAATAATGATGAGATTCAAGCGAACCTTTTCCAACATACGATTTATCTAGAAAACTTTGAAAAAGAAAACAAAATGGATTTAACAGCATTAATTTCAGTTCCAACTGCACCAATGGGTATTTATTCTAATAAATATAAATCGTTAGATGAAATTAAAGAAGGTTCAACTATTACGATTCCGAATGATCCAACAAATGCTGCTCGTGCATTTAATACATTGCAAGATGAAGGTATCATTGTTGTAGATAAAAAAGCCGATCCATTAACTGTTTCCGAAAAAGATGTAGTAGAAAACAAGAAAAAACTTAAATTTCAACCGTTAGAATCAGGTCAGCTACCACGTTCTGTTGATAGTGCTGATTTAGCTGCTGTACCAGGTAACTTTGCACTTGCTGCTAAAATGGATTTATTAAGTGCTTTAGCTCTTGAGAACATGCTTGATCCTTACAGAAATATTGTAGCTATTACAGCCAAAAATGAGGATTCACAGCTAGCAAAAGATATTAAATCTGTTATTGAATCGGATGAATTTGAAAAGATCATTGATGATGAGTTTCCTGGCTTTGGAAAACCAACATGGATGAAATAAGGTATGAATGAATAAAAAATCCCCGCTTAAATGATGGATTACCATCATTTAAGTGGGGTTTTCTAGTATGAAAATAAACAAGAAATAAATTGAAGAGAGTGATAAATATGGAAATTTTCTCGGTGCATGGTGCACCAAGTGAATATATATTAGCTGAGGGTGCATTAAATTTACTAGAAAAAAAGTTACTTGAGCGTGGTTTGAAGAAGGTGCTTGTAGTGACGGGGAAAAAATCATGGAATGCAGCTGAAGACTATTGGCCCGAAATAAACAAAGTACATGTAAGTTTTTTTCATTATCAAGGAGAGTGCTCTTTAACTGAAATTGATAAAGTAGCTAATTTAGTAGTTAAGCAAAACTATGAAGCTATAATTGGTGTTGGTGGTGGGAAGGTACTTGACCTAGCAAAAGCAGCATGTAATCAAACGCATAAGCAGGCGATTCTTATTCCGACATTAGCCTCTAACTGTGCACCATGGACACCTCTTAGTGTACTTTATGATGATGATGGTTCTTTTATTCGCTATGATATCTATCCTGTATGCTCTAGCTTAGTTTTGATAGAGCCCAATATTTTATTACAAGCACCTATAGAAATGCTAGTTGCTGGGATTGGGGATACTTTAGCAAAATGGTATGAAGCAGATGTACAAATGGCTACTATAGCAAATAAGCCAGTAGCTCTTGAAATCTCTCATTACACAGCAAAACAATGTAAGGAAGTGCTTGTGACTTATTCGAAGGAAGCTCTGAATGCTGTAGAAAATGAATCGTTAAATGAAGCTTTTATTAAAGTAGTTGAAACGATAATAGTTTATGCGGGAATGGTTGGTGGCTTTGGCGATCGTTATGGTCGCATTGCTGGTGCTCATGCTATTCATAATGGCTTAACTGTACTCGAGGAAACACATCATGCCCTTCATGGAGATAAGGTAGCATATGGTATTCTAGTGCAGCTTGTTTTAGAAGAAAAATGGAAAGAAATAGAAGGTCTATTGCCGTTTTATCGAGAATTAGGATTACCTTATTCGTTAACACAGTTGGGTGTAAAAGAACTTTCAGAGAACATAATGGCTGCTATTGCTAAAAAGGCTACGGCACCAGAAGAATCTATTCATGTAATGCCTATTGGTACGATAACAGCAGGAACTGTTCAAACAGCCATTGTATCTTTAGAAAAGTATGTTAGTAAAATATAGTGGATCATTGGAAGTTGTATTCCGAAAATGAATACAGCTTCTTTTTATTAGAAAAGAAAGTGTGTTCATTGTGATAGCTTGTTAATAAAAGAAGTGATATGATGCTCGTAAAGAAATATAGGAGAGTGTCATAGGACTATGATTACATTTAGACAGCCAACTATAGATGATGCACTACAAATGGTTGCTTTTTATAATATTGTTGGAGGAGAAACAAGCTATCTCAGCTTTGAAAAAAATGAATATCCATTAAGTGTAGAAGATCAAGCAAAGTCCATTCAATCAATGAATGGACAATTAAATTGTAAAATGATTCTAGCTATGGATCATGATGAAATCATAGGAATTGGAACGATCACATCAAGCCAAAAAATAAAATCTAGACATCAAGGTGAGCTGGGTATTGTTGTTAAAAAGGCTTATCACGGAAGAGGAATAGGAAGTCAGATTATTCAACAATTGATAGATTGGGCAAAATCAAATGGTGTGACAACTAGAATACAATTAGATACACGCTGTGATAATGTTGGAGCTGTGGAGCTTTATAAAAAGTTCGGATTTGAAATTGAAGGACGTTTAAAAAATGCTACATTATTAAATGGTGCGTATTATGATTTATATGTAATGGGTTTGTTGATTTAGATGAGTAGGGCGATGTCTCAAAAGGGATTAATAATTCCTTTTGAGAGGCCTGACGCTTTAACTAGCTTTTTTAACAATACGTTAGGTTTTTACGTGTTGTAAAATGATTGGTTTAAGGTGCGAGAATCCAGGGATAGCGGGGCAGGTGAGACCTCACAGGCGTTTTACACCTATGTGGCACACTCCCCTCTCACGGAAAGCGAGCATCCCGGTGCGGATTTTAATCTCTACTCACTAATGGAGTTAAAGTCTGAGAAAGAGTAACCTATACGATTTTGGCTAGAATCACTACTTTATTTTTGATTAATATTTTCATTAATGCGTAACCCATAAGTGCACCTGTGAAGGAGCTGATGGTAAAAGCTGGTATAAGACCGAATAATGTCGCTTCTTGACCTAACAGCAGAGTGGCAATTGGATAGGTTGCCATTGCTCCTATAATTCCTGTACCGATTACTTCACCAATAGCTGCATAGCCGATTTTATTTGTTTTTGCAAAAAGTATTGCTGCAAATAAAGCACCAATCATACTTCCAGGATAAGCAAATAAACTACCTGTACCTAGCATATTTCGAATGGTTGAAGATAGAAATGCTTGGATGACAGCATACCAAGGACCAAGTAACACGGCAGACAATAGATTGGCCAAATGCTGAATAGGAAAGATTTTTGCGAAACCAATTGGAATATAGATAAAACTACTTGATACACTTGTTAAAGCTGCTATAAGAGCCGTTAATGTTAACTTTTTTGTTTTCTCCATCAGATTGGACACCTTTCTATTGTTTTTCAAATATGATGTTTACAAATGCTTCATCAGGTTTAATTTTTTTCTTAATAACACCATTTTTGTAAAGCCATTCAGCAGTATCCTGCCATACTGCTTTTTCTTGATAGCCATATGGACCATTGTTATTTTCCATTAAAGGTAATAGTATTTGCAGACTTTCTTTCTCTACTTCTTTGTCCAATGGAAAACTATCATTTTCATGGTTTAGTAGTATTTGTAGTCCTGCATCTGGATTCTTTTTTACATCTTCCTGTCCTTTAATAACAGCTTGCCAAAACTTTTTGATAGATTCTTTTTTCTTATTCAGTGTTTTTTCTCCAGTAACAACAACTAATTCATAATTATCTGGAATTCCGTAATCTGTTAATTGAATCAGATCCATGTTATATCCTTCTTTTTTCAAAAGAACTAACTCGTGATTAATATAAGCTCCGATTAGTGCGTCTACTTGATCTGTCGCTAAAGATGGCATCAAATCCCAGCCAACATCAGTCATTTTCACTTTTTTCATATCTCCACCATCTTTTTTGACCATAGAAGCTACTACTGCCTCGCTAACACTAGATGAGGAGTATCCAACTCTTTTATCCTCTAAATCTTTCGGTGATTGGATGCCGTTTTCTTTTTTATACATAATGGCATCGAGGGAATGTCTAACCAAAGCACCAACGGAAACAACGGGTATATCCTCAGCTCTTGATACTAGAAGCTGAGATTGATAACTGATAGCTAGATCTACTTTGCCAACGGCCGCGAGTTTTAATGGGTCGTTCGTGTCGGCAGGCATTTCAATTTTTACATTTAATCCTTGATCTTCAAAATATCCTTTTTCCTGTGCAACATAAATGGCTGAATGGACTGCATTGGGATACCAATCTAACATGATGCTAATATCCTCAAGTCCTTTTTTAGAGCTTTCTGCCTTGTTGCTAGAACAGCCACTAAGAAATAAAGCGACACTGCAAACTAACATAATATATATAAATAATTTTCTCATTATGCATTAAACTCCTTTTATTTGGTTTTCCAGCGTAATACATATTTTTCGATTGCCGTAATGAGTGAAAAAAGCAATATGCCTAATATAGTTAAAATGGTAATAGCAGCAAAGACTCCTTCTGCATTTAAGTTTCCAGACATTCGTCTGCTATAGTAGCCTAAACCTTCACTTGCTCCGAGCCATTCACCGATAGTTGCACCTACAAGTGCATAAACGATGGCTAGCTTAAGTGATGAGAAGAAGGAGGGGAGTGCCATAGGAATATGTAGTTTTTTGAAAATATGCCACCGATTTGCACCCATTGATCGGAATAGTTCAACATATTCAGGATCGCTAGATTTCAAGCCGTCATAGGTTCCAACAACGATAGGAAAAAATGAAATCAGGATTGTAACAGCAACCTTACTCCAAATTTCATAGCCAAACCAAAGCACGAAAATGGGAGATAAAGCAATGATGGGAATCATTTGTGAAATAACTACGGCTGGATAGAGCATTTTTTCAATCGTTATGGAATAAAACATACATATTGCTAACAATATCCCACCAATAACAGCAATAAGAAAGCCTATAGCAAATTCAAGTATTGTAACCGGAAGATGCTGTAAAAAGAGTGCTTTCCAGTTTTCCATAATTAAAATGAGCACACCAGATGGTGCTGGGATAATAAAAGATGGAATAAGCTCTAAACGAACAGACCATTCAATAAATAGTAAGATGCCAAAGCTAAATAAGAGAAATAAACGATATGTTTTGAGCCAATTTTTAATGGTTTTCATAAGTAATTTTGTTCTCCACATTTTTTCTTAAAGAGACGAAAGCACTATCATGAAGAAGATCCTGATGACGAGGACGCTTAAAAGGAACGCTAATTTCTTCTATTGTTTGGTCTGGATGTAATATAAGAATACGATCACTTAAAAAGCAAGCCTCTTCTAAATCATGAGTAATGAATAGAACTGTTTTATTCAATTCCTGCCATAAGGAAAGTAACCAAGCTTGCATGTCTTTCTTCGTAAATGCGTCCAATGCACCAAATGGTTCATCTAGCAATAACATATCTTTTCCTGTTAAAAGTGCTCGTAAAAAGGCAGCTCTCTGCTTCATTCCACCCGATAATTGATGTGGTAAAGCATTTTCATAATCCCTTAATCCAACACGATCAAGCCAATTTTTAGCTTCCTCTTTGGAAATAGAATGATCCTTTTTGAATTCAGTTGCTAGCAAAATATTCTCTATAATAGTTCGCCAAGGAAGCAAGAGGTCTCGTTGAGGCATATAGCCGACATCTCCGAGTTTTACTGGATTATCTGCAATCGTTATTTCCCCATGATCCGGCTTTAAAAGACCAGTGATTAATTTTAAGATAGTGCTTTTTCCTGTGCCACTCTTTCCGATTAAAGTGACAAACTCTCCTTTTGAAATGGTTAAATTCAAGTTTGTAATAATTCTTTTGCTAACTTTTCCTTGATTTTGAAAAGTGTAGGATACATTTCGTACTTGTAATGTCATATGTTTTCACCAGCTTTTCGAAATAGATAAATGTCGGTTTTATACAAAAGCTTTAGCACCTAGTACAAGTTGATGATTCAACTTAATTAGGAGGTTATTCTTACGTCTGTCTGCTTCCTCTATAGGAATGAATGCAAGTAGAAGCAAAAAGTTGGCATATAGCCGTTTTTCATAACTTGCTAGGTGCTAGAGTTTTAGTTTCTAAATAGGCCAGTCTTGTTTATGGTAATTCATATCCCAAAATAAAAACTCATATTTTGATGTAATTTGAAAATGTTTTTCTAAAACAGCGAGTTCGTGTTCAGGCTTACCTTCTGCAAGCTTGTCCATGAACTCAATGAGCCATTTACTTCCCTCAGCAAAGGATGGAGAATCATAGGTTTCAATCCATTTAGCATATCGATTGTTTGATAATTTCTCGCCATACTGCAGTCTTAAAAGCTTTCCAATTTCCCAATAATCCCATGCACAAGGGAGTAGGCAAGCAACAACATCTGCCAAACTACCATTTTGCGAAACGTTTAGCATGTAGCTTGTATATGCTAGATTAATAGGTGTTGGTTTTGTAGCTTCAAGCTCGTCTCGTGTTATGCCAAATTCTGCGGCATAAGCTCGGTGTAATTTCATTTCTACATGAAGGGTATCGTATAAGATCCCTGCAAACTTATCCATTGTTTCAAGGTCCTCAGCTTTTGTTGTAGCAAGAGCAAATAACTTGGCATATTCAATTAAATACACATAATCTTGCTTTAAATAGTGAATGAATTTCTCTTCGTCTAATACTCCTTGACCAAGTTCTTGAACGAAAGGATGGTTATGGTTCTGTACCCATATAGGTTGAACATTTCGAAAAAGCCTGTTAGTGAAAGTTGACATGTAATTTCCTCCTTAAATATAAATAAAAACCGCCTCCACATAAGGGAAGCGGTAAATAAAAGAAATAAACGTTTTCTTTCATTCCTACTTCCCTACGCTAGTCCTAACTAGATCAGGTTCAGAGGGTTCGTCTCAGCCATTCGGCGCCCCTAGTAGATGAATATGAAAATAGAAAACCCCACTCACAGACGATGAGTGGGGTGAATAAGGCAATCTTATTCAACGGATAACCACTTTCCTACGCCAGTATGAACTAGATCAGGTTCAGAGGGTTTAGAACAATTGTTCAGTCTCAGTCTTTTAAAAGACACCCCTAGTGAGTTACGGTTTATTATTAATAGCATAGCATGAAAAAATGAATATGCAACATAAATTTGAAAATTATTCCTTTCGCGAAATATCTGACTTAATACAAAAGGGAATTATCAAAAGAAATAAGGAGAAAAAATCTGTGTCATTTCTGAGAGAATAAGTGAGAATAGTATAACAGCATAGTGAGGAGTCAGCAAGTAGGCTTGTCTTGTGTTTAAGGAATGGAGAAGTTATTAAAGTAATTAGTTGTACGATACATGAGAAAGTAATATGTAATGATAGATGTAGGATTTATAGATAAGAATAGTTAGGTCCCTTAATAATGATAAGTAATCGTATGTTTCAATGGATTGTCAGATGTAGCTTTCAAATG
>NZ_CABKRX010000102.1 GCF_902374955.1 Bacillus massilioanorexius
ACTATTCAATTAGTACCAAGAAAGATTAATAGTGTCTTTAAACATTTTGGTGGGGTTGGAGAATACAATATAAAAGTTAAGTTAGGAGAGTAATAAGTAATGACTAAAATTAATGATGAGTTATTTGGAGAACTAGAATATAAAAACAACTTTTGGAGAGGTAAAACAATTATTAGAATGTTTGATTTGGAAAAAGTAATACTATTAAGTGTTGATGCGCATGAAAGTGCAGATTTTTCAAGTGTTCAGAGAGAGGCATTTCGTAATTTTATCCAAAACACGAAAAAAATAATAGATGAAGTAGAAAGGCAAGTGTATGGGTATTATACGGAGAATTTTGAAGAATATAGAGAGATGTTAGGAGATAGATTAGAAGCAGATAAAATTGCTCCGAAAATCGATTCTATATCAGATTTAATAAGATTAGTGACACCTACGGAATTAATTGTAAGAAGAGTAAAAAGATAATATTTTAGATGTAGGTTTTTTTATTACGAATGATTTGTTTGATAATAGACAGGTTCAGATTGATTATATTAGTAACCTTATTAGTTCGTATGAACATATTGCTGAAGACAGAGAAAAGTTAGATGATATAATTTTAAGAGATACTTATGATGACGTTGATTAAACAATACTTACTAAAAGTAATAATTAGAACCTTGATTGGCAAAAAGCCCGTCAAGGTTTCTTTTTGTGAGAGGCTACCAAGTGCTGAATATCCTGCTCACAAATATTAGATTTGATGTAATCTTTGTAATGCCTACAAGCCCGCCTCGCTGAAAGCGAGCATCCTGGAGCAGAATTCAACCAATTCTTGCTGTTTGTGAATAGATAACAAAGTTTACGAAAACAGCCTTTATAAATGTTGAGGAAATGAAAATATAGTAAATGTAAAATATGATCTAATTCCTAACTCCTCTTTTGATAGGAATCATTAGTTCAAAAAGACCAGGTCATTCAGAATGAAAGGTGCGTTTATACCTTTCCTAAGATAGGGGATTTCCCTTGAAAAATAGCCACTTCCCTAATAGGCAGAAATGATGTTTTGTTCAATAATGAACGTATAAGAATGAACAAACAATTGATTCCCTTCAATGTAAGTCATTCTGCAAAAGGAGTGGTCATGTCCGATGAAAAGAAAATTTGGACTAAAATTCTTTAAACCGACAGAACGTTATTCAGGTAACTGGTCAATTCTCGAAGAAAAAAGTAGAGAATGGGAAAACATGTATCGTCAACGCTGGTCGCATGATAAAGTCGTTCGTACGACACATGGAGTTAACTGTACAGGTTCTTGTAGTTGGAAGGTATTTGTTAAAAATGGAATAATCACATGGGAAAATCAACAAATCGATTACCCTTCATGTGGTCCTGATATGCCAGAATTCGAGCCTCGCGGTTGTCCGCGTGGAGCATCATTTTCATGGTATGAATATAGTCCGTTACGCGTGAAATATCCTTATATTCGCGGGAAATTATGGCGTATGTGGAAAAAAGCTTTGAAAGAACATAGTAATCCGATTGATGCTTGGGCAAGTATTGTTGAAGATCCTGAAAAGTCTAAATCTTATAAGCAAGCACGTGGTAAAGGTGGCCACGTACGAGTGAAATGGGAAGATGCCAATCAGTTAATTTCAGCCCAACTCATTTATACAATAAAAAAATATGGTCCAGACCGTATTGCTGGATTTACACCAATACCAGCGATGTCGATGATTAGTTACGCATCAGGAGCTCGTTTTATTTCATTATTAGGTGGAGAAATGCTTAGCTTCTATGATTGGTATGCTGATCTTCCACCAGCATCTCCACAAATTTGGGGTGAACAAACAGATGTACCTGAATCAAGTGATTGGTATAACGCTGGTTACCTTATTATGTGGGGTTCGAATGTTCCGTTAACACGTACACCAGATGCTCATTTTATGACAGAAGTTCGATATAAAGGAACAAAAGTCGTTTCTGTTGCGCCAGACTATGCAGAAAACGTTAAATTTGCTGATAACTGGCTAGCACCAAATCCAGGAACAGATGCAGCAGTAGCACAAGCGATGACACATGTCATTCTCAATGAATTTTATGTGGAACGTCAGGAGCCAATGTTCCTGAACTATGCAAAACAATATACAGATATGCCGTTCCTAATCATGTTAGATGAACATGAAGGAAGCCTGAAAGCAGGACGTTTCTTACGAGCTAGTGATTTCGGAGATACTTCTCAGCATGCTGAATGGAAGCCAGTTATTTTTGATGAAGCATCTGATGAAATCATTGTTCCAAACGGTACGATGGGTCAACGTTGGGAAGAAGATAAAAAGTGGAATCTCATTCTAGAGCGTGAAGATGGCACGGTTATCGATCCGGCTCTTTCTGTAGAGAACCATGATGCACAGTGGAAAGAAATTGTTTTCCCATTCTTCGATAATAAGGGAAATGGTACGTTTAAGCGTATGATTCCAGCGAAGAAAGTGAAGCTAGCGGATGGTACAGAACAATTAGTTGTTACAGTATATGATTTAATGTTAAGTCAATACGGTGTAAAACGTAATGGAAATGAATTCGAAGCCAAAGGATATGATGATTTAGAATCTCATTATACACCTGCTTGGCAAGAACAACATACTGGAGTTAAGTCATCACTTGTCGTGCAAATTGCTCGAGAGTTTGCTCAAAATTCAATTGATACAAAAGGTCGTTCCATGATTATCATGGGTGCTGGTGTTAACCACTGGTTTAATAGTGATACAATCTATCGTTCCATCTTAAATTTAGTTGTGTTAACTGCTTCACAAGGAGTTAATGGTGGCGGCTGGGCGCACTATGTTGGGCAAGAAAAATGTCGTCCGATTGAAGGGTGGTCAACCGTTGCCTTTGCTAAAGATTGGCAAGGACCACCTCGTTTGCAAAATGCAACATCATTCTATTACTTTGCAACAGATCAGTGGAAATATGAAGAAACTGGTGTAGATTCGTTAAAATCACCAACTAGTGGAGATGTACGTTATCAACATCCAGCGGATTATAATGTTTTAGCAGCTCGTCTAGGATGGTTACCATCTTACCCACAATTTAATAAAAATAGCTTGAAATTTGCAGAGGAAGCGAAACAGCAAGGGAAAACAACAAACGAAGAAATCGTAAAACATGCTGTTAAGCAAGTTACATCCGGAGAAACAAAATTTGCTTGCGAAGATCCTGATGCACCTGAAAACTTCCCTCGTTCTTTATTTGTTTGGCGCTCGAACTTAATATCAAGTTCAGCTAAAGGACAGGAATATTTCATGAAGCATCTACTGGGCACTCATAATGGTTTATTATCTCAACCGAACGAAGACGATAAACCAGAAGAAATGGTATGGAGAGATGAAGTAGAAGGAAAATTAGATCTGTTGGTAGCACTTGATTTCCGTATGACAGCTACACCAATGTATGCGGATGTTGTTTTACCAGCGGCTACTTGGTATGAAAAAACGGATATATCATCAACAGATATGCATCCATTCATTCATCCATTTAATCCAGCTGTTGATCCGCTTTGGGAATCTCGTTCTGATTGGGATATATACAGATCTTTAGCAAAAACATTCTCTGAAATGTCGAAGACGCATTTACCAGGTGTGCATAAAGACGTTGTAACAGCACCACTTGCTCATGACTCAGTAAATGAGATTGCTCAGCCATATGGAGTCATTAGAGATTGGAAGAAGGGTGAAATTGAAGCGATTCCTGGTAAAACAATGCCGAACTTCGCTGTTGTAGAACGTGATTATACACAAATTTATGATAAATATGTAACGCTTGGACCTAACTTAGCTAAGGGTAAGGTTGGGGCTCATGGTGTGAACTTCTCTGTAGCAGAAGAGTATGAAGAATTGAAGCAGATTAATGGTATGTACAGTGATGATAGCATTAAAAATGGCTTACCAAAGCTGCATACAGCACGTCATGCTGCCAATGCGATTTTAAACGTTTCATCTGCTACAAATGGTACGGTATCTCAACGTGCATGGGAAGCGGCTGAACAAGACACAGGTGTTGAACTTAAGGATATTTCAGCTGACCGAGCAGCAGAAAAACTAACGTTCCCGAATATTACGGCACAGCCTAGGGAAGTAATTCCGACTCCTGTATTCCCTGGCTCAAACAAAATGGGAAGACGTTATTCGCCATTTACAACTAATATTGAAAGACTCGTTCCTTTCCGTACATTAACCGGAAGACAGCATTTCTATATTGATCATGAAATTTTCTTGCAATTTGGAGAAGCACTTCCTGTGTTTAAGCCGACATTACCGCCAATGGTATTTGGGGCAAAAGATAAGAAAATTATCGGTGGACAGGATTCTCTAGTATTACGTTATTTAACTCCACATGGAAAATGGAATATTCATAGTATGTACCAAGATAATTTACACATGCTAACACTTTTCCGTGGAGGTCCAACGGTTTGGATTAATAATGAAGATGCCTCTGAAAATGATATTCAGGATAATGACTGGTTGGAAGTATATAACCGAAATGGCGTTGTAACAGCTCGTGCTGTAGTCAGTCATAAAATGCCAAGAGGCACAATGTTTATGTATCATGCACAAGATAAGCACATAAATGTTCCGGGTTCTGAAATTACGAAAGAGCGTGGAGGAAGTCATAATGCACCAACTCGAATTCATGTGAAACCGACACAGATGGTTGGTGGCTATGCACAGCTAAGTTATGGATTTAACTATTATGGACCAATCGGAAATCAGCGGGATGTATATGTTGCAGTCCGCAAAATGAAGGAGGTTAAGTGGCTTGAAGATTAAAGCGCAAGTAGCAATGGTACTGAACCTTGACAAATGTATCGGATGCCACACCTGTAGCGTGACTTGTAAAAGCACATGGACAAACCGTTCGGGTGCTGAATATATGTGGTTTAACAATGTAGAAACTAAACCAGGTATTGGCTATCCAATGAGATGGGAAGATCAAGAGCAATATAAAGGTGGCTGGACGTTAAAAAACGGCAAGCTTGACCTTAAATCAGGTAGTAAATTATCTAAAGTAGCGTTAGGGAAGATTTTTTATAACCCTGATATGCCAGAAATGAAAGATTACTATGAGCCTTGGACATATAACTATGAGCATTTAACAAATGCTGGCGAGAAAAAACATCAGCCAGTAGCTAGACCACATTCTGTATTGACTGGTGAAAAAATGAATCTTGAATGGGGTCCAAACTGGGAAGATGATTTAGCTGGTGTTCATACAACTGGTCCAAAAGATCCGAATATCGAAAAAATAGAAGAAGATATTAAGTTTAATTTTGAACAGGCTTTTATGATGTATTTACCACGCTTATGTGAACACTGCTTAAATCCTGGATGTGTAGCATCATGTCCATCTGGTGCAATGTATAAGCGTGATGAAGACGGAATCGTTTTAGTAGACCAAGAAGCTTGCCGTGGTTGGCGCTATTGTATGACTGGATGTCCTTATAAAAAAGTATACTTCAACTGGAAAACGAATAAAGCAGAAAAATGCACATTCTGTTTTCCACGTGTTGAAGCGGGTTTGCCAACTGTTTGTTCTGAAACATGTACAGGACGTATCCGTTATTTAGGAGTTATGTTATATGATGCAGATAAAGTATCAGAGGCAGCCTCTACTGAAAACGAAAAAGACTTATATAAAGCACAATGTGACTTGTTCTTAGATCCGAATGATCCAAAAGTAATTGAACAAGCACGTAAAGATGGTATTAGTGAAGATTGGCTTGAGGCAGCACAACAATCACCAGTGTATAAGCTGGCAATTGAGTACAAATTAGCATTCCCGCTTCATCCAGAATTCCGTACCCTGCCGATGGTTTGGTATGTACCACCTTTAAGTCCGATCATGAACTATTTTGAAGGAAAAGATTCCATTCAAAACCCTGATTATATATTCCCGGCAATTGAAGAAATGCGTACGCCGATTCAATATATTGCTAATATGTTAACAGCTGGAGATACACAAACAGTGAAGGAAGCTCTTCAAAAAATGGCCATGATGCGTATGTTTATGCGTGCTCAATCATCTGGGAAAGAATTCGATGACAATCGTTTGGATAGGGTCGGCTTAACCGTTCAACAAACACAAGCTATGTATCGTTTGTTGGCAATTACTAAGTATGAAGATCGATTCGTTATACCAACATCTCATAAAGAGGCGCATTTAGATACGTATCGATCACAAGGATCTGAAGGGTATTCAATGGATTGTGGAGGATGTGGTGTAACATCTGGTAAGAGCGGCAAAGAAATCTATGAAGAAAACTTCTATGGGGGAATTTGGCGTGATTAATTTAGGAGAGCTTTATAAGCATAAGCATGCATTTGGTTTCTTTGCACAACAGCTGACGTATCCTGAAAAAATAGATTTTAATCCATTAGTGATTGAGGAGTCTTTTGACTCCTCAGATCCTGCTTATGATTCTATTCAAATGTTTTGGAAGCTTATGCAGGAATATAGTATGGAAGAAATTGAAGAAATGTATGTTAGGACATTTGACTTTCAAAAAGATTCCACTTTATATATGACGTATTTTAAATTTGAGGATACTAAAGAGCGTGGACAAATGCTTGCCAAATTAAAAGTCATGTATGAAATGTTTGGATTAAATATGCCGAAGGAAGAACTGTCTGATTATTTGCCGTTAATGTGCGAATTTTTATATGCGGCCGAGTGGCTTGGTGATGAACGTGCTGAAGAAAGCTTTACTATGTTATTCGCGGTGTTAGAGGATGGAACCTATCATCTTCTGAAATCATTAGAAGAACATAATAGTCCTTACTTTTATGTCATTAAAGCATTACGTGAAACCTTTAAAGCATGTATAAATAAGGAGGTAGATACCCATGAATAGTCTTGATCAATTTCTTTGGGTTATATTTCCCTATATTTGCCTAGTTGTATGTGTTATTGGTCATATTTATCGCTATCGTACAGATCAATTTGGTTGGACTTCAAAGTCGAGTGAATTCGTCGAAAAGAAACAATTAAAAATTGGAAGTATGATGTTCCATATTGGGATTATTCCAGTTATTTTTGGTCATGTAGCAGGACTAGGAATTCCAAAAGAATGGTTACATGCTATTGGTGTTAATGATCATTTATATCATATTGGGGCAGTGTATATTGGGGGATTATTTGGTTTGTTAACACTTGGTGGAATGATTGTGTTGACATCACGACGATTTACAAAGAAAAATGTACGTAGATTAAGCTCAGGTTCAGATTTAGTTGTAAATGTACTACTATTATTTATTGTATTTATGGGGATGTACAGTACAGTAGTGACAAATATGGTGGAACCAAGCTTTGATTATCGATCTACCATTTCTGTTTGGTTTAGAAATCTATTTCTTTTAAGTCCAGATGCTTCGCTAATGACGAATGTTCCGCTATCGTTTAAAATTCATATTTTAGCTGGACTTGGTATATTTGCTCTATGGCCATTTACACGACTTGTTCATATTTGGAGTGTACCAGTCAACTATATGAGTAGAAGCTATATTCTATATCGCAAAAATCATACAAACTAATACAAGGAGAGGGCAATATGCCTTCTTCTTTATTTTAAGAAATTAGAATTTTTCACTTATTGCTAGAAATCTGTTTTTTAGAAATAATGTAGTCATTGATAATAGCGAATTATCCTATCTTTTTCTTAATTATAGTAATGTTATGACAGTAGATGTTCCATACTAAGTATTATAAAATAGTATATATACGGTTAAACCAAATCATTCTATCAGCTCGGAATGATCTCCAAGAATTTGTATTCTTATTAACCTGTAAGAGGGGTAAATTTTAGAAAGATGGGTAAAGGACAACATCCTCTTTCTTTAAGGAGTTTTTATGATGAAAAAACCAGTACTAGTTGATTATCAATTAGAAATTGATCAAATTCGTAATCAGTTTGGGTTTGACTTTGTTGCATTGAATATTGTTAATTCAATCGATAGTTCCCCTATTTTGAAATGGCAATATGCTTCGGGAAATTTAAATAATCGTTATAAACGAATTGTTTTACATCCAGGGAAAGGGATTGCGGGAACTGTTTTCAAAACGGGAAAACCAATGTTAATAAAAAATGCAGATAAAGAAGTTCCAATGAATGAATTACTCAGCTTTCCGATTGTGGTGGCAGAACGCTTGAAAAGCATGGGGGCTGTTCCATTATGGGAAAGTAATCGAGTGGCAGGTGTATTATTGGTTGGTTTTAGAGAAAAAGATAGATTGACAGATTTTTCATTTGATGAATTCCAACATTCCATTGCTTCGGGATTTTGTTCTTTTGATACAAAGGAGATGTGAGTAAGTTGTTTCGTTTAGACGGTTTCCAATTAGAAGATAGCATGATGAAAATGTATTACAACAGTACTGAAGCAATTATATTCCTCAATTCAAAAGGAGTTGTACTAGCGTTAAATCCTGCTGCAGAAGGTCTTCTTTCTCAAGAAGTATTGGAGCAAATAAATGGTGCTGAAGTCAATGTCATTTGTAAATTTTGCAAGGGTTACACGAATGAAGAAGATTTAATGTCGTGTCTCAATTGTTTTTTAATTAAGCCAGATAAAGATTTTACCTCTTTTCAAGTGTATATAAAGCTAAAAGATGGTACAATTGCACCTTTTACAGCTAGCTACAAGATGATTGATGCGGAACAAAAAATTTATGTGCTTACACTACTTGATTTGACGAAACAATCGAAAATGCGTGAAGCGTTATATCGCTCGAAGATGACCAAGTATATCATTAAAGCACAAGAGGATGAACGTAAACGAATATCTCGTGAACTTCATGATTGTGTTGCTCAAGAACTAATTAGCTCTTTAGTGGATATTCGAGTGTTAAAATATATGAATTTAAATGAGGATGCTTTAAAAAAACTTAAACAAACGGAAGAATCATTAGCTCGATTATTAGATGAAATTCGAAATTTATCTGTGGAATTGCGACCGGCTTCTTTAGACGATCTTGGATTAGATGCTGCCTTTCGTTCTCACTTTAAATGGGTAGAAAACAATTACGGAATTCTCGTTCATTTCTCGGCTGAATTGTTTTCTGCACGTTATAGCAATGAAATAGAGACAGTCGTGTATCGTATATGTCAGGAAGCTATTTTAAATGCTATTAAATATGCCCATACAGAAGAAATTTACGTTCGTTTATATGAAGAAAATGGTGACTTAATTTTAATTGTCGAAGATAAGGGGGCTGGCTTTGACGTTCAATTTAAGGAGCCTAAAGGAACGGGGCTTGGTTTATATGGAATGAGAGAAAGAGCTGAGCTAGTTAATGGTATTTTAAATATACAATCGGAAATGGGAAAAGGAACTAGAATTCAAATTCGTATTCCAGTACGTCAAGAAAACACTGTTGAGGAGGTATGATAATGAAAATTGTTATAGCTGATGATCATGCTGTCGTTCGAAGTGGATTTTCTATGATATTGAACTATCAAGAGGATATGGAAGTAGTTGCAACTGCTGCAGATGGAAAGGAAGCATATGCCATGGTTGCTAAACATCACCCGGATGTATTATTAATGGATATTAGCATGCCACCAGGTGAGAGTGGACTAATAGCAACAGGCAAGATTAGTGAAGATTTTCCAGATACCCAAATACTGATTTTAACGATGTATGATGATGAAGAATACTTATTTTATGTATTAAAAAATGGTGCTTCTGGCTATATATTAAAAAACTCCCCAGATGAAGAGCTTGTTTCAGCGATACGTATGGTACATCAAGGGGGTACATATATTCAGCCAAAGATGGCAACCTTGCTCGTAAATGAATTGTTAAAAAATAATCATGAAGCAGATGAACTCGATCCTTTTAAGATTTTATCCAAAAGAGAAATGGAGATATTGCTACTAGTTGCAAAAGGTTATGGAAATAAAGAAATTGCTGAAAAATTATTTATTTCTGTAAAAACTGTTGAGGCAAACAAAGCGAAAATTATGGAAAAGTTACAATTGAAAAGCCGTCCTGAATTAGTGGAGTATGCGCTAAAAAGAAAGCTGCTTGAATTTTGACCTATTGGGAAACACTAGAGTATGAACATAAATGCTTGCTTTTGCCATCGGAGTCAGTATTTACAATGAACTAGAGTTTAGTCATTAAATTATGCGATTTTGTAGGGATTTTCTCTTTTACGAAAAGGGGAAATCCCTATTTTATTATTTGGGTATAATATTTATTATATGAGAAGGGAATCAATACATTTGTCATTCACAATATTAATTTTTTATCAGTAGGTGAATGGAATGATCAAAAAAGTACAATTACCTTTACAAACTATGAACTTAGTTCTAGGTTTTATGGTGTGGGTAATAATTTCATCTTTACTACCTTATATCAAGGAAGATATTGTAATTCCTGATGATAAGTTAGCGATTATTGCAGCCATACCAGTAGTTCTCGGGTCCGTCTTAAGGATACCATTAGGTTATTATGCCAATATCTTTGGAGCACGAATTGTATTTCTCGTAAGCTTTATTACTTTATTATTTCCAGTATATTTTATAAGTGAAGCAACTTCTTATATGGATTTAATTATTGGAGGTACTTTCCTAGGTATTGGAGGAGCAGTATTTTCTGTTGGTGTAACATCACTTCCAAAATACTATCCGAAGGAAAAACATGGTCTAGTTAATGGAATCTATGGATTTGGAAATATGGGTACAGCTGTTTCTACATTCGCAGCACCAGTAGTTGCAGCTCAATTTGGATGGTCAACAGCCATTAAATTTTATCTTATCTTACTAACTGTTTTTGCTATTTTAAACGTGTTTTTAGGCGATCGAAACGAACCAAAAATGAAAACCCCTATTGTTCAACAAATAAAAGGGGTTTATAAAAATGAAAAAATGTGGTTCTTTTCATTATTCTATTTTATTACGTTTGGTGCATTTGTCGCATTTACTGTGTTTTTACCAAACTTCTTAGTTTCAAATTTTGGACTTGATAAAGTAGATGCTGGGATAAGAACAGCTATCTTTATCGTACTTGCTACATGTTGTCGAACATTTGGTGGATATTTAGGGGATAAATTTGATGCTTTAAAATTATTAATGGGTGTTTTTATTGGTACAGTCATTGGAGCTGTTATCTTATCAACATCTCCTAATATGATTTTATTTACAGTTGGTATATTAATCATTGCATTATCATGTGGTATTGGAAATGGAGTTATTTTTAAGCTAGTACCTACATTTTTTATGGAACAATCAGGCATTGTAAACGGCATTGTATCGATGATGGGGGGGCTTGGAGGATTTTTCCCACCTCTTGTGTTATCTTCAATCCTTTCATATACAGGAAGTTATTCCTTAGGTTTTATCGCATTAGCATTATTTTCGATTGTGAGCTTAATCCTAGTGATAAAATTGAATAAACAAGATCAACAGAAAAAAGTTCATCATATTAAACAAGCAAGCTAATAGTAAGAAGGGCATCAGGTTATATCCTGAATGCCCTTTTTCATTTTATGAATAAGACTGTTTTCTGAGGTTGTTCGTTGTTAAATAAGGTTAATGGAAATCAGTTAAATAAAAGCTTGTATCCCATCTCATGGAAAACGAGCAACGTATTGCATTGCTTAATGTAAATAATTTAAGAAAATGATAACCAACTACTAGGAGTTTAGATCAGGATTCTCTAAATAAAGTTCATATAAGTAAGCAACCCATTTACTATGTGAATTAGCACGTAAGTTTTTTAAAAGACCATGAATGATAGCGGAAGGGAGTAAGCCTTCATCTAAATGTACTTTAAGTAGTTGTAAAGATTGCTGTGTTATTGGATCAGTAATGTCATTGATTTTTTCTAACAATATATTTGAGATTTGTTCTTTTGTTAAAGTTGCTTGATTAGTAGAAAATGATAAGAACTCGTTGGGTATAAATGGAATTGTTGCATGTTCCGCAATGATTGTCGTTTTTTCTACTAATGATTCGCATAATGCTTGCAAGTCTATAGGAAAATTATAAATAAAAAATAATTCCGAATAGTGTTTCATAAAACATTTAATAACGTATACTAGGTCAGCGTGCATGTTGTTACTTATTTTATCGAATTGAGTTTTGACAAGATTTAAGATGATTTCGTTTAAATATTGATCATATTTTTTTAATTGCTCCAATAATTCAATATCGAATGAAGAAAATTGCTCCTTCATTAATATCTTAGCGAAAGCGGAATGTTTTTCGTAGGAGCTGAAGGTTGTGTAGTAAAAATTATATAATAATTTCTCTTTCTTTGGATTTTCTCTGACCGATTGTTCAATATCGGCAATAATTTCACTCATAAAATATTCTATTAAACCAAATACTAATTCATTCTTTGATTTGTAAGAAAGATAAAAAGCCCCTTTAGAAATACCACATTTCTTCGTTATTTGTTGGATGGAAGTTGCTTCAATACCATTATTCGCAAATAATTCTAAGGCGTTTTCCATAATTAATTGTTTCTTAACCATCATTAACACTCCCATTACTGAGTTGACATCTGACCAACTAGTCATTATTATAAATAATTGTAAGAATATAGTCAATTGTGTGCAGATTCGGAAGCAGATTTGTTAAATGTATCACACGAATAAAGACAAGAAGAAGGTGCTATAGTGAAAGGGTTAGTCAATTTCGTCCTGAAAAATAAACTGGCTGTCTGGTTATTAACAATTATCATAACAGTATCAGGATTGTATTCAGGGACAAAAATGAAAATGGAGTCTATTCCGGATGTGTCAATTCCATATTTAATTGTGATGGGGGTATACCCTGGTGCAACTCCTGAGCAAGTAATGGATGAGGTTTCAATTCCTATTGAAAAGGCCATTGAAAATCTAGATGATGTAAAGGCTGTTTATTCGAATTCATCCTCTAATGTATCACAGGTACAAGTTGAATATGAATATGGTATTGATATGGATGAGAAGAAGCGTCAACTTGAGTCTGCGCTTGATAAAGTGACGTTACCGGAAGACGTGGAAAAACCATCTATTACGTCAATCAGTATGAATATGATGCCAGTAGTAGCCTTATCTATCAGTAGCTCTGATGAGGATATTGTAGAATTAACTTCAACTGTAGAAGATATTATTCTACCAAAAATTGAAAAGCTTGATGGTGTTGCCTCAGCAACAATCACTGGGCAGCATATTGAAGAGGTCGATTTAACTTATAATCAAGCAAAATTAAAAGAGCTTGGGTTAACAGAGCAATCTGTGAAGGATATGATCCAAGCGAGTAATATGTCCGTATCATTGGGGTTAAAGGAATTTAAAGATGGCGAGCAGGCTGTATCTGTTGATGGTAAGGTTACAAGTGTAGAAAAACTTAAGGAAATGCTAATACCGGTAACTCCATCAGCTAATCAACCATCACCATTTGTAAAGCTATCAGATATAGCTACAGTTGAAACAATCGGTAAAGTACAATCTGTTTCACGTACAAATGGTAAAGATGCCATTACAATTCAGATTGTTAAAGGACAGCAAGCGAATACGGTTAAGGTCGTAAACGCTGTTAAAGATTTAATTAAAGACGAAGAAGCATCCATCGATGGATTGAAGATTGACGTAACACTCGATCAAGGTAAACCGATTGAAGATTCTGTTTATACAATGATGGAAAAAGCATTATTTGGTGGATTGATTGCAATCCTAATCATTCTATTGTTTTTACGTGATGTTAAATCAACGATTATTTCTATTATTTCAATTCCAGTTTCGATCCTTATTGCGCTATTGATACTAAAGTCGCTCGATATAACGTTAAATATTATGACTTTAGGGGCAATCACAATAGCAATTGGACGGGTAATAGATGATTCTATTGTTGTTGTTGAAAACATTTATCGACGCATGCATTTAAAAGAAGAAAAATTAAGTGGCCGTGCTTTAATACGTGAAGCTACCATTGAAATGTTTAAGCCAATACTTGCTTCGACATTAGTAACCGTTGCAGTATTCGCGCCTCTTATATTTGTCGGTGGTATGGTCGGAGAACTATTTATGCCGTTTGCTTTAACGATGACATTTGCGCTAGGCGGTTCATTAATTGTTGCGATTACAATAGTTCCAGCATTCTCACATTTCCTATTCCGTAAACAGCTAAATGGTCAGAAAGAAAATCGCAAGCATAAGGAAGTTGGAAAGCTTGCAAGATGGTATAAGGGTGTTCTTGAAAAAGCGTTAAATCATAAAATAATCACATCAACGATTGCGATTATTTTACTAGCAGGTTCATTAGTGTTAACTCCTTTTATCGGATTTAGCTTCATGGGATCTCAAGAAGAAAAAGTGATGTATTTAACGTATACGCCTGCTACTGGTGAGTTGATGGATGACACATTAGCTAATATAGAAAAAGTCGAAAAAGAATTGATGAACTATGATGATCTTGATATCATCCAATTGTCAGTAACTGACCCTAAAAATGCTGATGCTACTACTATGATGATGGGTGGTAGCGGTGGTGCGTTAATGTACCTCATTTTTGATTCTGAAATGGAATTAGAGAAATTTAAAAAGTCAAAAGAGAAAATTGAAGATTACGTCTTTAATATTGGTCAAACAGGTGAATGGAAATCTCAAGACTTCTCTATGGGTATGAATACGAACGAAGTAAGTTATACATTAAATAGTGAAGATTTAGATGATTTACAAACAGCTGTTAAACAAGTTGAAGATGCTCTTCAAGATGTTAAAGGACTAGAGGATGTTACATCTGATATTGAAAATCCATATATTGAGAATGTATTTAAAGTAGACCAAGCAAATGTGTTAAAATATGGATTAACAACAGCGCAAATTGTGCAGGCTTTATCTCACAATAATGCTAATGACGTATTAACAACAGTAGAGCACGAAGGTGAAGAAATCAATGTAGTTGTCCAACGAGAAGCAGCGGCAACTCCAAAATCAGTAGACGATATATTAGCAACTGAAATTGATACAGCAATCGGTATGAAAATGCCATTGTCTAAGTTAGTTAAAGTGGAGGAAGGAACAACGTTAAATACACTTTCTCGCTCAAAAGGAGAATATTTCGCAACGGTTTCTGGTACGATTACAGATGCTGATATTTCGAAAGCAACAACAGCAGCTGATAAAAAAATTGATAAGCTTGATTTGCCAAGAGGGGTAACGACAGATGTTGCAGGTGTTGCAGCAGATATGCAAGAAACCTTTACTCAGCTAGGTTTAGCAATGATTGCAGCAATTGCGATTGTTTACTTTATTCTTGTTGTGACGTTCGGTGAAGGATTAGCACCTTTTGCTATTCTATTCTCGTTACCGTTCACAGTTATTGGTTCGTTCGTTGGATTATTCGTCACAGGTCAAACGATTTCTGTATCTGTATTAATGGGGCTATTAATGCTCATTGGTATTGTTGTAACGAATGCCATCGTATTAGTGGACCGTATTATCCATATGGAGCATGATGGTATGAACATGCGTGACGCCATTCTTGAAGCAGGAGCGACTCGTCTTCGTCCAATCTTGATGACGGCGATTGCGACTATTGGAGCGATGATTCCAATGGCATTAGGAAATGGCGGAGGCGGACTCATTTCTCAAGACCTTGCCGTTACAGTTATCGGTGGTTTATTGAGTTCGACAATATTAACATTAGTTATTGTACCAATTGTTTACGAATTACTTTCAAAAATGCTGAAGAAAAAGCGTAAGGATGTAGAAGAAAACTAATGTTTAAAAAACACAGCTTCCTAGTATTTGAGGATACTAGAGAGGCTGTGTTTTTATTTCGAGTTTATTTTGATATTTCATTCCGTAGGGGTAATGGATTCAATAGGATTCTATCCTGAATGACCTCTTTTTTCTCTTATTCAGAAAGGTTAAGCTGTTTCTTTGTTCGATAGACAAATTGACGTAAAAGTTTGTGGAAAGAAATAAGCTATCAATGCCACCATAACGATCCATAGTGGTAAATATTTTGACATGATGACAAATAGTTTCATGAAAGAACCTCCAGTAATTCAAATAATAATAAATGTAGAAAATATTACTATTTTTTTCCTGATCATCACAAGAATAAATCTGAACGTTCTAATGAGTTACTATTTAAAATATAAATAAACTCCCTTTTAAACGGAAAAGGGAGTTTTATTTTTGTATACTAGGAGGAGCTTTAATAATAGCTATTTTCTCCAAGATTGTTCCTTTTAAATAAGTTTAGTTAGCATATCGAATGAGCGTACGGTGCGACCCCAAACTACTTTATGCAGTAGAGGTTTACCACTAGCCCTGTGGAAAGCGACCTTTCTAAAACGAAATTCAATTCAGATTATTTTCCCTAACTTGTTCACAGGTAACAGAATTTGAGAAAACAGTCTGAATAATAGAGTATTGTGTTGTTTAAGACTCATAAAATACTTTTCCAGTTTCACTTATATCATAACCATTTAATTGCTTTAATTCATTTTTAAAAGAATCAGACTGTGTGATTTTTTTTATTAATTCAAGCAGTAAAAGATTTTCTGGCTTTTTTAAAACAACTAGATCATATCTCTCTTTGATTAATGGAATAAAGTCGACATTGACCATTTTTGAAACATTTTCAATTCCTACTGCAGCGTCTGCTTGTCCATTTGCAACTGCAGAAGCCACTGAAAAATGACTGGTAAGTTCTTCGTCATATCCCTTAATACTAGAAGCTTGGATACCAAATTTCTTGAATTTCTCATCAAGAAGAATTCGAGCACCTGACCCTTTTTCACGATTAATGATTTTGATTTGTGGATTACTTAAATCTTTCCAGCTCTTAATTTGATTAGGATTACCCTTTTGTACATAAATACCAGCATTTCTTGAAACAAGATTTAGTAAAGCAAATGGATGACTGACTAAAATTCGTTTTACATAAGGAAGATTATACTCTCCCGTTTCACTATCATATAAATGAAGACTAACAATATCACATTGTCCATTATACATGGCAATTAAGCTATTTAAGCTGCCGTTGTATAAACGTAATGGTGTTTTACGTAATTCTTTTTCGATATTTTTGCTGAGTATGTCTAATACTATATCTTGACCACTTATCACTATTTGATCTATCGTTTTTTGTTCTTCATTCTGACTAGAGTTATTTACATTTTTATGTTTTGTTTTATTGCCGTTTTTATATCTTTCTAAGTCATCATGGTCGACACGCATTTGTCTACCGACACGATAGGCTGAAAGTTCTTCTTTTTTGATAAGATCATAGACCGTTAATTTTGATACTCTTAACAATTGGGCTACTTCTTCAATTGTATAAGAAGAGTTACTATTCATCCAACCACCTCTTTCGTACTTACTTATACTAACGTGTTTGTGGAAAATCGTTTGTAATCTAAGTAAAATTATACCTTAAATCTTAAAAATATAAAAAGTAGAATGAATTTGAACGAATTATAACAATTCTATATCTATTTAATTATATCTTGTTATAACTAATTATATCTTGTTATAATGTGTTGTGTTGAAATCTATTATTCGGAGGTAAAATTGTGAAAAAGAAAACATGGGCATTATTTACTTTAATTTTAGTTTTTGTTTTATCCTTAGTAACATGTTCTGATAATGAAGAAAAAACCTCAGACAAAAAAGAAAAAGAGAAGGTTGAATTAACAGTATCAGCTGCTGCAAGTTTGAATGATGCATTAACTGATATTCAAAATTCATATAAAGAAAAATATCCAGAAATCACTTTAAAATTCAATTTTGGAGCTTCAGGAGCTCTACAGCAACAAATTTCACAGGGGGCGCCTGTTGATTTATTTATATCAGCCGCGGAAGATAAATTTAACACTCTTGTAAATGATGGTATGATTGATAAAGAAGAAAGTGTTAATCTTGTAGAAAATGAGCTTGTATTGATCGTTCCAAAAGACTCAAAATTGAACATTAAAAGCTTTGAAGATTTAGCAACAGCTAATATTGAAAAGATGGCATTAGGAACTCCTGAATCTGTGCCAGCTGGGCTATATGGAAAAGAAACATTAGAAGCTTTAAAGGTTTGGGACAAAGTAGAAAGTAAACTTGTTTACGGAAAAGACGTTCGACAAGTGTTATCTTATGTAGAAACAGGAAATGTTGATGCTGGGATCGTTTATAAAACAGATGCACTTGTTTCTGATAAAATTAAGATTGTAGCAACAGCAGGTTCAGATACACATACACCGATTATTTATCCTTTAGGTATTATTAAAGATTCAAAACATCATGATGAAGCGAAAGATTTTTACGATTATCTTCAATCAGATGCTGCTAAAAAAATTCTAGAGGAGTATGGATTTAAAATGAATTGAGGAAGATAAATGGCTGAAGAATTTTTTGCACCGATAAAATTATCTCTGGAAATTAGTATAGTTTCCGGAGTAATCGTAGTTATATTAGGTACATTAGCTGGTCATTTTCTAGCAGTAAGAAAGTTTAAAGGAAAGGCGATAGTTGAGACCATTCTGATGCTTCCATTGGTATTACCTCCTTCGGTAGTGGGATTTATTTTGATAGTTGTGTTTGGAAAACAAAGTTTCCTTGGAAAAGCAATTGAATGGGTTTTTAATCAGCCGATTATTTTTACTTGGTGGGCAGCGGTCATAGCAGCTATTATCGTTGCGTTTCCTCTCATGTATCAGTCAGCGAAAACAGGTTTTCATGGAGTGGATCATGACATTGAAGATGCGGCTAGAGTTGATGGTGCGGGGAAATGGAAAGTTTTCCTTTTGATATCGATACCTTTAGCATCTAGGTCACTCATAACTGGTGCTGTATTAAGCTTTGCAAGAGCATTAGGTGAGTTCGGAGCAACTTTAATGTTTGCAGGTAATATTCCAGGAGTAACTCAAACCGTCCCAACAGCTATTTATGTGGCCATCGATTCAGGGAATATGACGATGGCTTGGTTATGGGTCATTTCCATTATTATTATTTCATTTTTGATGTTATTTGCCGTACAAGTAAAGCAGAGATAAAAAGAGGGTGTTCTAAGAAACACCCTCTTACATTTTTGTTTTATTTAAATGCTGGTTTCAAAAGATTGTTGCACTACTTGTTCATAAATAACAAAATATGTAAAAAGAGTCTTTTTTGATATGAATCGAAATAATCCTTAAACAACAAAAATAACCATAAAAATAAAAAACAAAATAGAATTAATAATTTCAATAACTCCAACCTGCATAATCGTCACTTTTTTTCCGTATAAATACCATGCTCGAAAAACACTTGGAACATATCCAACTGTCCCCCAACCAGCACCTAAGCTAAGTGCAATAAAGGGTAATAAAAGATGATAACCCCAAGAAAAATATTTATACTTCATATTTTTCTTTTCACGAATCATGGCTTTTACATAAAAAGTTACACCTAAAAAATAGATAAAAGAATAGATAAATAAGATCCAAGCTTCTTTAGTTAGTGCGTTTGCTCCTAAAAAGTAGCTGGCAAGTCCGCCTAAACAAAAAACAAAAATAGCGATTACGTCATTTGTAAAGGCTCTTTCTTTATTTTGTTTTGCAAAATACATGTTTATGAAAAAGAACGGAATCATGGCAAGTCCAAAATAAAGAAGTTTCGCTTGTGCAAATAAAAGTGGCAATAGACATAATAATGCAATAGCACTATAAATAATTGCCCATTTTTGATAGTTTTTCTTCTTCTTCTTTCTCATAAGCATGGATAATGGATACGTGGCTAGATAAAGAAATAGCCACCCAATGAAAAGCGGAATATGCCAAAAAGTACTACCTCCAGCCAGCATACTTAGAGTAAATGGAATAAAGAGCATAGCCCAAGCCCCGTGTTGTTTAGGAATTAACATCTCTCTACCCCTTTCAATCCCTATTAATTAGATTTTATCATTTATTTCAATTTTATTATCAAAGTTCATAATTTTAACACAAAATGAACGATGATTCATTTTGTGTTAAAATAGAATTAAGAAAATTGGGGGTGCGGAGATGTTCTTTCAAAAAGAAATGGAAAAAGGAAATGTCAAGGGGGTTAACTTTGCAAATGGCTCAATCCAGTTTCAGGGTGTGAATCTTAACGTGTATTGTTATGCCATAGATGGCATCATCATTGATGCCGGTTCTCAGTCGCTTGCTCAGCAATTTCAGCAGTTTTTAGACAATCAAAATATTGATGCACTGTATTGTACACATATTCATGAAGATCACACTGGTTGTGCTGCTTGGATTGGAGAAAAATATAAAGTGCCCATTTACTTACCGGAACTTTCTCTAAACGAAGCTCAAAAAAAAGGAAAGTACCCTTTATATCGCAAACTCTTTTGGGGAAAGCGTAGAGCTTTTAAAGCTGAACCGGTGCCTAGTAGATTTCAATCTCGAAACGATGATTGGCTCAGTATATTCACTCCAGGGCACTCTGCTGATCATACAGCCTATTTAAATACCTCAACTGGACAACTTTTTTCAGGAGATTTGTTTGTACAGGTAAAAACGAAAGTGATAATGGACGATGAGTCCATTCCTCAAATCATTGATTCAATTGAACGTATACTAGCCTATGATTTTGAGGAAGTATTTTGTAATCATGCAGGCTATATAAAAAATGGCAAACAAAAGTTGAATGAGAAACTTGATTATTTGTATCATGTTACGGAAGAGGTACAGCAATTAAATCAAAAAGGTATGTCTGTGAATGAAATACAGCAACGTTTGTTTCCAAGAAAGTATCCGATTACGAGATTTTCTTCTGGAGAGTGGGATTCAAAGCATATTGTAACGTCCATTTTAGCTAGTAAATAGATATGTAGGTTAATATAAAGCGCTCTAACATCAGAAGTTGAACGAAATCTCTGAAAAGTTGAACCAAAATAGTTAAAAGTTGAATGAAAAACATGTATAGTTGAATCAAAATGTACTATAGCAGAACCAAATCAACAGCTTTTTTAACAGTAAAGGGCGGTCGAAAATCGTAGATATGGCTACAAATTATAAATCGAATGAGCATTCATCGAACGATCTCTGTAAGCTGAAGTAATTTTGACAGTTTTAAGTGAATTGTTTATGTATTGTTTACATAGTGCGACTTTTACAATTAAAATATATGAATTAAATACTATCCTTGTAAAAGAAAGAGAGAGATTATGAGAATTGCTGTGATTGATGGACAAGGTGGTGGAATTGGTCGCGTTATTGTAGAGAAAGTGAGTCAGGCTTTTGAAAATGAAGTGGAGATTATCGCTTTAGGAACAAATACAATGGCGACTTCCATAATGCTGAAAGCAGGTGCAAATGAAGGAGCTACGGGAGAGCACGCAATTGCTTGGAATGCTCCTCGGGTGGATTTGATTTTAGGACCGATAGGTATTCTATCACCGAATACGATGCTAGGTGAATGGACTCCAAGAATGGCTGAAGCAGTTTCTGAAAGTCCAGCAAAAAAAATCGTCGTTCCACTTTGTAAGTGGAATGTTGAAATTGCTGGAATTCATTCAAAACCACTTCCGCAATTTGTTGATGATGTTGTTGTTATGGTGAAAACTTATGTAAGAGGTGAAAGTTATGTGTGAACAAAACGTGTATTTGTTAAATGAAAATGGGGAAGAAGAATTATTTATGAAATCCGTAGATAAATTCATTCCAAATGAGGATCGTATTTATATTGAAAATATATTTGGTGAACGCAAAACAATTCGTGCAACAGTAAAAGAAATGAAGCTTGTTGACCATAAGATTATTCTTGAACCGAAATGAAAAGTTGTACAAATAATGAACATTTAGAAAAAAAGTAGACAGAGATCGATATTATTTTTATAATCAAACGTGTAAATCAATTCATGAAGAATTGAACCTTTGACCTAGACCTTAATTTTTTATATAGAATGAAAACATTTCGCCAAGAAGGCAAATATAAGCTACAGAAGTAGCGTGTATTTGTCTTCTTTTTTTTCGGAAAAAGAGGTGTTTTAAAACATGAAGATGGAAAAAATTAATGGTAATGATTGTGTTTAAACAAACTAAAAAAACATCGATGGAGGGACAGTATGAAAAAATGGTTAGCTATATTGGCAGTGTTGACGTTATGCATTAGTTTAGTAGCTTGTGGTAATGATGACAAAAAAAGTGATAAAAAAAATGAATCGAAGGCAAATGATTCTGCTAAAAAAGATGAATTAGTATTAGCATTAACGAGTGAACCTGATGGAGGTTTTGACCCAATACAAGGGTATGCAGCTTATGGTTCACCACTTATTCAAAGTACGTTATTAGATACAGATGCAGATTCGAACATTATTCCAGAACTTGCTACGGAATATAAGTCAAGTGACGATAAGCTTACTTGGGAATTCAAGCTTCGTGATGATGCAAAATTTACAGATGGGAAGCCTGTAACAGCAGAAGATGTTGTATTTACATATGAAACGGCAAAAAATAGTGGGTCTACTGTTGATTTAGTACATATGAAAGAAGTAAAAGCAATAGATGATCATACCATACAATTTGTTTTAGAAAGACCTCAATCTACATTTTTATATACTGCGGCTGCAATCGGAATCGTACCAAAGCATGCATATAGTGATAACTATGGCACTACACCAATTGGATCAGGCCCATACAAATTAGAAGAATGGAAACAAGGTCAACAAGCAATTTTTGTCCGTAATGATGATTACTACGGAAAAAAAGGTGAGTTTAAAAAAGTAACCGCTTTATTTATGAGTGAAGACCAAGCGTTTGCAGCTGCAAAAGCAGGTCAAGTTGATGTGGCTCAAACTTCATACGCTTTTGCAAAGGAAACCGTCCCTGGCATGAAAATCGAATCTTATCAAACGGTTGATAACCGAGGAATTTCTTTTGTAACAATTCCTGAAGGTTCAGAAGTGAATGGCCAAAAAGCAGGTAACAATGTAACAAGTGATTTAGCCATTCGTCAAGCGATTAACTTAGCCATTGATCGTCAAGCGATTGTAGATAGCGCGCTAGATGGTTTCGGTAAAACGGCATTTAGTAATAGTGACCATTTACCATGGTGGAATGAAAAGACAGAAATGAAAAGAGATGTGGAAAAAGCGAAAAAAATCCTTGCCGATGCAGGTTGGAAGGATACTGATGGTGATGGCATCCTTGAAAAAGGAAAAGTAAAAGCGGCATTTAATTTAATTTATAATGCTGGGGACTCTACTAGACAAACGATTTCAATGGCTGTCAAACAACAATTAAAAGATATCGGCATTGAAGTAACGGTTTCTGGCGGATCATGGGATGATATAGAGAAGAAAATGTATAGCGACGCTGTTCTGTTTGGATGGGGAAATCGTAACCCTATGGAAGTCTATTATTTATATCACTCTTCTAATATTGGTTTTGATTATTACAACACAAACTCATATAGTAACGCTCAAGTTGATAAAGCATTAGATGAAGCACTTATAAGTGGAAATATGGATGACTGGAAAAAAGCACAAGAGCCTTTGATTCATGATCTTCCTTGGGCATGGTTAGTAAATGTTGATCATTTGTATTTTGTAAAAGATGGTTTAAGTTTAGGAGATCAACCAATTCATCCTCATTCTCATGCTTTAGATATTATGGGTAACTTAGAAGATTGGAAATGGAAAGAGTAATGGCTAGACCTGTTATTATGTATTTCGTGCGTGGGGTTACACTGCTTATTGCAGTTGTAATCCTTGCTTTTTCATTGTTAATGGTTTCACCGATTGACCCGATTCAGTCTTATGTAGGTGCTGGAGTAGCTATTTCTCCAGAACAGAGAGAAAATATTGCTGAGCATTGGGGATTAAATGATCCACCAGTTGAGCGCTTTTTTACATGGGCTAATAATGTTCTACATGGAGATATGGGAGTATCCATGATTTATCGTCAGGATGTTTTAGATGTAATAGGAGATAAGTTTTCTAAATCTATAATGCTTATGCTGACTGCTTGGATAATAAGCGGTATTTTAGGTGTAACAGTCGGTTTATTGATGGGAGCAAATCAAAATAGGTTTATTGATCGAATCTTGAAAGGGTTTTGTTATACATTAACAGCCGTCCCATCTTTTTATTTAGGCATTATTTTACTAATGGTATTTGCTGTTTATTTAGCTTGGTTTCCGATTGGTTTAGCAAGCCCAATTGGTGTGCTTGAAACAGATGTTACATTTGTTGAGCGGATTAGACATATGGTACTTCCTGCTATTTGTTTATCAATGGTTAGTATGCCAAGTATAGCGCTTCACACTCGTTCAAAATTAATTGACGCTTTGGAAAGTGATTATGCTCAATTTGCTCGTGCTAGAGGGGAAAAAGAATATAGAATTGTGCTTCGTCAATGCTTTAGAAATATCATTCTTCCGGCAACGATGCTACAATTCGCTTCATTCTCTGAACTGTTTGGAGGATCTGTTCTAGTTGAGCAAGTGTTTTCTTATCCTGGATTAGGAAACGCGGCAGTGGCAGCAGGAACTGGCGGAGATGTTCCATTATTACTCGGGATCACTTTATTTAGCGCTCTATTTGTATTTGTCGGAAATGTAATTGGAGATGTAATCATCCATACTATTGATCCGAGAATAAGAGTAAGGGGAAGAAGAAATGCAAATGTTAGCTAATAGACGTAAAAAGACTATGTTTTTAATTATTGCTTCTTTCTCGATGTTGCTTTTCATTATGATTGGTGGAGCCTTAATACCTGAAAGTGCATATGATGCGAATTTTACGATGAAAAATCAAAGTCCTTCTATAAGTCATCTGTTTGGAACAGACTTCATGGGCAGAGATATGTTTTTTCGAACCTGGAAAGGCTTAACGGTGAGCTTAGTTGTCGGTTTAACGGCTGCTTTAATCAGCGCTATTATTGCTGTTATTCTTGGAGTGGTAGCAGCACTATGGAGAAGAGCGGACATTGTAATTAGCTGGGTTATTGATTTGTTTTTGGCTGTTCCTCATATTGTTTTACTTATTCTGATTTCAATCGCTTTAGGAAAAGGTGTTACGGGAGTCGTGATTGGAGTTGCATTAACTCATTGGCCTGCCTTAACGCGTATTATTCGTGCTGAAGTACTTTCTGTTAGAAATGC
Source organism: Bacillus massilioanorexius (assembly GCF_902374955.1). Classification (GTDB taxonomy): domain Bacteria; phylum Bacillota; class Bacilli; order Bacillales; family DSM-1321; genus Bacillus_AD; species Bacillus_AD massilioanorexius. The sequence continues at coordinate 25,099 of NZ_CABKRX010000102.1, forward strand.
GCCATTTGTTCAACAGGCTAATAAATTAGGAATGAGTAAATGGAGAATTGCCAAAAAACATATGATTCCGCATTTGTTTCCACAATTTGTTGTTGGAACTTTACTCGTTTTTCCCCATGCGATTTTACATGAAGCATCTATTACATTTTTAGGCTTTGGTTTATCACCTGAGCAGCCTGCAATAGGTATTATTTTATCTGAATCATTGAAATACATAACAAGTGGCGCATGGTGGCTCGCATTCTTTCCGGGAATTATGTTAGTATGTATTATTTTATTATTTGATGCCTTAGGGGAGCAGTTATCTGCTCTATTGAATCCACGTAAGTCAAGAGAATAGGAGGGAAGGTTTCATGCAACCGAAAAAAGAAATGATATTGCAAGTAGAGCAGTTGAATATTAAGTTTACTTCTTATACGAAAGGTTTACACCAGAAAACTACGCAGGCCATTCATGGCTTGTCTGCTCATATAGAAGCAGGTGAAATATTAGCAGTAGCTGGCGCTTCAGGTTCTGGAAAAAGCTTATTAGCTCATGCACTTTTAGGTATCCTTCCTACAAATAGTAGTGTCGATGGTTTAATGAAATATAAAGAGCAGGAAATGACAAAAGATCGAATTAAGCAATTAAGAGGAACAGAAATTGCTTTTATACCGCAATCGATTTCTTGTTTAAATCCATTAATGAAAGTGGGTACGTTTGCTGGAAAACAAGCATGCGGATTATTTTCACGCTATGGTTTAAGTAAAGAGGTAGAAAAACTGTATCCACATGAATTATCTGGTGGAATGGCACGTCGTGTATTAATAGCCTGCGCAGCAAGTACAGATGCAGATTTGATTATTGCAGATGAACCGACAGCTGGATTAAATGAGGGATTAGCTCATGAAACAATGAAGCATTTACGAGAATTGGCCGATGAAGGAAGAGCGGTATTATTAATTACACATGATCTTTATCTTGCTTCTCAATATGTGGAGAGAGTAACGATTTTAAATGAAGGTAGAACAGTGGAAACTTTAAGCATTACAGCATTAAAAGCTGGACAATGGCAGGAAAAGTTTACAGAGCAGTTGTGGATGTCTCTACCAGAAAATGATTTTTGGAATAATGACATAAAGGAAATTGGACTATAAAGATGAATAAGCTTGAAGGAAAAAATCTATCTTTTTCATATAATAGAAGAAATATTCTACATCATGTTGATTTTGAGGTGGCTGCTGGAGAATGTGTTGGTTTGCTTGGTGATAGTGGTACTGGTAAAACAACGTTAGGTCGTTTGTTAGCTGGTTATGAATGGCCTTCCGAAGGCGAGATTCTAGTTGATGGCAAACCATTATCCATGAGAGGATTTTGTAATGTTCAGCTAATAGGACAGCATCCTCAGCTTGCCTTTGATGAACGTATGAAGATGGGACAGGCTTTAAAGGAGACTGGGATGGATCCCACACATAATCAGGATACCCTTGATTTAGTTGGGATAAAAAGTGAGTGGCTTGATCGGTATCCAATTGAGTTATCTGGAGGAGAATTACAAAGATTCTGTATCGCTAGAGCATTAAATCGACAGACGAAATATTTGATTGCTGATGAAATGTCAGCAATGTTAGATGCTATTACACAAGCACAATTGTGGAATTTGTTGCTTCAGTTAATGAAGGAAAGAAACTTAGGAATAGTTATGATTACTCATAACGAAGCTTTAGCTGCCAAAGTCTGTAATCGGATAGTAAGAATAAATGAGTTAAAAAAGAAGGGGCTGTCTGAAAAGTGATGTTTTACTCCTTTTCAGAGGCCTCTTCACATTAGTTATTCAACTCTTTTATTTTTGTACATAACGTATGATAAAATTTTTGTGGTTCATCTGGTCGGATATGCGCCTTTATTACTTTTTTCTTAAATCCATAAAGTAACTTAGCCTCCAGTGGTGTATGGAACTCCACTTCAAAGGTTGGCTTTTCTTTTGTGAAATCAGCTAGAACGGCATCGAAAATATATTTTTTTTCATTACTTGATAATTTTTCAGGACCTTGATAATAATGAACGCTTTTGATTTCCTTAAGTGGAATAATCAATTGCTTCATAATACCAACCTGTAAATATACATGATCATTTGTAATAAGAAAAGGACATAGTCGAATGGCTTGGATTTCAGCTAAGAGCAACAAAAGGGCGTAAATATTTAATATTAGAGCCACAATAGCTACTACTTGATTCCAGGAATGAAGCAAAAAGTGAAATGCGATGGATTCGACAATAAGTGCATGAATTAGAAATACGTAAAAAGCAATGACGCTCGTTTGTTTATGAAAGCTGAATAAGCGAATTTCATCATGTAAAGGTTTTTTTCTCCACGAAAAGAGGCTGTAATAAAATAACGTAATATCAAAAGATAAAAAGTTCGATAGTCTTTTCAATTTGAAATGCTGATGTATGGTATGCGCTAATTGAGATTGAAAATTTGGAATATTTGTTTCATTCGTACGAAGTGATCTAATGATACTAGGTAGTTTTGTGATGAATTTGTAAATAATATTAAGTTCTAAAAGGATAAATGCTCCCTCTCCAGCAAATACAATATATTTGACAAAAGAGTAAGAGGGTAGCAAGCCTTGCGGAATAATAAGTGATGCGATTCCGTAACCAACTATAGATATGAGAAGTAGATACTTAATGGAAAAACGTTTTCTTATGATAAAAAAATACGCTAGCAAAGGTAATATAATAATACAATCCATTAATGTGCCGAGAGCTACTTCTTTTGGAATTGGCTGTAATATAGTAAGCCGATAAATAATGAAGTTTGAACTAATAACTAAGGCAACTAGTAAGCAGAACCATGCCCATTTACGTTTAGAAATGGTTAGCATATGGAATAACCTCCTTATATATAAAATCGGTATAAATATGGACAAACTGCTTTTAAATTCCCACTAAAAAATAAGCTGCGTTCTTAAAAATAATTTTTGAATTTTTAAAAGGGTTGGTTGAGTGGAGCGTAAGGTGCGAGACTCCTGTGGGTGCACCGTCCGCCCCGAGGAAAGCGAGCAACCTGGAGAAGAATTCAACCTATACTTATTACTTTTTAATAGGCAAAAAATTTCCGAAAACAGCCAAAAATAAGAATGCGAGTATATTTAATGAATTGTTTTATGCTACATGTATATCTTTAAGATTTATTAAAAAGTCAACCTAATTCGATCATATTACAATACCTTATATTAGTCAGTGTTTTTCTTTGGCAGGATAAAAGTTAAGAAGAAAATGAATGCCACTGGAGGGATACTGATAAATAACACAACCCAATTTTTTGTTGCTATAGATAAAATAGTGCAGACTATAACAATTAAAGTAATCATAATAATCCTAATTGTCTTTTCATTAGACTTAGCTGTTTCAGACAGGGACATATGAATACTTAAAGCTATACCGATACATCCCCATCCACCCATATGAGACAAAAGTAAAATACCAAGTACCATTGCTGGGCTCATCTCGATACCAATAGCTACTAATGAAAATAGGATATAGATGACAACTAGTGTAATATACCAGGTGTATGAGCGAGCCTTCTCCCAAATGTATCGATATAATTCATCTAATCCTCTATTTTTATTAGCTTGCTTTCTTCCTAACCACCAGCCTAGAAATCCCATAAGTGCTCCACCGTAGAGACCAAATAAACCACTCAACTGAATATCCATTATATCCCTCTTTCTTCTTTGAATTGAAAAACTTCTTCAATACTACAATAGAAAATTTTAGAAATATTATAGGCAAGCTCTAACGAAGGGTTAAATTTTCCAGATTCAATAGCAATGATCGATTGGCGAGAAACATTCACTAATTTTGCTAATTCTTCTTGTGTCATATTCTGATTTTTCCTAAGTTCGCGAATTCGATTTTTCATTAAAACCTCCTATTTTCTGTAAATTTCTTTGTTGAGTAAAGTTTAGTTTACATTATTTGGAATGTCAAGTTTCGTTTACTTTTTGGCTTTAATGATGAAAGGCTGTATTAAATTTCATTGTTACCAATAAATCTAATCCGTTTGCTTCCTACTTAGCGAGTGACAACCCTCCTTGTGTTATTCAGTAGAGCGTAACATCAGCTTATTTAGAGGTCTGAACATACCTATACAAAACGTAGATAACATAAAGCGTAGGGGCCACTAAAAAGTGATCATATATCACTTTTTAGTGGCCCCTACTTGTTTGAAATAGATTTTAGGTTTTGTTAAATGTAACGTTGATGTTAGTATAAATTGTACGTTTTTTTTAGTTATTTCTTGGGAGTGATGATAGCAGAACCGTTATTTTAATGGCATTATTGCTATTTTTACTTCCATGTGTTCTTTAGAGAAACAATTCTGTTAAAGACCAGTTTTTCAGAAGAGGTATACTTAGAATCAACACAATAATAGCCGTTTCGTACAAATTGAAATTTCTCTTCTTTTACTGCAGAGGCTAATGATGGCTCAATTACAGAGTCAGCATAAATCACTAATGATTGTGGATTAAGTTTCTCTTCCCACGTTTTTGATGTCTCTTTGATGTCATCATCATTTAATAATAAGCGGTTGTATTCATGGATATCGACCTTAATTCCGTGTGAAGCAGAAACCCAATGTATAGTTCCTTCTGGTTTACGCTTATTGAATCCAGAACCACTTTTTGTTTCTGGATCATACGTACAATGAATTTCTGAAATTTCTCCTGTTTGTTCATCTCGAATGGCTCGAAGACATTTAATAAAATAGGCGCCCATTAATCGAACTTCTTTTCCAATGGATAAACGCTTAAATCCTTTAATGGCTTCCTCCATAAAGTCTTCTTTTTCGATATATAATTCTCTTGAAAAAGGAACGAATCTTTTACCTAATTGGTCATTTTCGCTGTTATTTACTATCGATAAAAATTCTGTTTTTTCATCAGGATAATTTAGTAAAACTACTTTTAATGGTTGTAAAACGGCCATCGCTCGTTTTACATTCGTTTTTAAGTTTTCTCTTAGCATTTGTTCAAGCATAGAAATATCAACTGTACTTTCATTTTTCAAAACACCAATCTCTTTTACAAATTGTTGAATGCTTTCAGGAGTATAGCCTCTTCTACGTAACCCTTTAATAGTTGGTAATCTTGGATCATCCCAACCATCTACATGCTTTTCATTTACAAGTTCTTTTAGGTAGCGTTTACTTGTGACTACACCAGTAATATTAAGTCGACCAAATTCTCTTTGCTTCGGTGAATGCTCAATTTCAAGCTTACTTAGAACCCAATCGTATAAAGGGCGGTGATTTTTGAATTCAATAGAACATAAGGAATGGGTTATGCCTTCTATTGCATCTTGTATAGGATGAGCGAAGTCATACATCGGATATATACACCATGTATTTCCTGTTCGATAGTGATTAGAATGAATAATCCGGTATATGACAGGATCTCTTAAGTTAATATTAGGAGAAGACATATCAATTTTTGCTCGTAAAACTTTAGAACCTGTAGGGTAATCACCTTTACTCATTTTTTGAAATAGAGTCAAATTTTCCTCTATTGTTCGATTACGATAAGGACTTTCGATTCCTCCACTAGTAAGTGTACCTCGATATTCTCTCATTTCCTCAGTATTTAAATCACATACAAATGCATCACCTTGTTTGATAAGCTTTAAGGCAGCACGATAGATTTCATCAGAATAATCGGAGCCATAATAAATATGTTTTTTAGGATCAAAGCCAAGCCACTTTATATCATCGATAATGCTATTAACATATTCAATGTCCTCTTTTAGAGGATTTGTATCGTCAAAACGCAAATGAAAAATACCTTTGTATTTATTAGCTAAAGAATAATTGAGATGAATGGCGTATGCACTTCCAATATGAAGATATCCATTTGGTTCTGGTGGGAATCTTGTGCAAATAGGTCTAGGATATGTTTTATTCTTTAAGTCTTCTTCAATTGTTTTTTCTATAAAATTGGTATGGTTTATTACTTTTTCCATGAGGGTTCCCTCCAACTATTTGTATTTTTAGATAAGCATTTTGTTTTCCACTAGCAGTTTGTGAACATAACAACAGCAATCTTAGAAACAACCTATAAAATACAAAAAAATCTCACCTCCAAGACGTTTGTCTTGGGGACGAGATTTGAATAGTCGTGGTACCACCCCAGTTTGTTAATATGTCACCATATCAACCTTATCAGGTACGGCAAAAATATATGCTTATACCTTAGCTCTATAACAGGAGCACCTGTCACATTATCCCCAATAGCTGGTTCCGATGTGCCACTCAGAGGCTTGCTTCAATAAGATGTTTCTTGCTCCTTTTCAGCTACTGGAGCTCTCTGTAAAGATCCGTTCTTATTTACTCTTCTCTTCACTGCGTTTTAATTTTTCCTATATTATCATACCTTCACTTAGAATGTAAAGCAGTGAATGAAAACGAGAGGTTAGAAATATGATCGGATTTTTTCTTGAAAATGAGGGAAGGTTTCAGAGAGAAGTAAAACTTCTTTGTAAAATGATTATTTCGGGAAGGAATGGATTGAAGTTTAATACATTTTAATAGAGTGAGGGGGACAAAAGAGTTAAAATAGTGAATTGAAACCTAACATGATAATGGAACGTAATATACATGGAGTCAGAAATGTATGTAGAGTATTAGGAGGACTAATGGAACAGAAAAAAAAGAAGAAGGGAACGTATAAGCCTTTTATTTCGTTAATAAAAGCGACAAAACCTTCATATGGAAAATTAGCTTTTGCTATTGGTTTAAGTATTGTCACAACTTTAGTTAGTTTATTAATTCCCATTTTGACAAAACAACTTGTCGACGGATTTAGCATGTCTTCATTATCAATGAAACAGGTTGGCTTAATTATCTTTGTCTTTATCATCCAAGCAGGATTAAGCGCATATGCTACATATGCTTTAAGCTACAATGGACAAAAAATTATAGCAGGTTTGCGCGAATTGCTTTGGAAAAAACTTGTGAAGCTACCAGTAGCTTATTCTGATCGAAATGGTTCAGGAGAGATGATCAGTCGTTTGACGAATGATACGATGGTTGTTAAGGAACTTATCACAACACATATAACAGGGGCAGTTACTGGTATTATATCTGTCGTTGGAAGTATTATTATTTTGTTTGTGATGAATTGGAAGCTAACCCTTTTAATTTTTGTCGTATTACCTATTGCAGTCGCTATCCTTGTGCCAATAGGGAGATTGATGCATAAGATTTCAAAAGAAACACAAGCTGAATCAGCGAGATTTACTGCTTTGTTAAATCAAGTTTTACCTGAAATAAGATTAGTAAAAGCATCGAATGCTGAAGATATTGAGTTTCAAAGAGGTATGAAGGGTATATCAAAATTATTCAAGCTAGGAGTTAAAGAGGCAAAAACACAATCCATTGTTAGTCCAATTATTACTTTAGTATTAATGGCAGCTTTAGTAGCTGTAATTGGATACGGTGGGATGCAAGTATCTAGTGGAGTTATTACAGCAGGATCTCTAGTTGCTTTTATTCTGTATTTGTTTCAAATTATCATGCCAATGGGACAAATTACGGTTTTCTTCACACAGCTACAAAAATCAATAGGGGCTACTGATCGTATTATTGAAATTTTATCTGAAGAAGAAGAAGACTTGATAGCTGGGCAAACGCTTGAGGATGCGAAACAAAGTATTAGCTTCAACGATGTATCGTTTTGTTATGAAGAAGGGGCAAATATTCTATCCAATATCAATTTACAAATTGATACGGGAAAAGTAACAGCTATTGTAGGTCCTAGTGGTAGTGGGAAAACAACTTTATTCAAGCTGCTGGAATGCTTCTATATGCCGAGTGAAGGGATTATAGAAATCGATAATAAACCTTTAAATGATTACTCATTAGAATCTTGGAGAAAGCATATTGGCTATGTTTCTCAGGAAAGTCCGTTATTGGCTGGGACAATTCGTGATAATATTTGCTATGGATTAGATCGAGAGGTAACGGATCGTGAGTTGAAAAATGCAGCTAAAATGGCATATGCATTAGATTTTATTCAACAACTTCCAGATCAATTTGATACAGAGGTTGGAGAAAGAGGTTTGAAACTTTCAGGGGGACAAAGACAGCGTATCGCGATTGCTCGTGCTTTGCTACGAGATCCAGAAATATTAATGCTTGATGAGGCAACATCTAGTTTAGATAGTCAATCTGAGCAATCTGTTCAACTAGCATTAGATCGTTTAATGGTAGGTAGAACGACTATTGTCATAGCTCATCGCTTATCTACAGTTGTTGATGCTGATCAATTAGTGTTCCTAGAAAAAGGAGTTATTACTGGAAAAGGAACACATAATCAATTAATGGAATCTCATCCTTTATATCGAGAATTTGCTCAGCAACAATTGAAGATTAATAGTGAATTAGAAGAAAAAGTATAAGAAGTTTAAAAGATACCTAAATCACATAGGTTTCTCTATGTGGAGACAAAAGGTATGATGAGGACTTCCTTTCCATACCTTTTGTCTTTTTTTAATAGGTTATGATGGACTAATTTATCTCTAATTTTTGTATGAACAGATCTTCCAGAACTAATGGATGCCTTCACAGATGCCTCAACTCACAGCGGAACTCAAAAGACACCTATAGTAAGAGATAGGTGTCTTTTATGTTTGATATATTATTTTGACAAAATGTACGTATTCTTTTAGCTTGCTTGTAATAAATTTTTTCCCTTCGTAGCTTTTTTTCCATGAAGTATATAATACAAAAATAAACAAGCGAAAATTACAATGCCAATAATTAGGTACATCGTACGGAATCCAGTTATCGGTACTAACAAACCAAGTAAAAATGGTCCGACACCTATACCTAAGTCGGTAAAGATAAAGAATGTACTAGTTGCTAAACCAATTCGATGTGGTGGAGATACTTTAACTGAAATTGCTTGAGATATTGATTGAATTGTTCCAAAACCAAGTCCAATTACTGCTCCTGCTAATAATAATATAAAGCCATGATGAGCTTGACTAAGTAACAGCATTCCAACAGCGAAAAGAAAGATAGAAGGATACATGATGAAGTTAGCACCCTTCATATCAAACCAACGACCAGTAAATGGGCGAGATGCTAAAATGAACACTGCATAAACGATAAAGAAGAAACTAGCTGCAGATACTAAATTAATTTCTTTCGCATAAAATGTCAGAAATGAGAGAACACTTGCGTAGCAAAAGCCCATAATGGCGCTAATAAATGAAATAGGTATCGCTTTTGGTTCTAGTAAATTAGAAAATTTAAAACCTTTCATTTCTTGAATTTGTTCTTTTGTTAATGTTGTTTTTGGAATCTTCAAAAAGAAAGAAACCGTAAAACTAAAAATGGAAAAAATAGCAGTTGTAATAAAAATAGTGCTAAAGCTTGTATGTTGGCTTAAAAATAGTCCAAGAAAAGGACCGATGGCTGTTGCAAGAGTTACACTCATACTATAATAACCTGTTCCTTCACCACGACGAGAATCTGGAATAAGATTGGCTACGATTGTACCTGTTGCCGTTGATGCAAGTCCAAATGCAATTCCGTGAAGGAAGCGATTAATTAATAAAAAGACCATACCATTAACCGCAAAATAAAGAAGAGCTGTGAGTACGCTTAAAATAAGTCCGATATATAAAAGTTTTTTTCTACCGATTTTCTCAATCGTTGGCCCTGCGTATAATCGCGCTATTAGTACGCCAATGATAAAGATACTTGATGCAAGTCCAGCTAGACTTTGCGATGCTCCAAATTCATCTACTGCGTAAACTGAAATAGTTACCATTAGCAAATAAAAAGATAAAAAAAGAAAAAAATTAGCTGATGCAACAATTAAAAAGTCCTTTGTCCATAATCGTTCTTTCCCCATATATTTGTCACCTTACCCTATAATATTGTTTCGTATTTCTCCCATTACACGGATCATCATTTCCTGTTCTTCTTCGGTTACGTTTTTTAATAACTCTGAATCAAAAATATCTAGCTTTTGACGAATTTCTTTATACACTTTCTCTCCTAACTCTGTAAGAATAATTCGTTTTTCTCGTTTATCCTTTGTGGGAATATGCTTGATATACCCTCTTTGTTCCAAAACTTTCACTGTTCTAGTTACTGTTGGTTTTTCTACATGAAAGAAATTTGAAATTTCTACAAGAGTTAATGGACCATAGTTTTTAATAAAAAACATAATAGACCATTGAGAACTAAATAATTCGTATGGCTCTAATTGCTTATTGAGCTCATTAATAAATGGTCGATAAACTAGCATAAACTGATGAAAGAATTTTTGATGAGAATGCATGAGGTCCTCCTTTTGAAAATAGTTACCCTTAGTAACTATATGCTTATTTTTTATTATATGCAAGAATAGTTACTCAGAGTAACTAATTTTTGAGTGATTTTTCCAAAAATAATCGATGAAAGTTTTTCTTATTTCTTTAAGGTTTGTTTAAGCAAACTGTTCAATAATCATCTCAAGCAAATAAATCCATGAAAGAAAGAGGAATGAAAGTAATGAAACAAAACCTAATTAAAATCTTACTAATTATCAACTTAGTATTAAGCATACTAGCAACTTCAGGAGTAGGTTATTTGATCTATAAGCAATCTACTGGTGGACCTAGTGGAGATCGTCCAAGTGGACAAATGACACCACCACAAATGAATAATTCACAAGATTCACAGAGCTCTCAACAAAATAGTCAATCTAATTCAACATCAAATATGTAATAAAGTGAAACTTCCATCAGCGAGAAATTTGTTAATCCGCCTCTGATGGTTTGTTAGAACGGTTTAAGAGAAAGAAGGGATAACTAATGAAAAAATGGATTATTTTGATTGTTGTCATTCTCCTAGTAGGTGGAGGTGGGGCAACATGGTATTTCTTATCGAATAAGGAGGATACAAATACCACTGAATTAACTACACAGACTGCAACGGTAAAAAAAGGGAATTTAGAAGTTGCTATAACAGGATCAGGCTCCATTACTACGGGAACAGATCAAGATGTTACAGCTTCTAATACTGTCTTAGTTGTTGAAAGTGTAAGTATTTCGTCTGGAGATACTGTAAGCAAAGGAGATCCACTAGTAACTTTTGAAAATGGAGATGTAGTAACTGCACCTTATTATGGAGAGATTGCTTCTGTTTCTGTAAAAAGTGGTAGTGTTGCTTCGAAAGGAACTGTTTTATTAAGAATGACAAATAGTGACGATATAACAGCTCCTATAACTAGAGAAACTAGCAGTAGTAGTGACGGTGAAATGAATTCTACTGGCGGTGGTAGTAGCTTGGTGGTAGATACTGTAAAAGTAACAAAAGGTAACGTCGTAAAAAAAGGTGCGACCATTGCTACTTTTACTGATGGTAGCCTTTTACAAGCACCTGTTACGGGAACTATCACAAGTCTTTCTATTTCAAGTGGAGAATCAATTGATAGTTCAACAGTCGTAGCTCATATTACAGACTATACGAATTTATTAACGACCATAAGTGTAGATGAGTTAGATATTTCAAAAATTAAAGCCAATCAAAAAGTGGACATTACAGCAAGTGCATTTGAAGAAGAGAAGTTTGAAGGTATTGTTTCTTCCGTAGCAACTGAAGGAACGGCATCAAATGGAGTATCTACATTTGATGTTACGGTAAAAATAACAGATCCAAAAAATTTAAAAATTGGTATGAGTACAGAAGCGAGTATTTTAATAGAAAGTAAAGATGACGCTTTATACGTACCGGTTGAAGCAGTCTATACAAAAGGTAACGAAAAATACGTTATTGTTCCTTCTGATGATGGGAATTCAACGAAGCAGGTTACGGTAGAAACTGGTATTACGAATGATACGTATGTAGAAATAACGAAAGGATTAGCTGAGGGAGATCAAGTACAAATTCCAAAAATTCAATCCAGTGGAAGTTCATCAAAAGGTGGAGGAATGATGCAAGGAGGAGATATGCCTTCAGGTGGTGGTCCATCAGGAGGATTCACGTCAGGCGGTGGTAGTGGCGATCGTCCATCTGGTAATCCTCCAACAGGTGGTGGTCAAGGTGGTAAATAAAGTAGGGGAGCCTATCATTTCTATTAAAAATATGGCAAAGACCTATATGCTTGGTAATGAGGATGTCGTAGCATTAGATCATATTTCCTTAGAAATCGAAAAAGGAGATTTTATCTCCATAATTGGACCTTCAGGCTCAGGAAAATCTACATTTATGAACATGATTGGCTGTCTAGATACCCCTGATTCTGGGGAGTATTTATTAGATGGTGAAAACGTAGGAAGAATGAAAGATTCCCAGTTGGCTAGCATACGTAACAAAAAGATTGGTTTCATTTTTCAAAACTTCAATCTGTTATCTAAATTGACAGCAATAGAAAATGTCGAACTTCCGCTTATATATAGTAACAAGAAGGCTAGTGAAAGAAGAAATTTGGCTTTAGAGGCTTTAAATCAAGTTGGGTTAGTTGAAAGAGCAAATCATCTGCCAAGTCAATTATCTGGTGGTCAGCAACAAAGAGTGGCCATTGCTCGAGCACTTGCTGGGCATCCACCTATTCTGTTGGCGGATGAACCTACGGGAGCATTAGATAGCAAAACGAGTAAAGAAATTCTAGAGATTATCAAAATGCTCAATAAGCAAGGTCATACAATTATTTTGATTACACATGATTTAAATGTAGCAAAACAAGCTAACCGAATTGTTCGAATTCATGATGGTAAGCTTTTTGAAAACGGAGGTGAGTGGTTTGCAAACATTCAAGATGGCACTGAAGAGCATTAGAGGGAATAAGGCCCGAGCGTTCTTAACCATGCTTGGAATAATCATTGGCGTCGCTTCCGTAATTGTCATGGTTGCCATTGGGCAAGGTTCTACAAAAGAGGTGCAAAATCAAATTGGTAGCTTAGGAACCAATTTATTAACGGTAAATGTGACTGGCTCAGATGTTAGCTTTAAAGAAGATGATGTGAAACAGCTTGAAGAAGTGAGAGGAGTTAAAAATATCGCACCTACCGTTTCTAGTAGAGTTACGGTGAAAAAAGAGCAAACAAACGCTCAAGTATCAATGATTGGTACGACGTCTTCCTATTTGGATGTACGTGATCTACAGCTCCAATCCGGTCGTTTTTTAGCAGATTTAGATAATAGTAATCGCTCTAAGGTAGCTGTACTAGGATCTGATACAGCTGAAACATTATTTGGACTAGGAGATCCTGTTGGAGAAACAGTAAAAATCAATGGGACATCCTATAAAGTAATAGGTGTTTTACAATCTATAGGAAGCTCCTTAGGAACAAGTGGTGATAATACGATTATCTTACCACTTAGCACAGCACAAAGATTAGCATCGACAACGGATATTGGAACGGTTTATGTAACAGTAGAAAATGAAAATATGATTGCTTTTACAGAATCTAGACTAGAACAAACACTATATCAAATCATTCATGATGAGGACAGCTATAGTGTATCAAGTCAAGAAGATTTAATGGAAACCGCGTCATCTGTTAATCAAACGATGACCTTAATGCTCGGAGGAAGTGCCGCTATATCGTTAATTGTTGGTGGTATTGGTATTATGAATATTATGCTTGTTTCTGTTTCTGAACGAACAAGAGAAATTGGTATTCGTAAGGCTATTGGAGCTAAAAGAGGAAATATTTTATTTCAATTTTTGATAGAGTCTGTTGTATTAAGTTCATTAGGTGGACTTGTTGGAATTGGAATGGGTTTGATAGGTGAACAGATTTTCACCAGTATAACGGGAACGGCTGTCGCTTATAGCCTTTCAGTTATTGGATTATCATTCACATTTTCACTATTGGTTGGTGCCATCTTCGGAGTTTTTCCAGCCATTAAAGCATCGAAGCTTGACCCGATTGAAGCATTGAGATATGGATAAATAAACAAATCGATAAAAGTAAAACATCACTCAAAAAAGCTAGCTAAAAAATCTGTTATGGAAAGATTTTTTAGCTAGCTTTATTTAGTATATATGTATAATTGTCAAAATAAGTTTAGGATGTTTCGGTGAGTTTATATGCCACGTTCTTTTGCGATAAAGCGTTCGACTTTAACAACTTGATCCATAGAAATTCTCGGAACAACGCCTTGTATCCAATCCACTTTTCGTAGCCAATTATCTTCATTACAGCTATTTATCCAATCAAAATCAAATACTCTTTCCCATGTTTTACGAACCTTATCTTCTGGAAAACCAGCTTCTTTAAATTCCTTCCATTCTTTTAAACTATCGGTGATAGGGGAATTATTAAGTATCGCATGCCATGTTGAAAAACAGGAAAGAAGAACATTTTCTTCTGGGATGTCTAGTTTTAAAATAACGCCAGGTGTACCTTTAGCAAGAAGCTGGCTTTCATTACGATTAGGACGACGCTTCTTCATTTGTTTCATCATCCAAATATATTGTTCAGGAAACATTGCATATTCAGGTAAACCTTCTAAATAACCTTGCTTGCGCATCGTTTTGTATGTACTGCGTAAAAAATCATGTAAGCTTCCTGAGAAAGTATTCTCGATTCGTATTATAACAAGAATTTCACATGTTTTATAGAATCTTTGTTTTACAATGTTGAAAATGGTTTCTTTCAGTTTACTTTCCTGAGCGGATACCAATCTGTGATTAGTTGTTTTTAATTTTTTTACTATTCGAAAATCTTACTAGTGGTATGTTATAGTAAAAAGTAAAGGAGGGAATAAAATGGAAGAAATAGTTGTGAAAGCGGTTCAAGATGAATATGCAGATGATTACTCTTGGTGTTATGGTTGTGGTCGTTTAAATGAGGAAGGACATCATTTTAGAACAACTTGGCTAGAGGATGGTGAGAAAACGGTTACATTGTATAAGCCGTTACCTGAACATAAGGCTATCCCTGGCTTTGTATACGGAGGAGTGATTGCTTCTTTAATTGATTGTCATGGTACAGGATCTGCAGCATTAGCCCTACATAGAAAAAATGGTCATGAGCCAGGTGATGGAATGGAACCACCTCGTTTTGTGACAGCATCATTGCACGTTGACTTCATGAAACCCACCGCAGATAATTGTGTGCTAAAGGCAATTGGAACAGTAGAAGAAATTCATCCAAAGAAATGGAAAGTAAATGCAGAGGTATATGCAAATGATACACTTTGTGTAAAAGGTGAGGTCGTAGCTGTTTGTATGCCAAAGACATTTACCCAAAAATAGTTTATTTTCTATGAGAAGTTGACCGGAGATATCTGGTAGATTAACAGTCTTAAAGGTTTTATAATAAGGATTAATGTATGAGAATGCACTTCTTTATACATTCCTTTTACTTGAAAAATCAAGGATTGGAATGATAGAGTTTGTGTACTCTCTTTTTGTATAGCAAAATCATTTGAAATCAACGTTATATGGAGATAAATTTAATCGATTATTTGGTAAAGAAGCAACGAGCATAATGGCACATCAATTGAATAGGCTCTACGATAGGAAGTTGAATCAATAATGAGAAAAGTTGAATCAGCTAAAGATAAAGTTGAATGAAAGAGGGATAAAGTTAAATTTGGATTAAGTATAGTGTCTCCAGCTAGTTCCTCGTGAGCATAAGACAAGCCGGCTAGAAGGTAATGGGTAACCTTCTGACCGGTTTGTCTTATGCTGGTCAGATTCGATCAAGGCACTTTCGCTTTTCTCATAAATAGGCTTTTCATGCAGTAGCAATACCTATATTGCGGACATATTTTGATGAGGAGAGCACGTAAAATATTGGGGTTGTACCTATCTTATGTTAATCAACCCCTATTATTTTGCTTGTCCATTCTTATTATTGAGAAACGGAGGATGTCAAAATGTATGATTTTCAAAACGAGCTTCAAATGATGAATGTAGGGGATTTCCAAACAACGGATGCTATCTACTATAATCAAAACCCATATGTAATGGATGCTTCGCGTCGTTGTGGTGGCTGTGGTCGTTGTGGTGGCTGTGGTCGCTGTGGTGGTCGTTGCGGTGGTTTCGGTCGTTGCGGTGGTTTTGGTTGCTTTGGCTGTTTTGGTTGCTTTGGTTTCTTTGGCCCGTGTGGTGGATTTTTTATATAAAATTCAATTCCCGAAGAGAAGATTCCCTGTAATAGCTATTGCAGGGAATCTTCTCAATATGAATAGACATAAAAGACAAATTGTCATACATAGGATGATAATGGAAGTCAATCTGCAGACAACATTAGCAATCAGTAAGGAGGATCGGAATGGCCAATATCACCCCTACTATGCGTCTGAAAGTAAAAAGGGATACGTTTTATCTCCCAGATTCAAACGGAGGTGTATATTTTCGAAACAATGAAAGTTCATTTCGTATGGAAGGAAGTACGATTATTCAGTGGATCGAAAAGCTTTTACCAATGTTTAACGGGGAGCATTCGCTAAGAGATTTAACAGATGGATTGCCAGGTCCACACAAAAATCGATTATTTGAAATTGCAGAAGTACTGTATCGAAATGGTTTCGTTAGAGATGTCAGTCAAGATCGTCCTCATCAATTAACTGAGCATCTTCTTAGAAAATATGGTTCACAAATTGAATTTATAGATCAATTCGGCGATTCAGGTGCATACCGTTTTCAATCATATCGTCAGATAAAAGTATTAGCTATCGGTTCTGGGCCATTTTTGACTTCATTGATTTCTGCATTACTTGAATCTGGATTACCTAAATTTCAACTTTTCATTACAGATTCTATACAGACTGATAGAAAACGAATTAAAGAAATTGTAGAACATGCTCGTAAAACTGATTCTGAAGTAGAAGTGGAAGAATTGGTTTTTCAGAAGAACTCACACAGTTCCTGGAGAGAAATAATCCAACCATTTGAATGTATACTATTTGTTTCACAAGAGGGTAATATAGAAAAGCTAAGAGATTTGCATTCGCTTTGTAAACAAGAGAATAAGATGTTTATACCTGCTATATGTCTTCAGAATGTAGGTCTTGCAGGACCAGTGGTATTTCCAAATTCTGATGTGGAGTGGGAATCTGCATGGCATCGGGTTCATCAATCTGTCATTGGGGATGACCAGCAGTTCGTAAGTTTTTCTTCAACATCAGGAGCAATGTTATCAAATGTATTGGTTTTTGAATTATTTAAAGAAACGACAAAAGTATCTGGGTCAGAACAAAGTAATCAGTTATTTTTGCTTGATTTGGAAACGCTAGAAGGAAGTTGGCATCCTTATTTGACACATCCACTCGTTAGTGGAGAAATATCTGCTAATTGGGTGCAGGACTTCAATCAACGATTATTACAGAAATCTAGTAAACATGAGTCAGGCAAGTTGTTTATGTTTTTTAATGAAATAACATCGATGCAAGTGGGAATTTTTCATACTTGGGATGAAGGAGATTTAAATCAGATTCCGCTAGCTCAATGCCGTGTTCAAGTAGTTGATCCGATGTCAATCGGACCGGCAAAGCTGTTACCTGAGATGATTTGTACAGGATTAACACATGAAGAAGTGCGGAGGGAAGCTGGGCTAGCTGGGATTGAAGCCTACGCTTCACGTACAGTCAGCCAACTTGTTAAGACTTTGCCAGATATTCAAGAGAATTTAGTGGAATTTGTCGGTGTTGGAACGGGGGAAACATTTGCAGAAAGTATTTGTCGTGGCTTACAAAAATGTTTAGAAAATGAATTTGAGAAACAAGATTTTAATCAAGAGTATCGAGTTGTTCAAATGAATATAGAATCGATAAAAGACGGACGTTGTTTATTTTATTTACAGGCATTACATGTTATGCAAGGTGCTCCGAAGGTAGGATTAGGTAGTGAAATATATGGCTTCCCAGTAGTATGGATTGTTACGAGAGATAACTGGTATGGCTCTATTGGATTAAACAAAACAATGGCGTTACGGAATGCACTTCAACAGGCAATTAAGGGAGTTCAAGATCAACTAGCGGACGATAAAGGACAGGGAATGAAGACTATATCTATGTTACAAGAGGAAGTCTTTAACATTCCATTGCATGAAACCATGACACAATTAGAAATTTTGAGGTCTGCCATGACTGTATTAGCAAGGAACCGTAAACAACTTCAAGTCTTTGAAATGGAATTAGAGCCTTCCTTCAAGGAAGAACTAGCAGGGGTATTTGGAGTTTTGGTGAGAGAGGAGGAATCAAGGTGAATGGAGATGTGTTGATAATTGGTGAGGGTGAGTTAGCAAACTATGTTTATAGAGAATTGAACGATCAATATCAGGTCATTCACCAAGCTGATTTCGATAAAGGAATACCAGAATCTACTGATATAGCTATAGTGTTAGATGATGGTTGGAATCCATCCACACATCAAAAATCAGAAGAAATGTTCCAATCAGCAGGTATACCTTGGTTGCGTGGTTTCGTTTCATTTGGAATGGGAGTAGTCGGACCATTTGTGCAACCTGGTATTCCAGGGTGTTCACAATGTTCAGATTACAGACGGCTAATGGCTGGCCACGACAGAAAAGAAATGTGGCAAATATCTCAGCAATTAGTACATGAAGGAAGAAAAAATGATGTGGGAGCATCACGGATAGGACTTTTACAGATGGCTCATCTCATAAAAAATGAAGTGAATAGGTTATTCGAAGGTAAAAAACTATACACAGAAGGGCGTCTATCTCTAACAAACTTAAAAACTTTAAGTAACTCATGGCATATTTTTTTACCAAATCCGTTATGTATGGTATGTGGAAATTTACCTGACGATTCACCTGCTTTAGCAAAAATTTCGCTACAAGCAAGTCCAAAAATAAGCCTCGATAGTTATCGTTGTCGATCCATAGATGATTTAAGTAAAGTTCTAGTGAAAGACTATTTAGATTACAAAACAGGTTTTTTAAATAATAAAATGATAGACTTAGTACCTCCATTTGCTGATGTAAGTGTTATTCTACCTTTGTTAATAGGGGATGAAGGAACAGCAGGTCGAACTCACTCGTATGCGTTAAGTGAGTTGACGGCTATTATGGAGGGAATAGAGCGATATTGTGGCATTATGGCTCGAGGCAAACGAACAGTAATCTTTGACAGTTATCGTAATCTAAAAGTACATGCACTCAACCCTAGTGAGATAGGCTTACATTCAAAGGAATATTATGAACAAGCTGATTTTCCATATCTGCCATTTAGTCCTGATCAGCCGATTCATTGGGTTTGGGCTTATTCATTGATACAAGATAAATCAATATTAGTTCCTGAACAACTGGCATACTACAGCCTAGGATGTGGTGAGGGATTTGTCTATGAAACTTCTAATGGTTGTGCTGTAGGTGGAAGTCTAGAAGAGGCTATATTCTACGGTATTATGGAAGTATTAGAGCGTGATTCGTTTCTGCTAACTTGGTATGCTAAGTTGAACCTTCCTCGTCTTGATCCTGCTTCAGCAAATGATCAAGAATTGTTGTTAATGATTGAACGTGCGAGAGCTGTTGCCGGATATGATATCCATTTGTATAACTCAACAATGGAGCATGGTATTCCATGTATATGGGCATTGGCCCATAATAGGAAAGAGAATGGATTAAATATCATTTGTGCTGCTGGTGCTCATTTAGATCCAATAAGAGCGGCGAAAAGTGCGATTTATGAGTTAGCTGGAATGATGCTAACTCTTGATGATAAATTAGATGAGAATATCGACGAACATATTCGGATGCTACATGATTCTTCGTTAGTAAAAAAGATGGATGATCATGGAATGCTGTATGGTTTGCCACAAGCTGAGGAACGACTGCATTTTTTACTACATGATCATCGTCCAATGCAAACATTTGAAGAAGCGTTTCAATGGAAGTCAAACCATTCGGATTTAACGGATGATCTAAAAGACATACTTCAAGTGTTTGAGCGTTTAAAGCTTGATGTAATTGTTGTGGATCAGACTACATCAGATGTTAAACGGAACGGATTACATTGTGTAAAAGTCTTAATTCCAGGAATGCTACCGATGACATTTGGTCATCATCTTACTCGCTTAACAGGGTTAGAAAGGGTATTGAGGGTACCGATGGAACTAGGGTATACAAAGCAAAAGCTGAAGCCAGAACAGCTTAATCAACTTCCGCATCCTTTTCCATAAGAGGTGATTAGGAGGTAGGATAATGAATCTAGACACATTTTTGTACAATTTACATTTTGATATTGAAAAGGCAAGTCCGCCAGATTGGACAGTAGACTGGGAAGATGCTCCGTTATCCTATAAGCTCTACCGTGATTTGCCTGTGTTTTCATTTTCTCTAGAAACACCGCTGACTCTTGAATGGCAATTACCCTCAAAGCCTGATTTTGAAAGAATGGGCCATTTTCTCTGGTATGTATTTGGTCTGACACAATTTAGTCAAATCGTTTATCCATCGGATTCTTCAGAACAAACAGTGTACACTATGCAAACATTTCGGCGATTTGTTCCTTCTGGTGGGGCTTTGTATCCAAACGAGTTATATATATATTTGAAGTTAGAACATCTGCCTGATGGTGTGTATCATTATGATGTAGCCCACCACCGCTTAGTGTTACTACGAGAAGGAAATTTTGACTCTTATATTGCACAGTCTCTTGGAAACCGCTGCGAAATATCTACTTGTTTTGGTGTTGTGTTTATATCGTCAATGTTTTGGAAAAACTTTTTTAAATATCATAATTTTTCCTATCGTTTACAGGGGTTAGATACCGGTGTATTGCTTGGGCAGCTTTTAGAAATAGCCAAACGCTTCGGTTTCGCGTCAAGTGTGTATTATCAGTTTCTTGATCGGGCTGTCAACCATCTGTTTGGTTTATCTGAACGGGAGGAGAGTATTTATGCCATTGTACCACTTTCGGTAGAGCCTACTAGCTGGTTTACTAATGTAAGTGACAAAGATGGTGTTGTTTGTGATGTTGATTTATGTAGAGAATTAGAAAAAATTCAGTGTAATCACTATGTGCGATCATTGTATGTCAAAGAGTTTCCTATGTTACGTAAAATGAATGAAACCTCCATGATGGAATCGACGGAAATGTTTCGATGGGACAATAGTAATAAGAGTAAAGGTGAGGAACTGCAAAAAATAGATTTACCTTTTATTGAGAATTTGTCGTATGATTTGTCAACGATTTGTAAGAATCGGTTTTCACCAGAGATGGATTTTATTTTGGGAAAGGTAACTCTTCTGCAGCTAGCAACGTTACTTCAAGAGGCTACTGTCTCGTTCCCATATCGGAATGATTTGGATAGAGGAGAGTGTATAGAGGAGTCACGTATCTCAATCTATGGTTGTTTTTATAATGTTGAAGGTATAGCTCCTGGAGCATATTCTTACGATAGTAAAAGTCATTCGTTATACCAAATCAATCCTGGTGATCATAGACTTAAATTGCAATATGCTATGAGTCTTGATAATGTTAATTTACAACAAGTACCTTTATGTTTTCATATTGTGGGAAATAAGAATTCTTGGAAAACAGAATTAGGTTATAGAGGATATCGAATTCAACAAATGGAAGCAGGCATGCTTGTACAACGTTTATTGTTGGCAGCTACGGCTCTTGGAATGGGAGGGCATCCACTACTTGGTTATGATGTGAATCAATGTGATGTAATCTATAAAATAAAAATGGATAGAAAAACGAGCTTAATTCAAGTTCCAATAGGTTTCTATCGACACCGACCATGGTTGAAAGGAAGTTTACAAAGCTAAGTTTACTAGATAGTCATGACTAAATTGCTAACAAAATAGTATAAACCATAATAAGGACCAGTGTGGTTCTTTTTTTCTTTTTGGATGTTTTCTAGAAGATTGTTGTTTTAATTCAGTCAGTGTATAAAAGGAGCATAAAAAGATCGATTGGATTGTAAAGTGGATGCGAAATTCTTGCGGGAGTTGCGATATAGTTTAGCCTCACAGGCACTTTGTACGGAGGAGGCTCAACTACCCATCGTAAAGGAGCATACTGGAGCGGAACTTATCTCAGTCTATATTCAATAACTCGTACTCGTTTATAGATAACAAAGTATACAAATAAAGCCGGAAGTTTATTCGTTTTTCTATATCCTTTATTATTGTCTAAAAGACCAATCCAATGTTGGCTTCAGTGTGATATAGATTCAGAAAAATGAAATATTTTTATAAACACAGTTGACAACTAGGAATAGTAAGTATTATAGTGTGTTATAAGAAAATAAGCTGATTGCTGATCGGAAAACCGAAGGCTCTTAATCTATTGAGTGACATACCACTTTTTAGATTAAGAGCCTTTTATATTTTCTATAGCAAAAATATTATGTAACGGAGGAATGGAAATGAAAAAATTAGTAGGCCTGTTGTCACTATTCTTATTGATAGGGCTATTAACTGCTTGCGGTTCGAAAAGCAATCAAACATCAGGTGAACAGAAAAAATCTCAGAAAAATGGGTCAAAGAAAGAATCAGTTGAGTTATTAAATGTTTCATATGATCCAACTCGTGAGCTATACCAAGAATTTAATACAGCCTTTGTGAAATATTGGCAAAAAGAAAAGGGCCAAAACGTTACGATTCAACAATCTCATGGAGGTTCAGGGAAACAAGGAAGAGCAGTGATGGAAGGCCTTGAGGCGGATGTAGTCACTCTAGCCTTGGCGTATGATATTGATGCTATTGCAGAAGCAAATGGGTTATTATCAGAAGATTGGCAATCTAAGCTGCCGAATAATTCCACGCCTTATACATCGACTATTGTATTTTTAGTGAAAAAAGGCAATCCGAAAAATATTAAGGATTGGGATGATTTAATTCGAAAAGATGTGTCTGTCATTACACCAAATCCCAAAACATCTGGTGGAGCTCGGTGGAATTATTTAGCCGCGTGGGGATTTGCGGAGAAGAAATTTAACAATGATGAGAAGCAAGTGAAGAATTTTGTAAAAAAACTTTATAAAAATGTAGAAGTTCTTGATTCAGGGGCAAGAGGGGCAACAACTACTTTTGTAGAACGTGGTATCGGTGATGTATTAATAGCTTGGGAGAATGAAGCCTTTCTTTCCATTAATGAATTAGGAGAAGATCAATTTGAAATTGTAGCACCGTCAATTAGCATTCTAGCTGAACCTCCTGTTGCTGTAGTGGATAAAGTAGTAGATCGAAAAGGAACAAGAGAAGTGGCTGAAGGTTATTTAAACTATTTGTATAGTAAGGAAGGGCAAGAAATTGCAGCAAAAAATTATTATCGACCACGTAATGAAGAGGTATTACAAAAATATAATAAACAGTTTCCTAAAATTGAACTAATCACTATTGACGAACAGTTTGGTGGTTGGAAGAAAGCTCAAGAAAAACACTTCAAAGATGGTGGGACTTTTGATGAAATTTATCAGCAATAACAATCAGAGAATAAATAGGAAAAAGAAATCAGTATTACCGGGCTTTGGTTTAACGCTCGGTTTTACGATTTTATATTTAGGCGTACTTGTATTGATTCCGCTATCCATGTTATTTCTTAATTCCTCTTCACTAGGTTGGAGTGGTTTTTGGGAAACTGTCACGGATAGTCGTGCAGTAGCCTCGTATAAATTAAGCTTTGGAACAGCTTTTGTAGCTGCATGTATAAATGGCGTATTTGGGGTATTAATTGCTTGGGTATTAACTAGATATGAATTTCCAGGGAAAAAATTGATGGATTCATTAGTTGATTTACCATTTGCATTACCTACAGCTGTAGCGGGTATAGTACTTGCTACTTTGTATTCAACGAATGGATGGATTGGTCAATTTTTTTCTTTTCGAATTGCTTATACGCCAATTGGCATCATGATAGCTCTTATTTTTATAGGTTTACCATTTGTTGTTCGAACAGTTCAGCCAGTTCTTGAAAATATGCAGAAAGAAGTCGAGGAAGTATCTTCTCTTTTGGGAGCAACACGTCTTCAAACCTTTCGTAAGGTCATTTTGCCAGAGTTAGTACCTGCTATTTTAACAGGCTTTGCTTTATCATTTGCACGATCACTTGGTGAATATGGTTCTGTTGTTTTCATTTCTGGAAATATGCCATATCAAACCGAAATAACTCCCCTTATTATTATGACTAAGCTAGAACAATACGATTATGTGGGAGCTACTGCAATCGCTTCAATTATGTTAGTGACAACGTTTATTCTTTTATTATGTATCAATCTCTTACAATGGTTCTCTAGTAGAAGATTTCAAAATGGGTAAGGAGAGAGAGTATGCAATCGGGTACAGAAATAAATAAAAAGATTGTTTCAAGAAAGGGCACTGTTCATCGAACAACAGAACCGTTTATTGTACGTATAATTCTAATCTCACTTGCGCTTTTATTTTTAGCATTTTTTTTAGTATTACCGTTAACTGCTATATTCGTAAAAGCATTTGAAAAAGGGATAAATGTTTATATAGCTGCTATAACACAACCTGATGCGTTAGCAGCCATTCAATTAACTTTACTTGTTACGGTTATTGTCGTCCCTATTAATGCCATTTTTGGAGTGGCGGCAGCTTGGGCGATTTCAAAATATCAATTTAAAGGCAAGAGTATTTTAATAACAATTATTGATTTACCATTCGCTGTCTCACCAGTCATAGCTGGGTTGATTTTTATTTTATTGTACGGACCTAATAGCTGGATTGGTCCATGGCTTCAAAGCCATGACATTAAAATATTGTTTGCTTTACCTGGTATTGTATTAGCCACATCATTTGTGACATTACCGTTTGTAGCACGAGAGCTTATTCCACTTATGCAAAGCCAAGGTTCCTCTGAGGAAGAAGCCTCTTTGGTATTAGGAGCTGGAGGATTTAAGACATTTGTGAAAGTAACATTGCCTAATATTAAATGGGGATTATTTTATGGAATCATTTTGTGCAATGCACGAGCTATTGGTGAATTCGGAGCTGTTTCAGTAGTTTCTGGTCATATTCGTGGTTTAACAAATACAATGCCTCTTCATATTGAAATATTATATAACGAATATCAATTTTCAGCGGCCTTTGCAGTAGCATCATTAATGTCCATTTTGGCCATTATCACGTTAATAGTGAAAAATATCGTCGAGAGAAAAGGAAATTATCGATCAAGGAAGGTTGGATAGGAAGGGAGAACACGTATGTCTATTTCAATACAAAATATATCTAAGTCATTTGGAAAAACATCCATTTTAAAAGATATTAATTTAGATATTAAAAGCGGAGAGCTAGTAGCGTTACTAGGTCCTTCAGGATCAGGGAAAACTTCGTTATTACGCATTATTTCGGGGCTTGAGCAGCCTGATGAAGGATTCGTATTGTTTGATTCAGAGGACTTGTCAAATGTAAGTATTGGTCAAAGGCAGGTTGGTTTTGTTTTTCAGCATTATGCATTGTTTCGGAATATGACCATTTTTGAGAATATTGCCTATGGTTTAAGGGTTCGACCAAGGAAGTTCCGACCTAGTAAGGAAGAAATAAAGAACAAGGTAACTGAACTATTACAGCTAATTAAGCTGGAGCAATTTGGTGATCGTTATCCTAATGAGCTGTCAGGAGGTCAACGTCAACGTGTAGCTTTAGCAAGGTCATTAGCTGTAGAACCCAAAGTGCTACTTCTTGACGAACCATTTGGTGCTCTTGATGCAAAGGTTAGAAAAGATCTTCGACGTTGGCTACGTAAGCTTCATAATGACTTTCCAATTACGAGTGTGTTTGTGACACATGATCAGGAGGAGGCTTTAGATGTAGCAGATCGAATTGTGATTATGAATGATGGAAAAGTCGAACAGGTTGGAAGCCCGATAGAGGTTTATGAAAATCCTGCAAATCCATTTGTATATGACTTTTTAGGAAGTGTTAATACTTTTTCAGGTAGAGTAAGAAATGGTAAGCTTCAAACGGGAGATTATACGTTTGAAGCATCGGGAATTGAAAAAAATCAAGACGGAAATGGAATTGGTTATACTAGACCACATGACTTCATTCTGGAAAAAGTAGCCTCTGATGAAACATCAATAGCATCTATAGTAGAGCATATCCATGCAGTCGGGCCAATTGTACGAGTGGAACTACAAAGGAAAGATAATAAGGAGACAATTGAACTTGAAATATCGAAGGAAAACCGGGAAGAACTTCAGCTACAAGAGGGAGATTCTGTATTTGCTAAGCCGAAGGAGCTAAAGGTGTTTTTAGATTTTGTGATTTAATGTTAAAGGTAGGTAGCCAGATTAAGAGCTTCCTACCTTTTCTTACTTTTATTGAAGTTGGTTGGAGAGTAAGGTGCGAGACTCTCTGTGGGGCTCACCGGTCCACATCTCGGAAAGCGAACATCCTAGATCAAAATTTAATTTTTGAAAACATATACCTTAGCTATTCTTATTATAAATAACTACTTATCATTTAGTTAGTGTACTTACGCATTAAATGTACAATTATTGACTTTATCAGGACATCGGCTAATCATTTTTGCCAAGTAAATGATTAGGACAATCTGCATGATGAAAGCGGATATTACACTGATGAATGATACAATTATTTGCCATCCAGATGGGAGATTGATTACAAAAGATTGCAGTAGTAAGGAGATAAGCATAATACTTATATACCATTTAAATAGTAATTTTGTTGTTTGCAGCATGGATTGATGGGATATTCTTTGAGCAAATTCTATAATCAATACAAACAGATAATAGATTAATAAAATTTGAATATAGGCCAAAACGTATAAATAATAGTTGTAACCATTAATGGATTGTTGAATAGTATTATCTATAACAAATGTAGGGATAGAGATAATCATTAATGATAAGCTTAGTATTTTCGCAGTCCGGGTATTTTGGGATGATGATAAGAAAGAACTAAGTTTCTTTATGCCAAAATAGATATAAAGGTAGCCAATGAAGTCAGGAAGAAGATCAATAGGAATTTGAAGATCAATCATTATTAATAGAAATCCGATAATAAAATATTTAAATATCTCTTTCATTCTTGTGCACCTCTTTCTCTTTTTACCAGTTCATTGACTTGATTTTGAGAAAGGCTGGGTTCTGCATTTAGTAAGATAAGCTGTTGTACGTTATTACCCTTGTTAGAAGTTCCAGACCATATGACATGTATATTAGCAGAACTTGCTTGTTGTTTAGAGTTTGTCTTTTTAAGTATGATTTTTACAATATCTTTTTTCTGAAATGAAAGTGGCCAATTAATCTCTGAAGATAAAAGTGCGTTCTGACTGGTTTTGGTTAGGATTGATACTTCGATTCCGTTTGCTAATGGTTTAGGTAACTTTATTTCATTCATTGTAACATCTTCTTTAACCGCAAAAGTATGTTCTGTTATACCTTGAGTAGAGTTAGATGTCTGAATGAAATCTAAATATTGTGTTCCTTCGGTTGATCTTAATAAATGGAACTGCCGAATATTAGCAGGAAACGACTTTCCATTGGGGAAGGAAATCGCAACATTTTGAAGGGTGTTCTTTTGCTCATGAAGTTGTTCTATGTCACTTGCCCTCAATTCAAAAAGGACTTTCTTTAAATAGTGATGTCTATATTCTTTTACGATTGTTATGTATCCGAGTTGACTGTTCCAAGAGATTGCGGGCTCTTGATTTTCAGCATACTTGGTTACTATTTGTAAGGTATTATTTTTTTCTTGTTCATTCTTGTTATCCAAATAGTAAAGTGTCATATAGCTTAAAGAATCCGGAGATTGCACAATATAAGATGGTAAAATAATTGGCTCTTTTAATTGCTTCGATTCAAAATAAACAGAATTTGAAATCCAACTAATGAAGATAATCATCATAGTTCCTGCAAACCAATACTTTTTCAAAAAGCGCATATGCTACCCCCTAACAAGTAAAATAATCCCTTGGCCTTTCCTTTGGAATTAATATACCATTATTTGCAATATAGGTAAAAGTACGAAAGCCCTACCTCAGAATAGAGTAGAGCTTCTATTTTTATAATAGGTCGTCCAGTAGATGCTTTTTCTATGTCGTAGCTATTTTTATGGTAACTTCTAATTCCATTTCTACATTTTCTCGTATAGCTCGGCTAATCATACAAGATGTTTCAGCTTTATGAGCCAGTTTATGAGTCATTTTTACATCACGTTCACTTGCATTTGATTTCAAAAGAATCGTGGGACGATGGATGATTTTTTGATAGGTAGGTACTCCTTTGTCTACCAGGACAATTCCTTCAGATATGATGGATAAGTCTTCCTTTTCGACACGACTATTGTCGAGTATAGCAGCGAGCGTAATGATATAGCAAGTAGCTGCGGCACCAAGGAGCATTTCATCTGGATTTGTACCAATACCAGGTCCGTCCATTTCTGGAGGAACAGAAATGCTCGTCTTTAAGTTTCCACATGAAAGATCTCCTACATCATTTCGACCACCTGGCCAATGCGCTTTCAGAAGAAAATGGTGTTTTGTCATATGAAACCTCCATATTTTGTTTTCTAAGTCTAACTCTTAGTCCTTGATAACTTCTAATCAGAGTAGAGGAGCTTTATATCTTTAGAATAATAAAATTTACATCATCATATCATGATTTTTATAAGGGGATATATATTATTTTGTTTTTTATGAAAATTTAAACTTTTTAATATTGACAAATCTTATTTGTATGGTAGGATTAATTTTAAATCGATGGATACTTTTAACAATTAGAGACTTATTTGACTCAATTTGAGTAACATGAATGGATTAATGGTGAATGAGTTTCTAGACAAATCTAGCTAGAATGAATGTTACAGAAATTTTTTATCGTTAAAAGGAGGCGAATACTTCTGAAATCATCTGAATGGGAAGATGTGGTTTCTCACATCGAACGAATGCTAGCTTCAGTGCAATTTGGTTCTATTACTTTAGTTGTTCAAGATGGTAAAGTAATACAAATTGAGAAAAATGAAAAGGTTCGTCTTCCATCTAATAAAACACGCTGACTAGACAAACTAGAGGCGGTCTTTTGTACTTTATTGGTATAAAAGACTGCCTTTTTCTATTGTCTTTAGCCCATAGATGGAAGAGCAGAGAGGAGTTTGAAACAGATGGAAATACGTGATTCAGAAGACCACTTGCTTAAGCTTGCAGAAACATTTCTAACAACGAATGAGACAAAGGGGGCAATAGATGTTCTAAAGTGGTCTTATCAATTTTTTGAAGAAGACTCCATCGTCTATGCATCGAGCTTTGGAGCTGAGGCAATGGTATTAATTGATTTAATTAGTGCAATTAAACAGGATGCACATATTATTTTTCTTGATACAGGTCTTCATTTTCCAGAAACATATGATGTGATTGATGCAATTGAAGCTCGTTTTCCAAACTTAATAATCGAACGAAAACTTCCCGCACTTACATTAGATGAACAACGCGAACAATATGGTTCGGCGTTATGGAAACGAGAACCAAATAATTGTTGTCATATCCGGAAGGTACTACCTTTAAAAGAAGCATTAACTAATAAAGCTGCTTGGATTTCAGGATTGCGAAGAGATCAATCGATTTCACGAGCTCAAACAGCTTTTCTAAATTATGATGATAAATTTCGGAATATTAAAATATGTCCTCTTATTCATTGGTCTTGGGATGATGTATGGACTTATATCCGTGAAAAGGATTTACCCTATAATTCTTTGCATGAGAAAGGTTATCCGAGTATCGGCTGTTTTCCTTGTACACAACCAGTTGAAAAGGATGGAGATCAACGAGCCGGTCGTTGGCAAGGAACTAGTAAAACAGAATGTGGATTGCATACGGATTAATGGAGGTCGTAGACGTATATTGTTCATTTAGCCGCCATAACATCAGGGTTAGACGCAGAAATAACGCAAATAGACGCACAAACACTTTAGTTAGACGCAAAAAACATAATAGATAAAGGTAGGTTGATTTTGATGACAATTCCAAAGCCACATGGTGGCGAGCTTATATCAGCTTATAATCCAACTTTTGATTTTACAGGGATAGAAAAGGAAATACACATAGATGCCGTTGCATTAAGTGATTTAGAACTAATTGGAGTTGGCTTATTTAGTCCGCTAACAGGATTTCTGGGAAAAGAAGATTATGAATCGGTAGTAGATAACATGCGACTAAAGGATGGAACAGTATGGGCGATTCCTATCACCTTACCAGTGAGTGAGCAGTTAGCAGAAACATTCAATATTGGTGAGACGATCAAGCTTGTTCATGAAACGGAAGTATATGGGGTTATGACTATTTCGGAACTTTATGAACCAGATTTAGCAAAGGAAGCACGCGAAGTATATAGAACAGAGGATTTAGCACATCCAGGAGTGAAGCGATTATTTCAACGAGGTTCGGTTTATGTAGCAGGAGAAATTGTTTTAGTTAGAAAACCGAGTCACGGAACTGCAAATGATGTTTGGTTTGAGCCAGAAAAGTCTCGAGCTTTATTCACTGAAAAGGGATGGAAAACGGTGGTTGGGTTTCAAACGAGAAATCCTGTCCATCGTGCGCACGAATATATTCAAAAAGCAGCATTGGAAACAGTAGATGGTTTATTTTTAAATCCGTTAGTAGGAGAAACAAAGTCAGATGATATTCCAGCAGATGTCCGTTTAAAAAGTTATCGAGTATTGCTGGAAAACTATTATCCAGAGGAGAGAGTTTTATTAGGGGTCTATCCGGCTGCTATGAGATATGCAGGTCCTCGTGAAGCGATTTTTCATGCAATTGTTCGTAAAAATTTTGGGTGCACACATTTCATCATAGGGCGCGATCATGCTGGTGTTGGTAATTATTATGGAACGTATGATGCTCAATTTATTTTTAGTGAATTCACAGAAGAGGAACTAGGGATAACTCCTTTATTTTTTGAGCATAGCTTTTATTGCCAAGTATGTGAAGGTATGGCATCGGATAAAACATGCCCACATGGTACAGAGAGCCGAGTTATTTTGTCAGGGACGAAGGTCCGTGAATTGCTACGTAAAGGCGAACTACCACCTTCCACTTTTAGTCGTAGAGAAGTAATTGAAGTATTAATTGATGGATTGAAAGAGAAAGAAAGTATTGTAGGAGGAAAATCATGACTCAATCTAGCAATCTTACATGGCATGAAACATCTATAACGAAGGATGATCGAAAAAATCAAAATGGACATGGAAGCTGTGTACTATGGTTTACTGGTTTATCCGGTTCAGGGAAATCTACGATAGCTAATGCTTTTTCTAGCTATTTATATAAGGAAGGAATTAGCGAGTATGTGTTAGATGGTGACAATATTCGTCATGGATTAAATCGTGATTTAGATTTTTCAGAAGAAGATCGTTCTGAAAATATCCGTCGTATAGGAGAGGTTGCAAAATTATTTGTAGATAGTGGAACGATTGTCATTACAGCATTTATCTCCCCGTTTCGTGATGACCGAGAGACTGTTCGGAAATTATTTGAAGACGGCGAATTTATTGAAGTATATGTTCAATGTCCACTTGAAGTATGTGAGGGACGTGATCCTAAAAAACTTTATCAGAAAGCTAGAAAAGGTGAAATTAAAGATTTTACAGGAATTGATTCACCCTATGAAGAACCAGCCTCACCGGAAATCATTATTCCGACAGATAAATTAACAGTTGAAGAAGCGGTGTTTAAAATAAAAGACTATTTAATTGAAAATAAAGTGATGTAAGGAGGGAACAGAAATGGCATATGTCAAGAATTGGGCAAACAATGAAAAACTGAATAAAACGGAAATAGCCAAGCTAGAGAAGGATGGGCTGAAAATATTAGATGATATACCGTATTATGCGGCAAATGGATTTTCTTCGATTCCACAAGAACAATGGGATTTATTTAAATGGGCAGGTCTTTATTTACAGCGACCTAAGGAAGATGGATATTTTATGATGCGCGTTAATGTTCCTTCAGGAATACTGAATAAATCTCAAGTTGAAACATTAGCTGGTATTGCACGAGATTACGGTAGAGGTGTATTTGATATTACGACTAGGCAGGCTGTTCAATTTCACTGGCTTGAAATTGAACAAATACCAGATATTTTTAGAAGACTTGAAGCAGCTGGACTTTCAAGTGCTGGGGCTTGTGGAGATATTACTCGTACTATAGTTGGTAATCCAATTGCCGGAATTGATCCAGACGAGCTATTTGATACGAGAGAAATTGTTAAAGAAGTGTATAACTTTTTCCAACGAAATGAGGATTTTTCTAATTTACCTCGGAAGTATAAAATGTCAATTAGCGCTAATCTTCGAAATGCCTCAAATGCAGAGATAAACTGCATTTCTTTTACACCTGCAACGAAAGAAATTGATGGGGAAATAAAGAAAGGCTTTCATTTGAAAGTGGGAGGTGGCTTGTCATCTCGACCATTTTTGGCTCAAACATTAGATGTTTTTGTTGAGCCTGAACGAACATTGGAGGTTGCCGTTGCCGTTACGACGATTTTTAGAGATTTTGGATATCGAGAAAAACGTCATTTAGCAAGACTGAAATTCTTATTGGCTGATTGGGGACCTGAGAAATTTTTAGAAAAAATTAAAGAATATACAGGCGAGCTTCCTACAAAAGGAGAGGAACCTGTAGAGTCGTGGAATGCAGGTTATTTTTACGGAATTCATAACCAAAAGCAAGAAGGATTAAAGTTTTTGGGCTTCAATGTCCCTGTCGGCAGATTAAGTGCTGATGAAGTATTTGAGATTGCTAGAATATCTGAACAGTATGGGAATGGAGAAATTCGTACATGTAATTCACAAAACTTAATTATTCCTAATATCCCATCAGAAAATGTAGATGCGTTATTGGCAGAACCTATTTTTAAAAGAATAACGATTAATCCAAACTCATTCATTGGTCACGCAGTCTCTTGTACAGGAATTGAATATTGTAATTTAGCTCTTGTTGAAACGAAAGAATTTATGCGTGTGATCGCTGAACAATTGGATGAGAAGATTTCACTAGATGTACCAGTACGTATGCATATGGTAGGGTGCCCAAACTCATGCGGTCAACGTCAAATCGCTGATATCGGTCTACAAGGTATGAAGGTTCGAAATAAAGATAAGAAGCTTGTTGAAGCGTATGAAATATATGTTGGAGGTACGTTAAATGCAGGTGGTAAGTTCAACGAAAAATTGAAAGGGAAAGTACCCTCTGAATATTTGTCTTCTGTTTTAGAAAAGCTATTGCTTTATTTTAAAGATGAAAAAGCTAAAGGAGAATCTTTTTTTGACTTTGTGGAGCGATTAGGGGTACCAACAATTCAGCAAGTTTTTGAAACAATCTTGGAGCAAGAAGTGCATGGCGTATCTTTATAGGTTTGATGTCAATCTAGGCAAGAAAGACGTGGTAGCCATCATTAGTGCTGAAAATGATGAAGCGGCTTTTTTGCATTTAGAAGTTGAACTAGAAAAGTTTTATTTACGTTTGCCTGATGTTCAAGAAATAACGTTACGTGAAAAGAAACGTCTAACAAAGAGAGCAGGATATATTTTAGATGAAGATGAGAAGGGGTGGTAGAAATGGCAGGGAAAGTATATCTGATTGGAGCGGGTCCTGGTGATCCAGACTTATTGACAGTTAAGGGCTTACGTTATTTACAGCAGGCAGATGTGGTTTTGTATGACAGACTGATTAATCCAGAATTGCTAAAGCATGCGAAGTCAAGTGCCCAGCTAATCTACTGTGGAAAGCTCCCTCATTATCATACGATGAAGCAGGAAACAATTAATCATTTTCTTGTGAAGTATGCTAAAAAAGGGTTACAAGTAGTGCGTTTAAAAGGAGGCGATCCTTTTGTTTTTGGTCGTGGGGGAGAGGAGGCTGAAGCTTGTGCCAATCAGGAGATTCCTTTTGAAATCGTCCCTGGGATAACGTCAGGAATCGCAGCACCAGCTTATGCGGGCATACCCATTACACATCGGACATTAAGTAAAAGCTTTGCCTTTATTACCGGCCATCAGCTAGGGGACCAGGAAGCTGAGTATCAATGGTCTTATCTGGTGAATTCAGTTGATACGATTTGTATATACATGGGTGTCTCTCATTTAGCAAGTATTGTCGATAAGCTGATACACAATGGGAAAAGAGAAGATACACCTATTGCTCTTATTCACTGGGGAACGTATAAAGAACAACAAACGGTAGTTGGAACACTAAAGTCGATTGTGGAAAAAGTACATGAGGCACACGTTACTAATCCAAGTATGATTATTATAGGTGAAGTAGTTCGTTTACATGAGAAATTACACTGGTTTGAGGATGAAATTCAATCGCAAATTCCAATCGTGCAATAGCGAAGGAGGTATGGCTATGCAAGCCATTCTTTATGTAGGTCATGGAACACGTTCAACAAAAGGGGCCGAGGAGGCGAAGCTTTTTTTGAACGAAGTGATGAATCGAGTGGAAGCTGAAATTCAGGAAATCAGCTTCCTTGAGTTAACAGAGCCAACGATTGAAGAATCATTTGAACGTTGTATCGAAGTAGGGGCAACTAATATAACTGTTGTTCCTCTTTTCTTATTGGCTGCTGGTCATATTAAACAAGATATTCCTGAAAAATTGAAATATCTTCAACAGAAGCATCCATTTGTTCAGGTCATAGTAGCAGATCCGTTTGGAGTACAAGAAATCATTTTAGACGGTATAGTCGAGCTAATAAAGGAAACAGCTGGAGAGCTTATGCTGGAAGATTCGCTATTAATTGTTGGAAGAGGTAGCAGTGACACAGCAATTCATCAAAACTTTTTACAAATTGTAACAGGTATAGCTAGTAGGTTAACTGTTTCAAAAGTCAACGTTTGCTATTTGGCCGCGACAACTCCCACATTTTCTGAAGGAATAGAACATATGAGTCGAACAACTGTTGGTAGAGTTGTCGTTATTCCATACTTATTATTTGGTGGTTTGTTATTATCTGAGATTCAAGCAGAAGTACGAAAAAGGAAGAAACGTGGTGAGTCAATTATCTTAACAAGTGCATTAAGTAAACATCAAGCTATTCAAGATATTGTCGTAGAAAAGGGATTACAATATTTACTGAGTAGTTGACTTTTTAGAAGGATAAAAGTTTTCTTCATTCTAAATTCTCCTTACAATCTAATGTTGGTTAAGCTATGATTGGAAAAGGGGGAATGATCATTGAATAAGTCATCGATTATTTGGGTGTTAGAGCTGTTCGTAAGGATATGTTATTTGTTAGGTGTACCATTTGCCGCTTATGAGCATTATACTGTTATATTCATTTTTTTACTTATCATTATTGCTCTTGAATGGTTGATTAAATATTACAAAAAAGAAATGAAACAGCAAGCTACTTTTTTTGAGGGAAAGATGGTTTCAATATTGTTTGGTCTACTTCTATTAATCGAGGTAACTTGTTTCTATTTAGTAACTAAGCCTTCGGTTATCTTTGTTTTACTGTTCGGTGGATATGCTATACAAATAATCGTAAGGGCATTCAGTCATCATCCGAAAAAGATATAGAAGTAAAGAGGATGTTCAAAAGGAAAAATTCGATGACATCCTCTTATATTTTATTTAAATTTCATACTATCCTATCTCAACTAAAGAATAGAATAGAGCCATGCACAGGACAAAACGCGCGTAACAAACAATCCATAAAAAATGGGAATTACATAAAGTGTAGGGGGTCTTTGAAAAGTGATAAAAATCACTTTTTAGAGAGCTTTTTTTACGTTTCGTATAGTGATAATGTAATTTAATTGTTTGCGATATGAATAGTAAAGATTATATAATATGATAAGATATGAATGATTATCATTATCAATTAGGGGTGGAGGGGTAATATGGATTTAGTACAGTTGATTAAAAGTCGACGTTCCATTAAACGTTTTGAGGATCGAGAAGTTTCTACGGATTTCATTATAGATTTGCTTGATACAGCCGTATGGGCACCAAATCATCATGTTACACAGCCTTGGCGTTTCATTTTATTTAATGGAGAAGGTCGAGAAAAACTCGCCAATGCAGCTCGTGAGTGGAAAATCTCCAAGGAACCAAATCCTGCTAAAAAACAAGAGGAGGGTGATAAGCTTTATGACAAGCTGATGGCTAATCCAGCCTTCTTGTTGGTTGTAATGGAAGAACATCCGATTCTATCTAAAAGAGAAGAAGATTTGGCTGCGACAAGCTGTTTAATTCAAAATTTCAGTTTGCTGGCGTGGGAGCAAGGGTTAGGGATGACTTGGCATACACAAGGATGGCTTCATGAACCAATCGTTCGCGAAGCAATCGGTATTAAACCTGGTGAGCGAATTCTAGCTAACCTCCATATGGGGTATGCGGAAATGGTACCAAAAGCACAACCTCGTAAATCAGCTAAAGAGCTTATGACAGTAGTGGAATCGAAGTAAATAAAAACAAACATATCCACTTAATGAGAAAAGAATAGTTTATGTGATCAAAGTAAAGTTCTGACGGATAAGAGTATACCTTCTTATTTAGTCAGAATTTTTTTGAGCAAATTACTATTTTTATATAACATTAGAAATTTCTAACGGTTTTTATTTCTGAAAATTGGGAATATAAATAAGGAGGCTAGTATACTTCGGATAGCTTTAAAGGAGTGTTAGTATGGAAAAGTTCTATTTTAATATAGATTCACATACTTATGAGAAAAAGAATATTCCATCCTTTAAGGAATGGCGCGACTCCAGTGAAAATTCGCCTTTGCAAAAAGAGCCGTTAAGGAAACAAGAATTAATTAAAAAATATCGAAATGAGCTTTCTGATAAATTTCCCATGTATCATTATATGGGACAAGAAATAAGGGTTGTTCCACTTGACGATGAAAAGGTGATTTATGAATTTTATGTAGATGAAGATGAGGGGACCGTGCATATATTAGATTTAAATATGACGGGCAGTATAGATGTTGCAGAAATTATAAACGATTATTTTTTACAATATATTTTTGAAGAAAATCGTTCGCTTTTTCAACGGAAGGCATGGTATGAATATCGTTTTTTAATTTATAGCAGAGATGGTATTGTTTCAGAATGGCGACATAATAAACTTTGGTTTGAAAAGCATTTTGATTTGCAATTAAAGATTTAAATAAAGAAAAACAGAAAGTACATAAAGATGCTTTCTGTTTTTTTGCATATGACCTTAATTCAATTATTGCAAGATGCGAAACTATAAATGTGGTTGTTGGACTTACATCTCTTGTATAAGACTAACCAATTTTAAATTCTTCCTTACTGACTAGGGCAAATAGATGATCTTAGAGGGCTTTCTCCGCTTTAATTCCAAAAAATTTATTAGATACAAAAAGGACTAAAATGATGATGGCAATTTGAATCATTCCATAAGCAGCTGCTTGCCCCATATTGAACATTCGTAGCTGGTTCATAATTTCAATAGAAATCGGTCTGTTTGAAATGGTGTATAAAAGTACGGATGTTGGAAATTCTCCAACAGACTCAATGAATGCTAATAATGTGCCGGATAAAACACCGGGCATAATGATAGGTAGAATTACTTTCCTAAAAGTATAGAACCATCTTGCTCCTAAGCTTCTCGCTGCTTCTTCAATGGAGTCATCTAACTGCTCTAGAACAGCATTCGTTGAGCGAACAACAAGAGGAATATGTCTGACAAAATAGGCGAGAGGTAAAATCCAGAAGGTTCCTACTAAAATTTGACCAAAAGAAAAAATACTGCGTTCGTTGAAAGCAAATATTAGATTCATCCCAATTACAGTAGCTGGCAAAGCCCATGGAATCATAACGAGTATATCGATTAAGCTTTTTCCAATAAATTTTCTTTTGACAAGAACATAGGATGTAATGACACCAAATATTAAATTAGCGATTGTTGCAATAATCGCCATGACTAAACTATTTCGTAATGGTTTGAAAATATTTGGATCTTCAAATAAAAGACGATAATTTTCTAGATTAAAGATGGTAGGATAGGTTTGCCAAGTCCAGGTTCCATCTGGTACTAGTGATAATAATAGAATGGTTAAATGAGGTAATAGTAAAATCAAAACTCCAATCATGCCTGCTCCAACCAAAATCCATTTAATAAAGGGATTGGTTACTTCACTTCGATGAGCTCCAATCCCTTTTGAAGCCATTCGATAATCCTTCCTATTTTGATACCAACGCATGAATAATAGAAAAGAAATGGAAACGATCGAGAGAATAACAGATTGAGTAGCAGCTATTTCCATATCACCATTAATTTTTGAAAAATAAATTTGTAGACTTAATACTCGATATCCGCCAGCTAACAAAAAGGGTGCACTAAAGGATGCCATGGAAATCATAAAAACGAGTAGGGAAGCAGCAATAATAGCAGGTGTTAATAAAGGAAATGTGATTTTCCAAAACACTTTAAATCTATTTGCCCCTAAATTATAAGCAGCTTCTTCTAGAGAAGGATCAATTTTATGTATAGCTGCTGAGACAGTCATATAGAAATAGACATACATCGTATAAGCATGGACAATTAATATTCCTGATACGCCACCTATTTTAAAAGGAACTTTTTCTAAACCAAATAAATCCTTAATGGCATTCGGAACTAATCCAGTTTCACCGTATAAAAACATAAACGCCATAACACCAACAAGTGAGGGTAAAACGATTGGTAAGATTGCTGCTGTAGAGAAGAAATTTCTACCTGGAAAATCGTATCGATTAAAAATAATGGCTAAAGGAATTCCGATTAACGCACTAACCAACACACTTAAAATCGAAATATAGACAGAATTCCACAGAGCTTCTAAATTTGTTTTTGATTCTTGAACGAAAAAATCCTGGTAGTTCCCGAGTGAAAGTGAACCTCCTTTTTGTAAACTTTCAATAATAGTTCGTAAGGATGGATAGAGAACATAGGCAATTAGAATGATAATAACTGGGAGGAGTAGCCAAAGAGTGAGTCGCATATCTCTTTTCTTCATCATGGTGTATCACCATTTAGTATAGGAATAATACGTAATTGCTGCTCTGGGAGCTGTACGTAAATTTCTTTTCCCTGATAAAAGTGTCCAAATGTATGTGTATTTAACACATTTACTCGTAGTAACAAAGCTTCAACTTGGACGAGCAAATTTACAATAGCGCCTAAAAACTGGAGAGATAAGATTTTTCCTTTTAAAATGTTTAAGCCTTCTTCCGAAGAGTCTATTATCTTGATTGCTTCTGGTCTAATGGAGATGGCAAGGTTTTTATCATCAAGTGAAGTGTGATTGCTATGATGTTGTGAGGGAACTTGGAGTTTGATTGGCTCTCGGATTTGTGTTAATGAAACCATAATATGGTCGGAATTAATAAGTTCTACTTGAGCAGGAAAAAGATTAATTTCTCCAATGAAACGGGCTACGAAATCATTGCAAGGATTATTATAGATTTCAGTAGGAGTGCCAATTTGATGGCATATTCCGTTATTAAAAACAGCTATTCGGTCACTCATGGATAGTGCTTCTGCTTGATCATGTGTAACATAAATGGTTGTTATTTTATACTCATTTTGTAATCGTAAAATTTCAGCTCTCATTTCATCCCGTAGTTTGGCATCTAAATTACTTAATGGCTCATCTAATAATAGTATTTCTGGTTCGATTACAAGTGCTCTTGCTAGGGCTACACGTTGTTGTTGACCACCACTTAATTGACTGACCTGACGATTTGAATAGTTCTCTAGTTTCACTTTGCTCAGTACTTCCTCTACTTTCTTCTTTAAATCAACGGAAGTCATTTTTCTAACCCTTAGGCCAAATGCAACGTTTTCAAATACGGTCATGTGAGGAAAAAGGGCATAGTTTTGAAAAACCATGCCCGTATTTCTTTTCTCCGGAGGTATGCGAGTCATATCCTTCTCTCCAAATCGAACCAATCCTTGTGATGGATAATAAAATCCTGCAATCATACGAAGGGTTGTTGTTTTACCACAGCCACTAGGACCTAAAAGGGTAAAAAACTCACCGTCTTTAATAGATAGATTAAGATGATTGACGGCTATAGTTTTTCCGAAGGATTTTTGGACATTTTCGATTATTATTGATGTCATTAGAGCGACACTTCCTTACTCTTTAATTTCTTTAGCTCCATTTTTTATGTTTTCGTCCCAATATTTCATCCATTCGTCTCCTTTTTCTTGGAAAACAGTCCAATCGATATCCATCGGTTTTATTTCTGTTTTTGTGATCCAATCTGGTAGACCAGTCACATCGTTTCTAGTTGGAATACGATAAAATTCTTCAGCTAATAACTTAGCTGCTTCAGGAGTGTTAACAAATTCATAGAATGCTTCAGCTGCCTTTGGATGCTTAGCCCCTTTTACGATAGCGATTCCTTCAGTTAAAACAGGAGTACCGCTCTCTGGAATAAGAAACTCAAAAGGATAGTTTTTGTTTTCTTTTAAATTCACAACATCCGGCATTGCCCAAACAGAGAGTGAACCCTCTCCTTTAGCTACTTTGTTATACATCATTTCTGGGTTTGCCGAGTATTCTTTTGTGTTTTGATCAAGTTTTTTCAACCATTCATATCCTGCTTTTGGTTCGTTCGTATCTTTATAAGTTCGATAGATCATTGCGGAAAAAATCGTTCTCATTGTACCTGAAGCAAGCGGGTAACGAATGATGATTTTATCCTTCCATTTAGGATCAAGTAGTTCATCCCAGTCTTTTGGAGCTTCTTCTTTTGATAATTCTTTGCTGTTATACATAATGACCTCAGGCGTCTTACTAGTACCAGACCAGTACCATTCTGGATCATGAGAATTTTGATCAAGGCTATCAGAATAAGAAGGTTGATAAGGGGTTAATAAGCCGTCAGCCTTTCCTTGGTTAAAGTTGGTAGAAGGAGCTCCCCACCAAACGTCGGCCTGTGGATTATTCTTTTCTGATCGAATCCGGTCTAGAATTTCTTGAGAGCCCATATCAAGCCATTCTACATCAATTTCATATTTCGCTTCAAACTGTGCTTCGAATTTCGATAAGATATCTTTTCCATGAGGAGAGTACACCACAATTTTATCTTCAAGTTTACTACTCTTCTCCTTGTTATCGTCTTTTTTCGGCGTTGAATTTGAAGTATCTGAGCTACTGCAACCTGATATCAACAATGCGGCGGAAAGAGTAAGTATGGAAAAAATGGATAACTTCTTGCTTTTCATTAAAAAACCCCCTTATTATCAACATTTTTCTTGTTCATACTGGCAACAAGTCTCTTTTTTTGAAATACTACAAAAAGATTTTAAGTGGAAAGGGAAGCGCCAGTATAAAATGGCTTACTTTAACTAATCACTGTTGAGGCATAAAAGAATACCTATCAAATAAAGTATTAGTCTATAAATTATATATGCAGCTTGGTTTAAGGAATATTACTACCTTACATATCATCTATTAGTTTATGAAGTGAAAATTTTATAAAATGAAAGGGGTTTCATGATGAGGAGATTATTGCGGATTATTTTATCACTATTTTTAGTTGTATCATTTTTTCCGTTCGCAAAAGGTACAGCAAGTACTAACAAACCTAATGTAGAACTATGGAATGCTGTCAAACCACTTGGTACAACTGTTACGTTTTTGAATAGTGGTGCTCATCCTGATGATGAAAGAAGTGATTTTCTAGCTTATTTATCAAGAGGATTAGGAGTGAAGACATCTAGCTTAATTGCCAATCGAGGTGAAGGAGGGCAAAATGAAATAGGCGACGAATTGGATAACGCACTTGGAATCATTCGCTCAAGGGAAATGATTGAAGCTGCAAAAATTACTGGAGTAAAAGCTTATCATTTAAGTAAAACAACATCTGATCCTATTTACGATTTTGGTTTTTCCAAGACACCAGAAGAAACGTTGGGAAAATGGGGCGAGGAACTAACATATGAACGTTTAATTCGCTTTATTCGTACATATCAGCCCGATATTGTAATGCCATCTTTTCAAAATGATGATACTCAGCACGGTCATCATCGAACGATGACCATATTAAGTGAACGAGCTTTTAAGGATGCAGCAAATCCGACTATTTTCCCGCAGCATTTAAAGCAAGGATTATCCGTATGGCAAGTAAAAAAGTTATATTTACCAGTTTCCTCTGCAGATAAAGCAACAACATCGATTGAAATTGGAGCATATGACCCCGTTTATGGGATGACATATCCGCAGCTTGGCGAACAATCTCGATATATGCATAAAAGTCAAGGAATGGGATCAGATATTCCAGCAGGACCACGTCAGGTACATCTGGATTTGAAGCAAAGTGCCGTGAATACGAAAGATAAAAAGGATCTTTTTGCTGGAATTCCATATAACTTTACTGATTGGGCGAATCAATTACCAGTATCACAGTCGCAATTAAGATCCGAACTGAAAAAACTACAAGTAAAAATGGATTCTGTTATTAAAGCATATCCAAATAGTCAGCGTGTTTTTACCTCATCTCAAACAGCTCTAACTCATGTTCGAACAGTTACAAAACAAGTCAAAAAAGCAAAACTAAGTAATGAAGTCAAAAATGAGTTGCTTCACAAGCTTTCATTAAAAGAAGAGCAATTGCAAAATGCTAGTTTTGTATCTTCAAATTTAGATGTTCAAGCTAAATCCTCCTCCAATATACTGACAAAAGGTCAAAAAACCAATGTGACAATTACACTTAAAAACAATGGAACACATACGCTAAAAAATGTTTCTGTGAAATTGGACATGGAAAAAGGCTGGAAAGCAAAAACAAAAACAAAATCTGTTTATCTAGCTCCAAAAAAATCAACGATTATTACGTATCAGGTTGATGTTCCTAAAGAGGCAAATGACTATCATGCGTATAATAAATCTGCCATTTCAGCAAACATTTCTTTTGAATATGGTCATACAAAAACGACATTTAAAGAAGAATTAAATGGCACGATTGCTGTACTTCCTGATGTAGGTCTCACACTTTCACCTGAGGATCTTGCTGTAAATACGGCAAACGTGCCAAAAGAAATACCGATAACAGTAACAGCTAAAAATTATCGAGAAGGGAAGACAACAGCAAATATAGCAATAAAAATACCACCAAATTGGAAGGTTACACCTACAAAATCAACGGTTTCATTTTCTGGAAAAAATGAAGAGAAACAAGTGAAATTCATCCTTACTCCACCGCCAACCGTAAAGAATGATGAATATGAAATAAAAGCTTTTGCAACTGTTAATGGAAAGACCTTTCAATCTACTATTCAAGAAATATCATATGACCATATTGGAACTTTCTATTATCAATATCCAGCAAATATAAATGCTGTTGCATTTGAATTACTAAAGCCAGATTCTTTGAAAGTAGGCTATATTGAAAGTGGATTTGATAAAGTGGCCGATTATTTAAGTAATGCAGGTCTTAATATCACAAAGTTAACCCCAGTGGATTTGGCAACTGGTGATTTGAATCAATATAATACGATTGTTGTAGGTATTCGTGCTTATTTATCCCGAGAGGATTTACAATTAAACAATGCAAGGCTCTTAAAATATGTAGAAAATGGCGGATATCTTGTTGTTCAATATCACAAGCCAGGCGATGGATGGGATGCACAAAAAACTGCACCATATCCGCTTACAATTGGAAATCCTTCCATACGTTGGCGAGTAACGGATGAGAATGCAACGGTAAATCTTTTGAAGCCGGATTCTCCTCTATTTAATTATCCTAACAAAATAACAAAAGATGATTGGAGTCATTGGGTTCAGGAAAGAGGACTTTATTTCCCAATGAAATGGGACAGTAGATATGAGACATTTATAACAATGGCGGATCCAAATGAAGCGCCATTTGATGGTGGTATTCTAATGGCGAATTAT
Source organism: Bacillus massilioanorexius (assembly GCF_902374955.1). Taxonomy (GTDB): domain Bacteria; phylum Bacillota; class Bacilli; order Bacillales; family DSM-1321; genus Bacillus_AD; species Bacillus_AD massilioanorexius. Next base: position 68,916 of record NZ_CABKRX010000102.1, read on the forward strand.
GGGAAAGGTAGTTATCTATATACAAATCTAGTACTATATAGACAAATTCAAAATCAAGTTCCTGGTGGTTATCGAATACTAACAAACTTAATAAGTTATGGAATAAAGTAGCCATCAATGGATGTAATTAGAGTGTTTTTCCATAGTTAGTAGAGATTCATCAGTGTGATAAAGCTATTCAAAAGAAAATAAGCAGGGACATTTGATGTATCCAAAAAAAGATAACTCATTGTCCCTTCTTATTTTTAGGCTGAACGGATAGTTTGCACTTTTATCTGTTTATGTTAAAAATATACCGATTCATACGTTGTTACTTTATAGCACCCATTGTAATTCCTTGAGTGAAATTCTTTTGGAAAATAAGAAAAATCACAATCATAGGTATAGAAGAAAGGGTTGCTCCTGCCATTAAGACTCCGTAGTTTGTTGCAAATTCAGATTGCATGGCAGCAACTCCGAGTGGTAATGTTTGCATGGAAGTAGAACGAACCATGATTAATTGCATGAAATAGTCATTCCATGAAGCAATAAAAGTGAATATGGCTAAAGCACCAACAGCAGGCTTCAGCATAGGCAATACAATTGAGTAAAAGATGCGTAATTCGGAACAACCATCTATTTTGGCAGCTTCGATTAATTCATCAGGTATGGTTTGAGCAAATTGTTTGATGAGAAATACCCCAAATGGCCACCCAACAGCTGGAAGGATCAGTCCTCGAAATGTATCAACCCATCCAAAATCCGCTAACATAGTAAAAAGGGGTACTAGGATTACTTGTTTTGGAAGAGTCATTGCTGCAATTAATATCCAAAAGATCACCTTTCTGCCAGGAAAACGTTTTTTGGCTAAAGCGTAGCCTGCGAGAGCGGCGGTTGAACAAACTAATATCATCTCTACAAAAGAAATAAAAAAGCTATTAAAAGTCCAACGCCAAATTGGATTTTTAAATAAATCAACCCAATTTTCCATGGTTGGTTTTAGTGGAAACCATTCAGGTGGAATCGTAGTTGCTACAAGCTGTAATTTAAATGATCCAGTAATAACCCAATAATAGGGGAATAGAAATAATAAAACGAAAAATATCATTAAGAACATCGATAGTTTTTTACCAATTGGAATGGGCATTTTCTTTTGTTTTTTTACTATTATTTTTTTCTTTGATTGTATAGTAGGCTCCATTTCAAGTTCTCCTTTCCTAATATTCCACTTCTTTTCCGAAGTATTTAAACTGTATGATTGAAATAGTAATGATCACCACTGCTAAAATGATACCCATTGCGGAAGCTAAGCCGAATTGTGCTAGAGTAAACGCCTTTTCATATACTTCATACATAATTGTAGTTGTACTGTAGAAGGGGCCGCCTGATGTCAGTAATTTAATTAATGCAAAACATTGAAAGGAGTTAATCGTAGTTACAATAATAACGTATAAACTAGTAGGCATTAAAAGAGGCCAAATAATCTTTCGGAATATTTGCCAATCACTTCCCCCGTCAATTTTTGCTGCTTCAATATAGGTTGAAGGAATATTTCCTAAGGAAGCTGTATATAGGATGATTGGCTGACCGACAGATGTTGTTATAAGTACGATAATGATGGATATTAAGGCAAATTTCGAGTCGCCAAGCCAATTGATGGACTCTAGGTTCAATAAATTTAGAATATAATTGAGTACTCCGTAATTAGGATGATAAATCCAGCCCCAGACAACGGTTATGCTTACTACGGAAGAAACAGCTGGTAAATAAAATATTGCTCGAAAAAAGGATCTCAGCTTTTCATTTTTTTGATAAATATTGATTGAGACAAAAAGGGAAAAGATAATAACAATTGGTACGGCACCTAAGACTAAAAGAACGGTATTACGTAGTGCTTTTAGAAAAACTTCATTTTGAAATAAGTAAATATAATTATCTAGTCCTATAAAATCAAATTGAGCTCCAGTGTAATTAAAAAAGCTTATATATATTCCTTTAATCATAGGTATTACGACGAATATTACAAAAAAACTAAGTGCAGGTAATAAAAAAAGATAGCTAGTTAGCCATTCTCTTTTAAAAAAGCGCTTTTGAGTGAAGGTTCTCACTAAGTTTTACCTCCTTTATTTACATTCATTAAAAAAGAGATCTTTCGTCATAATCTAGGTCTTTATATTATTTATGAGAAAGGTCCCGTATACCGTTCAAACTAATTCTAAGACCCCCAATGAAAAAAACAGCAAGAAAAGAGGCATTTAGGTGGGAGTCTTAGTGCTAGTAAAAACCCAATTGGTCAAAAAAAATTTTCGTATCTACCAGTTTAGCGATAAGTTAAGTAAGAAAGTTCTAAAAGAACTTCATTTTCCCTTTTGAAGCGAAAAGAATTATGCATTCTAATGTGATTGCCGTTGGAGAGAGACATTTAGTAATCGTTGGGGGATTAACGAACTCCCTCAACGATTACTGATGCTCTTTATTGACTTTTCTTTAGGATTTCATCTCCTTTTGCTTTAAAAGAATCCAATGCTTTTTTAGGTGATGATTTCCCCATTAATGCTTGTTGAAGTTCTGGGAACCATACTGTTCTTAGTTCAACAAATCCTTTTGCTCTTGTAGGTCCGTCAATAATATACTTTCTCATGGATTCTACATATGTCATTTCGGCATCGTCATAAAGTCCAGTTACTGAATTTCTGACAGAGAAACCGCCAGTAGCTTTAAGGTTTTTATCTTTCCACTCAGGATCATTTGCAATAAAATTAATCAATTTTTTAGCAGCTTCAATCTTATCTTTGTCACCATTATTGAATACAGCCATACCACCGATATATGGCTCGTACGAAGGGTTTGTACCATCAGGTGTTGGCCATGAAACAAATGCTTCTTCAAAATCTACGACTTTTTTAGAGCTATATATTTTCTTTACAACTGTAGAATAATTTATTGTTGTTGCTAGTTTACCTTGTAAGAATAAATCGAGAGTATCACTTGCTGCCATTGACTCTGCACCAGGTGCAACTAGTTTTTTGGAAACTCCATCAACAACCCATTGAAGTGCTTTAGCGCCATCACCACTATTAATAGTCACTTCCGTCATATCCTTGTTTAAGAAGCTATTTCCAGCTAAATTAGCTAAATAAGCTCTTGTTCCCTGGTCTCCAGCAGAACTTTTAGCAAAAAAAGCAGATGGGTAAACGTCAGGTGCTTTTGTTTTAACTGCTTCTAAAGCCTTTTCATATTCTGCAACACTCCAGGTGCGTTCTGGCCGGTCTAGAGGGAGCAAGTCAAGTGCTCCAATTTTTTCAAATAGTGTTTTATTGACAGCCATCATAAATGGAGTTGTATTAAGTGGATACATTACGACATCATCTTTTACTTTTGATTGATTCCAAATGCTTTCAGATATATCTTTTTCCATTTCACTATCAACCATATCATTTAAGGGTGCAAGGTAACCTTTTTCACCGTAGTCAAGAATACGGCCTGGAGCGTCATAAATGAGATCAGGCGCTGTTTTGGAGGCAAGGGCAACGTTTACCTTTTCTGGACCACCTTCGAATGAAATCATCTCTAGGTTAACTTTGATAGTAGGATTTTTCTTATTGAATGCTTTAATTACCTCTTTTTCGTATTTCCCTAATTCTCCATCCAATGCATCCCAGTTCGGATAATTCCACCATGTGATTTCAACTTGCTTTTTGTCATTAGAAGTCTTTTCATTTGTGCTAGAATCTTTTGAACAGCCAACAATTCCAAGAATAACTGAAGCAGAAAGTAGTGGAATTACTATTTTTTTGAACAATTTCAATTCAATCCCTCCAATAAAATGTATTTTTATACCCTACGAATAAAAGCGCTTTCTTACTTGGATTAATCTTATCTAAAATGATCACGAGAAAAAATACCCTTTATTTTACTTTTTAGGGTTTATCTTTACATTTTAGGATATTTAAGACTATTTTGTTTTGCTGAGATTGACATATAATTGTATTCGAGGTGATATATGTATAATTTAATGATTGTAGAAGATGAGATAGTCATTCGTGCAGGTTTGGTAAAGTATTTTAATTGGGGAGAGCTTGGATTTTCAACTATTCTCGAAGCTGAGAATGGATTAGATGCTATTGAAAAAGCAAACAAATGGAAACCCGATTTAATTGTAACCGATATTCGAATGCCTAATATGGATGGTTTGAAAATGATTGAAAGACTTCAAGTAGATCTACCTGACTGTATTTTTGTTATTTTAAGTGGATATGAAGATTTTATTTATGCCAAAAAGGCAATTCAGCTAGGGGTGACAGCGTATTTGGTAAAGCCGCTTCAATATGAAGAAAGCATAAAAACGATTCAAGAAGCTGTTACCAAAATGAAAGAAAAAAAACAGGATATCATACGACAAGAAGAAATAAGGAAAGAGCTAAGCGAAAAAGAGACACTGATGCAGGAAAAATGCATTCAAGACTTGATGGAGAATAATTATAGTGAGGAAGAATGGAAAAGACGTTCAGAAATGTTCAATCTTCCTATTGTGAATGAAAGTTATTATACAGTCGTTTTCACTCTCATCTCAAAAATGGGGGACAGAAATTCTATTCAACAATTATGGGGAGACGTAGTTGCGAAGATACGTTCAAGTTGGGAAGAGTTATTTCAATCAGAGTTAGATTGTCAAGTTTTTATATATACATCAGGGATGAAATGTTTTATGTTCATCGCTTCTAAGGAAAATCCATTATTGATAGACAAGGTTACAGATATAGCACGGAAAATAGTAAAGCAAGTTAGTTCAATAAGTAATAATCTGTATTGTGGTGTCGGACCTCAAGTTAATAGTGGTAGCCATGTAAAGCAGTCTCTTCTCTTAGCTCAGCAAGCAATAACTTATCGTTTTTTTGATAGTAGAGAGCAAATTTTCTATTACAGTCAGCCTAGTCACGTAAAAGGTTATTTATTCCATTTGACAGAGAATCAAAAGCAAAAACTAGTAATTGCGCTTGAACAGGCTGATCAAATCACAATAAAGGAATTGTTGGGACAGTTTGAACAACTAATAGAAAAACACGCTGAACAGGCTACTCCTGAAATATTATTTGCCTTTGTCCAAGAACTGATTGGGGTTTGTATAAGATTTGTTCACAAGCATGGAATAAATATAAGAGAAATGTATCATACGAAATTGTTTTCCAGTGCTTTTTTGGATGACTTTTGTACACTAACAGATTTATTTGAATGGCTTACTGATTTTATTTTGACAATCAGTTTGAATTTTGATTATAGTTCTAGAAACTCTATGGAGAAACGGATTTTTTCAAAAATTGAGGCGTACATTTTAGAAAATATAGATAAGGACATTTCGTTGACTAGAGTGGCCAATGTATTTTTTTATAACCCTACTTATCTAAGCCGCTTATTTAAAAATAAAATGAACATTAATTATGTAATGTACATTACAGAAATTCGAATGAATTATGCTAAAGAATGCTTGAAGAATTCTAACTATTCTGTTTTAGAAGTTGCTAACATGTGTGGTTATAACAGTTATAAGCATTTTGTAAAAACTTTCAAAAAAATTACTGGAATTACTCCTTCTGAATATCGCAAAATGCGAGGTGTTCGATGAGAAATAGCATCCGTACAGAAATATTTTTTCTTATTATCTGTAGTGTTACGATTCCATTGTTGATTGTATCAGTAGTAACGTATAGGGTGTCGTTAAATGCAGTAGAAAAAGAATTCCAGAGTAACTCTTCCCTAATCTTAAAAAACTTATCCTTTAATATGGATCAATATTTACAAGCAATCGAAAAAGGTACATTACTTGCGTTTAATGATGCTAAATTACTTTCCGCATTAAAAAAACAATGAACAATCCATCTAATTCAAACCAGCTTGAAAATGAAACAAGTATACATAATTTTGTTCAAGGAATTGAATTGTTAATTAATAATGTCAATGGGGTACAAATTTTTTTGGGTAACAGAGTATATTATGCAGGTAGTTATGATTATGTTGGTGCTGACTATGATTACTCGTATTTCAATGAGCCCTGGTATAAAAAGACGATTGAAGCAGATGGAGGAATGGTCTTGTTTGGTACTCACAAGCCGTTTCAGCGAAAGTTTTCAAATGACTATGTTATTTCCATGTCAAGAGCAATCCGACAAGTTGGAGAGGATCAAATACTTGGAGTGATTCTTCTCGATATTCGCTTAGATATGCTCCGCAACATTTTTTCATTAATGGAACATAATCAGAGGAATTTCATAATGGTTGATGATAAAGGTAGTTTCATATACTCTTCTCAATTTCAGCAAAATACAACGGCTTTAAAGATCGAACCTTCAGCATTAAAGAGTATCTTAGCGGAAGAAAATGGTCAATTATATACAAAAATAAACAATAAAGCTGTATATGTGAATTTTGTTACTTCCAAATACTCGGGATGGAAGGTTATTCAATATATCAATTCGACAGATGTTACAGAGAAGTCAGCTTTTATTGGTCGAATTATTTTATTGGTTGCAGCAAGTTCAGCGTTGTTAGCAACGGTTTTAATGTTCTTCATTTCTTCTAGAGTTTCAAAACCAATCATTCATCTCAGTAAACAGGTTCGGCTTATTGGAACAGGAGATTTTACCGTGGATCTTAAGACTAGTCGCAATGATGAAATAGGAACACTATATCACGGCTTTAATAAAATGGTTAGCGATTTAAAAAGCTTCGTAGAACGAATTGCCTCTGCAAAAGCCAAACAAAAGGAAGCACAATTAATTGCTTTGCATAGTCAAATTAATCCTCATTTTCTTGCAAATACGTTGGAATCAATTCAGATGAAAGCGGTATTAAATGATCAACGAGAGTTAGGTGAAATGATAGGTACACTAGGGCATTTGTTCCGTTTGCACACTAAAATTGATCAAGATCTTGTTCCTTTGAAAACAGAGTTGGAGTATGTACGGTTATATTTTAAACTTCAAAAGATGAGATATGCGAATAATATAGATTATCATGAAATTATTGAAAATGGATGCGAGAATTTGCTCGTTGTTCGATTTATGCTACAGCCAATAGTGGAAAATGCTTTGAAGTATGGGCTTGAGCGTCAGACGGAACAGATAGAAGTTTCTGTTATTGTGTTTCTATCTGATGAAGGTCTTGTAATTGAAATACATGATAATGGCGTAGGAATGGATCAGGATACACTAATGAAACTTAATCAAAACCTATTTCAAGATCATTACACGATCACAACAAATCATATCGGTACAAAAAATGTTCATGAGAGAATCAGATTACATTTTGGTGAGGAATACGGATTACAAATATATAGTAGTCGAGTTGATGGAACAATTGTTATGATTCGCATACCTGTTCAAAAGTATAGTGATGAAAATAATGGTTAAGTGAGGAGTTAATTTAGTCTTATTATCTATTAACGATTGTAGAAGCATGATCATGACTTGAAATAGTGGAAATTTTTTTCAAAAAAAATATAATGAAGGAAAATGTTTACAAAAATAATAGTGTATGGTAATTTTAGGATAGGTTGTTTATAAATGTTAGTTTTATTGGATATGGGGTGAAATGTATGAATGATAAATTTAAAGGAATATTTCCAGCTTTTTATGCTTGCTATGATGAAAATGGAGAGGTGTCGGAAGAAAGAACAAAGGCATTAGCAAACTATCTTTATCATAAGGGAGTAAAAGGTCTATACGTGGGTGGTAGTTCGGGCGAATGTATTTATCAGAATATTATTGAGAGAAAAGCGACGCTTAAATATGTAGCGGAGTGTCTAAAAGGCAAGCTAACTTTAATAGCACATGTGGGTGCTCCATCAACTAGAGATAGTGTTACTTTGGCAAAATATGCAGAAGAATTAGGTTACGATGCATTATCAGCTATACCGCCAATTTATTTCAAACTTCCTGAGAGTTCAATTTCAAAATATTGGTTTACTATTATTGATTCTACAAATTTACCATTTGTAATCTATAATATCCCTCAAACAACAGGTTATTCACTTTCAATGAATCTATTTAAACAAATGCTAACAAATGAAAAAGTAATAGGAATTAAGAATTCTTCAATGCCAGTACTGGATATTGAAAGATTTAAATCTGTTGATGAAGACAGAATACTAGTTTTTAATGGTCCAGATGAACAATTTGTTGCTGGAAGACTAATGGGAGCTGATAGTGGAATAGGTGGAACCTATGGGGCTATGCCTGAACTATTTTTAAAAGCTGAAGAGTTTATATCGAATGGACAGATTAAACAGGCAAAGAATATCCAAAAAGAAATCAACGATATTATTATCGCTCTATGTTCATTTGAAGGCTCCATGTATTCAGCAATAAAAGAAGTTTTGAAATTAAATGGGATCAATGTAGGGAGTGTAAGAGAACCGCTAGAAGCCATACCAGAAAAAGAATTTGGAAAATTAGGAAAATTAAAAAAACTGATAGATGAAACGATTGCTAAATACGAAGGGTAATAGTGCCATGAAAAGAATTGTTTGTTATGGAGATTCAAATACATGGGGGTACAATGCTGAAACAACGGAAAGATTCCCAGAGAATGTGAGATGGCCTTGTTTATTAAATGAATACCTTGGAGATGAATTTCAGGTTATTGAAGAAGGTTTATCAGGAAGAACAAGTGTGATTGAGGATCCGTTATTTGAAGGGTTAAATGGACTTACTTTCATACATCCTTGTTTATTAAGTCATTCACCTCTTGAGTTAGTTATTATTATGCTTGGAACAAATGATACGAAGGAAAGATTTAATTTAACTGCTTATAATATTGCGCAGGGAATAACCCGACTGGCTATTAAAGCAAAGAACGCGGTCTCTATAGATAGTCAGTCGAGTAGAGTCCTAGTTGTTGCTCCACCTCCAATTGGTAAAGATTATATGAACACATCTATTGGTCTACCAATGGGAAAAGATTGTGATTGCAAATCGGAAGAACTTTCAATTCATTTAGAAAAATTATTGAAAGTTCATGATATAGAATTTCTTGATACAAAAGGAATTGTTTCAATGAACCACGTTGACTATATGCATCTAGATCAAGAAGGACATAAACAACTTTCTGAAATTATTTATGAAAAAGTTCAAAGTATTTTAAAAGGGGGAACTAGGAATGAATAACAAAAGACTTATAACAATTCTGTCTAGCTTTGTGTTATTACTTACAGTATTTTTAGCAGGTTGCTCTAATGAAAAAGTGGATAGTAAGAATGAAAAATCAAATGGGAAAGAAAAAGTAGAGATTACAGCTTGGTTAACACCTCAATGGAAAGGTGTACTTGATGGCTCCGAAGAAGGAGCAGATTATGACAGTTTCTTAAAATACGCAGCCAAAAAGTTTTCGGAACAATATGAAGATTATGATGTGAAAGTGAATATAGAAGTAATTGCTGGAGATCAGAGAGATGAGTTGCTAAATGTAAATTTAAACGGTGGTACACCTCCTAATATCTTTTTTGAAAGCGTTTTTGCAATGGGAGATTATGTACATAGAGGGGCTTTGGAACCTATAACGGATATCGTTGATGATCAGGCAAAAGAAGATATTCCTAAAAGTATTTGGGAAAACGTTACTTTTGGAAAAGACATATACTTCTATCCATTCTCTCAAAATCCAGGTACTTTTGCATACAATGCTGATATGTTAAGAGCTGCAGGGCTAGAAAGTTATATTGGAGAAGAAAATGAAATAAAAACGTGGACATTAAAAGAGTTTGAAACCATTTTAAATGCGTTAAAAACTAAATTACCAAAAGATCAGTTTCCAAATGCATACCCAATGGGATTGTATGCTTTAAACAATCAAGCAGATACATGGAATCTTGCTTACTTAAGAATGTTCGGTAATGAATTCTTTAATTCCAATAATGAGATTGTAGTTGCAAAGGATTCAGGGATAAAAGCAGCAAAATGGATGGAGAAAATTTATAAATCGGGGTTAACAAATCCAGGACCGGAATCAGTGTCTTCAAATGATACGAATGCGATGTTCCAAAATCAACAGCTAGCAATAAACTTCACAAATGCTATTTTATACACAAATGCAAAGAATGATATGAAGAATGGTGATTTACCGAAATTTGATGTGAGGCTCGCTAATATTCCTTCTGAAAGTGGAGATCCTTTAACGTTCACTTATGTTACAGGTGCAGCTGTTTTTAAATCCGAAGATAAAATAAAAACAAAAGTAAGTAAAGACTTTGTGAAGTTTTTCTCAACAGATGAAGAATTAGTAAAATCATCGAAAAATGGTGTTCCAGTAAGATCTTCTGTAGCAGAAGAATTTGCAAATGAGCAACCTCTATTTAAGGCTTATGATGAGAATTCTAAATACTTGTTTACTTTTACTGGGAATGTTGCTGGATACAATGAACTAAGACAAGTTTTATATCCTGAGTTACAAGCAATCTATACAGGTGAGAAAAAACCTGAAAAAGCGATAAAAGATTATCAGAAAAAAGGTAATGAAATAATTAAAAATGCGAAAGCGGATTCCGTTATAGGAGATTAAATCGGATTGTATCCACACTATATCGTCTTTTAACAGATAATAGGAATTGGCATTTGAAGGGTGAGGATGCTAGTGAAAACTGAAAGGTTTAAGGAGAATTTTACAGGTTATTTATTTATACTGCCACAATTGCTCTTGTTTGCGATTTTCATTGTATATCCAATTTTTGAAGGCATCCGATTAAGTTTGTTTAAAATCAGTTATTCCGATGCTACATTCGTAGGTTTAGATAACTACATACGCTTGTTTAATGATGAAGTGTTTGTAAAATCTACGATAAATACTGTCATTTTTGTTATTTGTATTGTGGCATTAACGGTTATTTTTGCCCTTTTTGTTGCAACAGCAATTTTTGATAAAAATGCAAAGTATGTTTCTTTTATAAGAGGTAGTTACTATATTCCTGTAATGGTTTCAATGGTTGTAATGACCATGGTATGGAGTTTTTTATTAAATCCAAGTAACGGGTTGATTCCCTACTTAGCTAGAGAAATGGAAATGCCAACAATCAATTTATTGGGTAATAAAAATACCGTATTACCTGTTATTATTTTTATTACTTTTGCTATAAATGTAGGTCAAGCGATTATCCTATATGTAGCTTCTATGATTGGTATTCCTAAAGATTTGCTGGAAGCTGCTGAGGTTGATGGAGCTAGCAGAGTAAAGATTATCATGAAAATTATTATTCCAATGGTTAAGCCAACGACGATATATATCATCATTATGAATATTATTGCTGTTTTAAAAATATTCGTGGTTATTCAACTTCTGACTGGTGGTGGACCAAATAATGGTTCCACAACATTAATGTATTATTTATACAATAATGCTTTCAAATACAATCAATTAGGCGTTGCATCAGCAGTAGGTGTAATCATGTTCATCATAACATTAGTCTTATCTATTCCTCAGTTAAGAGCTATGTTTAAGAATAATTAGGGGGGAGGAAGGACCTTGTTAAGAAAAAAAACGCAAAAGAAGAGAGAATTTATTGATGTATTTTCAAACATCGTAGTTATTTTCTGTGCTCTATTAAGTCTATTTCCTATTTACTGGCTGATCACTAGTTCATTGAAAAAAAGCTCTGATGTCATAAAAATGCCACCAGATTGGTTTCCGACAAGCATCAATTTTTCAAACTATGTAGATGTATTCAGTAATCAACCGGCGTTAAAATGGACATTTAACAGTATTATTGTAGCGACTGTTTCAACAATAGGACTTGTAGTTGTTAGTTCTATGGCTGCATATGCTTTTTCAAAGTTAGATTTTAAATTTAAAAATATTATATTTGTTATTTTCATTTCAAGCTTAATGATTCCAAAAGAAGTGTTAATCGTTCCATTATTTAGATTAATTCAAGACATTGGAATGGTAAACTCGTTAAGCGGAATGATTTATCCGAATATTGCGACTGCTTTTGGTGTGTTTATGTTGAAAGGGTTTTTTGATAGCATACCAGACTCATTTCGAGAAGCTGCCAAAATGGATGGAGCAAGCGAATGGACGATCTTTTATAAGATTATGCTTCCACTTGTTAAGCCTGGAATAGGAGCATTGTTTATCCTTCACTTTGTACAGGTTTGGAATGATTATTTATGGCAGCTTGTAGTTGGTCAAGAAGCAAACGCTAAGACATTGATGGTGGGAATTGCAACCTTAATGCAAGATCTTAATCCGAATTTCGCATACAAAATGGCAGGAGCTACTGTTGCTGCTATTCCAATGCTACTTATCTTTTTCTTTTTCCAAAGATATTTTACCAAGGGAATTTCTATTGGCGGAGTAAAGGAATAATTAAATATGGAGAAGAATATGATGCTCAAAAAAGTAGAATTATTTCAGCAAATAAAAGGAAAACTAATCGTTTCTTGTCAAGCACTTCCGGATGAACCGCTTCATAGCTCTTTTATTATGAGTAAAATGGCTATTGCTGCAAAGCTAGGAGGTGCAGGAGGCATACGATCAAATAGTGTCGAAGATATAAAAGCAATCAAAGAAGTAGTTGATTTACCTTTAATAGGTATTATTAAAAAGGTGTACGATGAATCTGAATCGGACGTGTTTATTACACCAACTATTTCAGAAATTGACCTTCTCTATAAAGAAGGTGTGGACATAATTGCATTAGACGCTACAAAACGAAAGAGACCAAATGGAAAAACGATAAGTCAAATCTTTCCACACATTCGTGAAAAATATTCTAACCAAATCTTTATGGCTGACTGCTCTACGTATGAGGAGGCTGTAGAAGCTTATCGATTAGGCTTTGATTGTATTGGTTCAACGTTAAGTGGATATACGGAATATACAAAAGATAGCGTTTTACCTGATATAAATTTCATAAAGAAATCTGTTGAAAATATCCCGGTGCCATTTATTGCTGAGGGTGGAATATGGACAGAGGAAGACTTGAAAGAGGTTATAAATACAGGCGTACACGCTGTTGTAATTGGATCTGCTATTACTAGACCAAAGGAAATTACTAAAAGGTTTGTTCATGTGATCAATAAGACATTAAATACTTAATGGATGATTTTATCGCATTTTAAAAACAAAAACTAGAATAAATAAATCCCCAAAATACTTGGGGATTTATTACCTTTCAGACGAAATAGGGGTGAAATAGATGAGAATTGTAGCAGCAGATATAGGAGGTACAACGATAAAAATAGCTGTTTCCGATGAATATGGTACTTTACAAGACTTTCAGGAAATTAGGACCGAGGCAGAAAAAGGTGGAAAGTTTATCATTGAAACATTATCAAAAGCGATTGCAAGTTATCAGGGTATAGATGCAATTGGTATTAGTACAGCTGGTCAAGTAAACAGGGAAAATGGAACAATCATTTATGCTAATGAAAACATTCCCAATTATACAGGTACAGAAATAAAATCTATTTTGGAGGGAAGATTTAAGGTTCCTGTTGAAGTAGAGAATGATGTCAATGCGGCAGCTTTAGGTGAAAAATATTTTGGTAGTGTAAAAGAGACCCAAGATTTTTTATTTTTAACCTATGGAACGGGAATAGGTGGCGCAATTGTGTCAAAAGGGGAGTTATACAAAGGAAAAAATGGTTTAGCAGGGGAATTTGGACATGTTCTTCTACATCCTAATGGATTAAACTGTAATTGTGGAAATAAGGGATGTTATGAAACTTATGCTTCAACGACAGCTCTTATTCAAAAAGCTAAAGAATTGGATTCAAGCTGTCTTAATGGAAGGGTATTATTTAATAAAATCAGTCAAGGCTCTGTACTGTTAGAAGAAATACTAGATAATTGGATTGATGAAGTCGTATTGGGATTGATTTCATTAGTACATATTTTTAATCCAGCACTTATTATTTTAGGCGGTGGTATTATGGAGCGAAATCAAATTATTGAAAAGATTTCAAGAAGAATGAAAAAAAGTATTATGCCTAGCTTCTCAGATGTTAACTTTGTAAAAGCATCTCTTGGGAACAAAGCTGGTTTATTAGGTGCTGTTTCACTTCATACTGAAAAAGATAAAGGGTGATAAATGTATGGGAAATCAGGATATCTTTACTTTGGTCCGTTCTAGATATAATTTATTTACAAATGCAGAAAAAAAAGTTGCAGACTACATACTTGAGAATAATAGAGATGTGATATATATGTCTATTAACGATCTTGCCGATGCATGTAATGTAGGCGAATCAAGTGTGTTTAGGTTTTGTAAAACATTAAAGCTAAAAGGGTATCAAGAATTTAAAATTGAACTAGCACATAGTATATCACTCGATGATGATGAAACACACCAATTACCAAGTAAAGTGACATTGAATGATACCATTGAGGAGCTATCGAAAAAAATCTTAACCACTAATATAAGTGCCTTAACAGAAACACAAAACTTAATAAATGTTGAAAAAATTGCATTAGCAATTGATTATATGATGAAAGCTGAACGAGTTCATTTTTTTGGAGTAGGCTCTTCATTAATGACAGCAATGGAAGCAAAGAATAAATTTATGAGGATCATAAATAAGGTCGAATGTTCCATCGATTCACATCTACAAGTGATGACAGCGGCTTTAATGACAGAAAATGATGTAGCTATTATTATATCTTATTCTGGTTCTACTAAAGATACAATTGATGTTGCAAGGGTTGCGAAGGAAAGAGGAGCTAAAACAATTGTTATCACCCGATTTTCAAAATCACCAATCATGAATTATGCTGATATAACTCTACTTTGTGGGGCAAATGAAGGACCTCTTCAAGGTGGAAGTCTTTCCGCTAAGCTGTCTCAATTGTATTTGTTGGATGTTTTATATGCAGAATATTTTAATAGGACATATAAAGAGTCGGTCGTGAACAAGGAACGTACAGCCTCAGCTGTCGTGGAAAAGTTACTTTAATAGGTTTATAGAATTAAGTACATACAATTAGCCAATCTATCTAGGAGGTAAGAAATAGTCTTCTAGTCGGATTGGCTTATGCTGGTTCGAGACCACAATTAGCTATTATTTAACGCTGTTTTTGGTACTTTGTTACCTATGAACAAGTAGTGAATATAGACTGAGTTGAATCCCGCTTCAGGATGCTCGCTTTCCATGGAGTGCACCTATCCCGCTACTTCCACAGCAGTCTCTTGCGCCTAACGCTCCATTTGAGCTTTTTATACTAAATGTATTCACCAGACTTATTTAAAGATAATCTCATATGTAGCGCGATATTCGCTAGGAGATAATCCCACGTATTTTTTAAAGGTACTACTATAATAGTTTGGTGTATTAAAACCGGTGTCTGCAGAAATTTGTTCCATTGTCTGATTTGTCATACGCAATAAAGGCAAGGACTTCATGATTTTTAAAAAAGTAACATAATCTACATAGCTTTTTTTCGTCTCTTTTTTAAACATTCGGCTAAAGTAGGGAACACTAAAATTCATATAGGTGGCTGCATCACTAATGGAAATATTTTCACAGCAGTTTTTCACAATATAATCGATCGTTTTTAACAATGCTGGATTTTTTGTGATTTCTTCAAAAAAGCGTAATTGAACATGCGTTATCGTCGGTTTTCTTCGCGCTTTTCTTGCTTCTCCATAAGAGAAATGCAAATTAAGAGGTGCATCGTAAACATCACCTACACCGATATAAACATAAATTCCAAACTCTTCACGTAATTGTTGTATGACCTTTAGCATATATTCAACACCTTGTTGCCATTGTTTAAAGGAAGAGTACAATTTGGGAACTCTTAATAAGATCAATAAGTGCTTTTGAAAAGATAAAAAGGACGTATGGGAATTACATTGGTTATACTGCTCCCGGATATATTGCTTAATAATGACACTTGGTGCTATGCCGTTCGGCAATCTTTCTAAAGAAAAGCCTTGTAGAAGTAAAACAACGTTAGGGATGGCCTGAGTAGGTAGGAAAGCTCTTGCTTCTATGACCTCTTGTTCGGAACCTATTTCGCCTCGTATTAATCTTCTTAAAAAAGCTTCTTGAAAAGGAGTATTATCTCCATCTGTAATTTGTTCATATAAATCACTATAGGTAAACGTAATCTTTTTGAATTGGTAATAGCGAGTACGTAACTTCTTTGCTGTTCGTAAAAATACGCTTTTCTGTAAAGGCTTTACAAGTATGGTTTGTAGTTTCAAATCGATTGCTAATGCAGATGAAAAGGAAAGTTCTTTAGCCAAGATCGGACAGATTAAACTTTTAGAATATCTTCTTTGTAACCGTCGTATTCGAACCCAATCAAACATTTTATTCACTTCAACAATGAATATATCAACTTGCTGGTCATCATCAGTTAAAATTTGAAACTCATCAGATAGGGCCTCATGTAGCCACTTTATAACTGTGGCAAGCTCATTTTTATTCGCTATGTTTAGTTTAACTCTTAACACAATGAGCACCTCCATCCAAAAAAATGTATACATTATTCTACAACAAAATTCTGAACATTGGCAAATTTTTGTATATTTATGCTAGAAAACTGTAAGGTAATACATTGGATTATAAAATACAATTATTTACAGACGTATTTCCGCTTGGGGAGGGGACTATTTATAGGCGGAAATATTCATATTTTGAATTTTTGGGAGGAATTAAAAATTGGCTAATGAGTATTCAGACTACGATTATGTTGAAGCTGGAACGATTGATGTAAGTGAACTACCACCACTAGATTCAGAGACAGAAAAAGTAATGAAATCAGAATTTAGAACAGGGTCTAAGTTAACGATTTTTTATTTTGTTTTTATTTTTTCTATACCTGTACTAAATTGGTATGCACCTGAATTTGCTTTTTCTAAGTTTTGGGGAGGTATGACGGTATCTTGGTTTATTACAAGTATAGTAGCGATGGCTATGGCATTTATTATTGCTTTTATTCATACAAGCTTATATGAAAAGCGTCTCCGTAAATATAGTATCAACAAATCTGAAGGGAGAACGATGTAATGGATTTATTATTTGAGCCCAAAATGTTAATGACCATTCTCCTGATGGGGACTATTGTGTATATTACCTATTTGTCTAAGAAAAATGCGACAGCTTCAGACTATTTCGTTGGTGGTAGAAGCTTTGGCTGGTTTACCAATGGTTCTGCTATTGGAGGAGATTACTTAAGTGCTGCTACCTTTTTAGGTATTGCGGGCTTAACGTTTCAGCTTGGATATGATGGGGCGTACTATGCCTTCTGTTTCTCAATTGGCTTAACACTTTTAGCTATATTTGTTGCTGGACCTTTGAGAAAATTTGGTGCTTATACAGTGGCAGATTTTTTAGCGTATCGTTTTCATAGTAAAAGAGCAAGGCTAGCAGCTGTTGCAGTTGTACTAGCAATTTCAGGATTTTATGCAGCGCCTCAACTTCTTGGTGCAGCACAAATCTTAAGTATGTTCTTTGGTACAAGCTATGAATTTGGAATTATATTTACATGTGTTGTAATGGTCTTTTATGTTGGAATCGGTGGTATGAAAGGAACGACTTTGAATCAAGCTTTAGAGTTATGGATTCGTCTTGGTGCCTTTGTGATTATGCTAGTAGTAGCCGTTTATGGGGGATTACATTATGATAAAATTCTCGCTGCTATCAATTCGTTCACTGGTCCAATCGAAGGTACTTCTCCTTATGCTTTAGATGGTAAGGATCAAATGTTTAATGGACAGGATTGGACAGGTACAGGTTTCTATTTTCCTACCTTTTGGCAAACAATTAGTATGACAATAGGGCTCGCTCTAGGAACAATTGGACTTCCACATATTCTATTACGTTTTTACACAAATCCAAGTGCAAAGGCTGCACGTAAATCAGCTCTTATGGCAATTGGTATTGCGAGCGTTTTCTTTTTATTAGCTGTTTATTTAGGTGTTGTAGGTCGTTCCATTTTCCTTGGAGGTGATGCTAGCCCAGAAGTCATGAAGGACTTAGTGACAGGTGGTAATAATATGGTTATTCCTTCAACAGCTCAAGCCTTAGGTGGAGAATGGCTATTAGGATTAGTAATTGCCGGAGCCTTTGCTGCGATTTTCTCAAATTTATCAGGCTTATTCATCGCAAGCTCTGGTGCACTTGCGCATGACTTATATGCAACAATTTTCCGTAAAAAAATCAGTGAGAAAGAACGAGTAGTAGCTGGTAAAGTAGCTATTGTTATTCTTGGTTTCTTGTATGGTGGATTAGGTTTATTGGTAAAAGATGCATCTATAGGACATTTAGTCGCTCTAGCCTTTACAGTGGCCGCAAGTACATTTACACCCATATTCATTTTAGGTATTTGGTGGAGAGGTATGACAGAAAAAGGTGCGATTGCTGGCTTAGTCATTGGTTTAGCGGTTTCAATGTATATGATTTTCTTACCAAATACGTTACCAACATTCTTACAATTTAAGATTCCTGGACTTATAACAGTACCTATTGGTTTCTTATCTGTTTGGATCGTATCAATTATTGATCGTAAAGTACCTGCGGATGTAAATGAATTTATGAAAAAAGTTCATTCTCAAGAAACAGAGGCAAGCTGATACATTTTTAATTCGTTTTATAGATTGAAAGATTAGCCTTAAGCCTTTAAGAAATCCAATTGGATTTCTTAAAGGCTTATTTTGCATCATTTGTATAAGTTGAGGTTGATTGGAACAATCAAGTGTGAGAGAAGTGATTGAATAGAGAAACGATTATATGAAAGAGCAAAATAATGATATAAATTCGCAGTGCTTATTATGCAGTCAAATGTGAACTATAACATCTCAATTAAAAGGAGGAGCTAAATAGAAGGTCCCGTTTTTTGGAAAAAAGACAAGAAATATAGGTCTTTTGATGTGGGTTTAATTTACTTTTTTGAAAAATAGTGACAAAATCAATTGGAAAAATTCGATGGGTATTAGAAAATAAAGATTGGATATAGGTGGAAATACTATGCAAAGAATCTCTGTAATAAATGAGATGGCGATTATTGCTGATATGCTCAAAAAATATGTCGTAACTTTACACACTATTATGACATATTGTCGAGAATTAAAACAATAATGGCTTCTTACTCACAAAGATTAAAATGCTAAGCCTAGTTATCCAAACATTTAATCATTGTCTTAGTAAAGAAAATGAATTAGGAGGAATGGGAAATGTCAGGTCAAATTCGTGTTACACCAGCTGAACTATCTCAAACAGCTACGGAGTATGGTAGAGAAAGTCAAGAAGTAATCACTCAAATTGGCAGAATGGATAATTTAATGGGTCGCCTTCAAGGTATGTGGGAAGGTCAAGCGAGTGAAGCTTTTAAAGGACAATATGATGAATTGAAACCTTCGTTCCAAAAAATGGCAGATTTATTACAAGATATTCAATCACAGCTTACAAGCACTGCGAACGCATTGGAAGATGCAGATCGCCAAATTGCTGGTCAAATTCGTGGATAAATAAACATTTCAATAAGACTCAGCACCTTTATAATCAAGTGCTGAGTCTTATTAAGAAGGAGACAATATGTACATCGGAATTACCGTAGATATGAAAAACTATACTGGTGAAGTGTTTGATTTGCGAATTTCTAATTTTTTGACAATAAAAAAAGTAATAGATATTTGTTGGCAAATTAAGAGAATTGAGGAATGCCCAGCAGATGGATATTGGATAAGAGTGATAAATAAAGAGAAGGTTTGCTCCGGTTATGCAAGCTTAATAGATAGTGGAATTACGAATGGTGATCGAATAGAAATCTTATAAATCGATTCTAGGTATATGCTGTTATGAAGGAGAGTTTTTAATGGCAGAAGAGAAAGATTCATATATAAAGCAACAATTAGAAGCAGTCATTACGAAAGAGAATAATACCATTACTTATCATTTTCAAAGAGCTAGGTTAAGGCTTAAGAATGACTTAGAGATTCAGCCTTTAAAAGAGAAAAATATACATATAAATAAACAAATTGTTATAACGGATGATGAGGTTAATATTAGCTTTGAAATACCACCATCCTACCATCCGCTTTCTAGGATACAGAAAAAGAAAGAATTAGCTAAATGGATGCTAGCCTATCAACTAACTAAGGAAGTAATGGATCATTCATTGAAAAGGTTAGTACCTTTTGTGTGTCCTGAGAATATTATCTTTGATTCTAGTTACACTCCTTATTTGTTGCATTATGGAGTTAAAGATAGTTTAGTTCCTTTTGAAAATAATGAGGAACAACTATTTTTAGAATTAAAAGCTACACTCTGTTATGTCATTGAGGGGAAACATACTTTTGAAGAATATATGAGATTTCATGAAATATTAAAAGCTAGTGAAGAAGTAAAAAAGATTATGGGAACCTCCTCATGCGATGAATTGTTACTATATTTACAGGAAAAAATGGCAGATTTAGAGCAAAAGGCAAAAAGCTTTATTACGATACCAAATAAAAAGTGGAAGCTTCAGCGTTATCTTTTAATTGGTTTTATCGTTTGTTTTATTCCAGCACTATTCTATACCATTTATTCTCTTGTTTTTGTTCATCCAAAGCAAGAAGCCTATGTGAAAGGTAATCAAGCCTTTTTAGAACAAAGATATAGCGAAGTTATTACTTTTTTGCAAAATTATAATCCAGAATCAATGCCTTATGTTGTGCAGTACCAACTAGCCTCATCGTATGTGGCGAGTGAAGCATTGCAAGAAGAGCAAAGAAAAAATGTAAACAATGCATTAACACTGCAAGCAGATGAACAATTCTTTCTCTACTGGATCTATATAGGTCGTGGCACAAGTGATAAAGCACTGACAATTGCAAGAACTCTAGAAGATCAAGATTTAGTTATCTATGCACTTATAAATTATGAGGATGAAATTAAAAAAGACAAAGGCTTAAAAGCTGAAAAGAAACAAGAGCTTTTGGATGAAATAAAAGTAGAATTAGCTGACTTTAAAACTCAGAAGGAGCAAGAAGAGAAACAGTTAGAGGAGGAACAACAAGCTGAACAAGACTCACAAACAGAACAGAAGAATACAACACCTAACTCTACACCAAATTCTTCTCCTGTAAATAGTAATCCTGAAGCAGGTAAACAGCCAAATACGAATACAAACGAAAATAATTAACCATCAGAGTCAGATGGAACTAAGTAAATGCGTAAATCATTTGTTTCATTTGGTTCACAGAATAGAAAGTATGTAAATTTGGATCTATTATTGTCTAGCTTCAGTTCAGTGTCTAACCTTGCACCTGCCACGCTCGGAAATAAGCCATCTCTTTTCGAAAGTCATAACCTGACTTTCTGCAAGATTTGTCTTATTTCTACCGCATGTCTCCTTTCTGAATGGAGAAACTTTAGAGAATGAAACGAAAAATAGATTCATGGTTTCTTCGAGAAAGAGCTACATCCAAAAGGACCGGTGCCGGTTTTTCCTATGTAGGAGGTTTGTTTATGGATTTATGGATTATGGCTGGTTCATCTCTTCAAAAATATGCTTTGGAGGATCATGAGCAGCAAACGTTATCAGTTGGAGAAGACTTAAAGGATACGATACAGATTCGTTCCATCTCATTCAGCCACGGATCATTACAACTAAAAAAGGTTAAAAATGAGTGGAGTGTGCAGGAATTAGATAGAGAGATTGGCATATTAACCGAAGATAAACCGTTTAAATATCAGATACATAATGAGTGTGTTAGCTTTTTTATCACAAAAGCATCTGAAGAAAAGCTGTATTATTTGGGTAATCGAACGGAAGTAACCTTTTCAAAGAAAAAAGGAGATATATTAGTCACTCCAAATCGGCATTTTGAGTTTAGTGATTCTTTATCTCTGATTAAACAAGGAGAAAAGTGGCTCGTTCATCCGGAAAACAATGAACAATTATTTCTTAACGGGATGAACATTCTTACTATTCACAAGGTGCAAAATGGGGATCAAATCTTTTTTCCTTTTATGACTGTCACCCTATTAGAAGGTGATTTTTTACGAATTTCAACAGTAAATGAATATAAGAGCTCTTTGATTGAAACATCGATTCCTACCTCAAAAATGAAAATGAGGTACCCTTTATTTCAACGCACACCGAGATTGATTTATGATTTTCCAAAAGAGAAAGTGACTCTCTCTTTCCCAATGCAGGACGCAGAGGAAGATTCCAGAGGTTTATGGATCATGATTTTACCTCCGTTAGTTATGCTTCTTGTAATAGGGTTTATCGCTATTCTAAACCCACGAGGAATATTTATGCTGATTTCGCTTGTCATGTTTGTTATGACCATTTTTACATCAAGTATTCAATATTTTCGAGATAAAAAGAAGCATAAGTTACGAAGTGAAAAGCGACTTAGGGTCTATACACGTTATTTAGAAGAAAAAAGGGAAGAATTAGATGCTCTCTATCAAAAGCAAAAGCAGGTAGCTGATTATCATTTTCCTTCTTTTGAAGAAATGAAAACATCTGTCACAAAAATAAGTGATCGAATATGGGAGCGCACATTTGATAATGCCGATTTCCTTCAATTAAGAATTGGTAGAGCTGATGTTGATTCTACTTATGATGTGAATCTTGGCAGCAGTGATTTAGCCAATCGAGAGATTGACCATTTAATCGAAGAATCTCAACAGCTCGTTAAGCAATATCAAAAAGTAAAAAATGTTCCTTTATCTATTCAGGTATCGACGGGAAGTATTGGACTCGTCGGTAAAAAAGCGATTGTTATGCATGAATTACAGCAATTAATTGGACAACTTGCATTTTTTCATAGTTATCATGATATTCGATTCGTTCATATTTTTGATGAAGATGATTATAGAGAATGGGAATGGTTGAAATGGTTACCTCATTTTCAACTACCAGATTCTTTTGCGAGAGGGTTAATTTACAATGAGAAAACACGTGATCAATTATTAACGTCTATTTATCAGAAGATAAGAGAACGAGATTTAGATCCTGAAAATGACAAGAAAAAATACATGCCTCATTATATTTTTATTGTGTCTAATCGTCAATTAATTGCCGAGCATGTGATTATGGAATATTTAGAAGGTAAAAAAACAAATTTAGGTTTTTCAACGATATTTGTATCGGACTCAAAAGAAAGTTTAACGGAGAATATCCATACTCTTGTTCAATATATTAATGAACGAGAAGGTGAGATATTAATTGAAAATAAAAAAGCTGTTCATTCACCGTTTTATTTAGATCAACATGTACATCAAGGAAATGAAGAGTTTGCTAGAATGCTTGGTTCTCTACAACATCAAATCGGTATGCAGAACTCGATTCCTGAAATGGTCTCATTTTTACAGCTATTTAATGCGAAAAATGTAGAAGAACTTCAGATTAAGCAAAATTGGAAAGTGCAGCAATCATCGCAATCATTAGCTGTACCTATTGGATTAAAAGGGAAAGATGATCTGGTTCATTTAAATTTACATGAAAAAGCACATGGACCACATGGTTTAGTGGCTGGAACAACAGGTTCAGGGAAAAGTGAAATGCTACAAACGTACATTTTATCCTTAGCAGTTCATTTTCATCCGCATGAAGTAGCGTTTTTGTTAATAGATTACAAAGGCGGAGGAATGGCTCAGCCATTTAAAAATATGCCTCATCTATTAGGAACCATTACAAATATCGAAGGAAGTAAGAATTTTAGTAATAGAGCTCTTGCATCTATTAATAGTGAATTAAAGAAAAGACAAAGACTGTTTAGTGAGTTTCAAGTGAATCATATCGACGATTATACACATTTGTACAAGCAGAAGAAGGCTAGTACACCTTTACCACACTTATTTCTCATTTCTGATGAGTTCGCAGAGCTAAAAAGTGAGGAGCCAGAATTTATCAAAGAGCTTGTCAGTGCAGCTCGTATAGGGAGAAGCTTAGGGGTACATTTAATTTTGGCTACACAAAAACCTGGTGGAGTTATTGATAATCAGATATGGAGCAACTCTCGCTTTAAAATATCTTTAAAGGTTCAGGATGAATCGGATAGTAAAGAGATTTTGAAGAATGCTGATGCAGCCCATATTACAACAACTGGACGTGGATACTTACAAGTTGGAAATAATGAAGTGTATGAATTGTTCCAGTCTGCATGGAGTGGTGCTTCTTATTCAAAAGAATCGATTGAAGATGAGGATGAAATTGCCTTAATTACCGATTTGGGGCTCATACAAATTTCAGAGGTACAAACGAATTCTACGAGAAAACAACAAAAAGTCTCAGAAATTGATGTAGTTGTAGATCGGATTGTTCAGACACAGAATGAACTTGGAATTGAGAAAGTAGCGAGTCCGTGGTTGCCACCTTTACAGGATCGTTTATTTAGTCCACCTCTGATGATTGATGAAGAGAATGAACCAGTTTTCAGAATTGCGTTAAAGGATGAACCAGAAAGACAATCGCAAGATGATTACGAATATGAATGGATAAAGGATGGTAGTGTCATTGTTTTTGGTTCCTCTGGTTATGGCAAATCAATGACAGCCATTTCACTTATTACACAATTTGCGACTGCTTTTAGTCCAGAACAGCTACATTTCTATATTTTTGATTTCGGAAGTGGGACGCTCCTACCTCTTAAACAATTAGTACACACAGCTGATTATTTCAGAATTGATGAAGAGCGAAAAATCATGAAGTTTTTTGCTTTTATGAAACAAGAAATGGATGAAAGAAAGCAGCTTTTTTTACAAAAAGAAGTGAGTAATATTTCCATTTATAACGCATTGTTCGATGAAAAACTACCGATTCTTTTTATTGTGATCGATAACTATGATTTAGTGAGAGAAGAAATGGCAGACTACGAAAATCTCTTTACGCAATTTTCGCGTGACGGACAGGCTCTTGGAATTTATTTTATTTTAACGGCTACAAGGGTTAATTCAGTTCGACAACCATTATTAAATAATTTTAGAACGAAAGTCTTTCATTATTTAATGGACTCAACAGAGTTGTTAGGAGTTATCGGTCGAACGACATTTGAACAAGAACCAGTACCTGGAAGAGCTATCATTAAGAAGGACGATGCTTATTTCTCACAAATGTATTTACCAACTAAAGGAAATAATGATATAGAACTATTGAAAAATTTACAAGAGCTCGTTCAACAATTCAAGGCTAAATATAATGATGTTCAAGCACCAAAACCAATTCCGATGCTTCCAATAACATTATCTATACAGGATTTTGAAACACAATATTCAAGTGAAGTAAATGGAAACGTCATACCTATAGGACTCTGTGAAGAAAAGGTTACGTCTGTCCCATTATCATTAGATGTGAATCCTCATTTATTGGTAGTAGGACAATTTCGAAAAGGAAAGACGAATAGTTTGAAAGTCATCCTACATGCACTTGTGAAAAACCAGGACATTAAAGTAGGAGTATTCGATAATGTCGATCGCGGTCTATCCTCGTTCAAAAAATATGAAAATATTCATTACATTGAATCAAAAGAAGAGATGACGAGTTGGATTGATATGGTAGAGGGCATGATGCAAATTAGAAATGATCAATATCATGAATGCTTGAAAAATAATGAAGATACTCCTGTTTTCGATAAAGTTGTCTTCATGGTTGATAGCTTCTCTAGATTCCAGCAAAACTCTGATTCTATTATGCAGGATCGTCTAGCAAAGCTCATGAAGGAATCTAGTCATTTAGGATTTAGTGTCATCGTTGCAGGAAATGCGAATGATTTCTCTAAAGGATATGACTCATTTACAACGGAGTTAAAACAGATCAGACAGGCGCTTCTGTTAATGAAAAAATCAGATCAAAACTTATTTACATTGCCTTTCCAAAGAAATGAGAAAGAGATTCAACCAGGGTTTGGTTATTTAGTGGAAAATGGTGCGGAAAGATTGCTTCAAATTCCGAACTGTTTAGTAGAAAGAGGTGAGTTAATTGAACAGCAAAGGTAAGAGTATGATGATGCTTGTTAAAATAATCGTCATCCTAGTAATCCCAACATTCTTCTTCTCCTATATAGGACATGATCCAATGAGAGAAGTAATAAATAAAAATGCTCGGAGCATTGCTATAGTTAATGAAGATATTGGCTATGAGTTTGAAAAAAACTCATTAACATTAGGAAAAGATGTTTCTGAGATTTTGGGGAAAGATTCTTCCTATAATTGGATTACTGTAAACCGGAGTACAGCAGAGAGTGGATTAAATAACGGACGTTATGATGCGGTAGTCTATTTACCGTCAGATTTTACCAAAAATGTTTTAAGCTTCACAGATGATAGACCGATAGAATCGACTGTTACTTATGAAATACAGCCAAATGTTAACGCTGAAAGAGCAGAAAAAGTTCAAAAGGAAATGGAAGCTGCCAAAAACAAAATCAATACGAATATGTCAACGATTTACTGGAGTTATGTTTCTCAATCTGTTGATGATATTCGAAAGAAATTTGATGGGATTTTGGAGAAAGAAGTAGCATTTCAAGGTACCATGTATGATTTCTATACACCGAGCTCTCAGTCTTTAACTGCGGAAATTGGTAACCAGAAACAATTGCTAGAAGGAATTTTGTCTACAGCTAGTTCAACAAGTCAAGCAACAGGAGAATCGCTTACTAGCTCATCTGGTAATAAAGCCGAAATCGAAAGGTTTATATCAGATATTAACGCTTTCAAGGAATATCAACTCAATCAGGAAATGCTAATAGAGCAGATAAGTGCCGAAAATCATAAATTATTGAATGATAGTATCGAGGAATATGATTCGGTTATTAAGGAAGGCGTTAGTACGATAACAGCACAAACACCTACTGACTTTACGAATAACAAAGAAGATGGTAAAAAGCTTCAAAAGGATGTATCAAATATTCAGAAACAATTGGAGACGAGTAGTAAAACATTAAAGGAATTAAGTGAAACGATTGGCAGCTCGAATGCACAAGAACAATTTGAGCGTTTGTTAGAGCTACAAAAAGACAATATGAAATCCTACAAAGCTCGTTCAAGTGATTTGAGATTAGATAGTATTCAAATGGCCATTATAAATAGTAGAAATGATCTTCTTCGCAGTAGTGCGCCCGTTGGTGGTGCTACGGCTAGCATTTCTAGTATGGATATAGCAACTGTTGATGTAAGCGGAATGAAAAATCAAATTGAACAATTGAAAACAATAGCTGCTACATTGAAGGATACAAATCCAACTGCTTTTGAACAATTGAATGCATCTATAATAGCTTTTGAAGATACGATGTTATCGATTGATCAGCAAGTAGAAAAACAAAAAAGCCAACAGCAACAATGGAAAACAGCGGCAAAAGAAAATAATACAAAAGTCACTGAGAATCAACAAAACATCATTAGTGAAATTGTTGAAAAAATCAATCAAAAAGAACAGCAAATGTTACTGTTGGATGGATTGACTGAAGAAAGAAAGCAAGTGTTTCATGCAATATTTTCTAATAAGATTGTAAGTAATAATGTGGATGATTTATTGTCCTATTATTTTAATCTCTCTCAATTTGAAGGGGAATTGACACATAAAAATACAGTAGATGATACGTTAATCGAGCAGATTATTCGAAAAGGTGAAGATCAAGCAATCATTCAGGAAGCGTTTGATCGAGTCAAAGCTGAAACACAGCTTTTTTATCAACTTCAAGGAACCATTGATGAATCAGCAAAAAATGCTAGCCATTTAGAAGGAGATTTTTATAAATATACAAATGGTATTTTGGATTTAATAGATAATTATGAGACACAGTTTAAAAAGTATCATACGGATGTCCTTTCAAATTTATCTACTATGGAAACGAATGTAGCGAGAGTTTCAGAAAATCTTACACAGAAGACTACAGCTCCGACATTTGAATTGGCACCAGGAAGCGAAACAAATGGGGAGTTTATGCTGCAAATTCAGGATCAATCATTTGGGGCATTACAAGTCATTTCACAAATGGTCAATAGCATAGCAGAACAGCAAGATAGTATCACAAGTAATACGAGTGATTTGTACTCGAAAGTAAGTACAGTTCAACAACAAGTAGATGATTTAAATGATAAGTGGGCACAAAATGTTCAAACAACAAAGCAAGTGAAAGGTGACGTATATGGAATCTTAAATAATACGCTTGTAGATAAACAGGAAAATCCATTTATGTACCATTTCTTATCTAATCCTGTAAAGCTGAGCGGTGATAAATTCCAGGAAAAAGTGACACCAACTCCTCCGGTAATCATGCTTATTATTGTATTAATTAGCGGGGTGCTTATTGGTCTTTTCTTACATCACTATTCAGAGCTTAACAAGCTATTACATATATTATTAAACCTACTAGTAACCGTTACGGTTGGATTAATTATTAGTATGTATGGTTTGAAAATGTATCCAATGCATGATGTCCAAGCGGTTAAATGGACCGTTTTCACAGTGATCTTATTATGGTCGATTGTTTCTTTAGTAAGACTTGCTTTCTTTATTGGTTCATTTGTCGGTTCATTAATCACTATTTTATTAGTCGCATTTTTCACAATGCCAATTTTAGATCTAATATTACCGAACTTTAGTATGGAGCATCCTATTTCGACTCTGTATTTAAATATTCAATTAGGAAATAGTGATGGTTTCATCTTGATTGTTTCGATTTTGTTAATCGTTTCGATCATATCGTCGCTTATTCCTTATTTAAAAGGGAAGGATTTGGATTTGTCAGAAGAGGCTACACATGAAGCATAGTGCGATATGGATTGCTTTTTTGATTGTCGGTTTGTCTATATGTGTTGGTACTGCTCATGCTGAAGTTGAACCGAATCAATATAAAGAAAAAGAAGTGAAAATAAAAACCGAATATTTTCATGACGATTCTTTATTAGAGCGGAAACAATCTCTTCCTACAGAACAAGAAAAGATCACATTTTCTGGAGAGAAACAAAGAGTAAGTGAGGAAGCAAAAGAAGAGATTTTCCAATCAGAAGTGAATAAACAAACGGTTATACAAACAAAAGCAGAACAGCTTCAAGTATTCACAGCGGAAAGTAAGCATTATAGTGATTCTGACAGTGATTTAGGGAATGAGGAATCCTTTTGGACGTTTCAGACCATTTTAATCGCTATGATTGTTCTATTCTTATTAAGTATATTCGTTTTATTATTTTTCAAAATGAATATATTTGAAGGAAAGCCAAAAGAAAAGTTATAAAAAGTTAAAAGAAAAGGCGTCTAAAGGGTGAGTAATCATGCTTTAGACGCCTTTTCATATTTTAAATGACTCTTAAGAATACACTAGATTTATAGATATAGTTGAAAAAGCCAAGCATAAGCGTTGGCTTCTATTCAACTTATAAATTTACCGATCCTTATGTAAGGATATGCAGGATTATTGTAATGATACTAGGCTTTACTTGCTTTAGCACGGGCTGCAGCTTCACGGGCTCTTTCCGCTGCTTCAAGGGCAGCGATGGTTTGCTTAATTGAAACAATTTCATTTTGTAGTTGTTGGATTTTTTCAGCTATTCTTGTAAACACATCAGCAAATTGATTGTAGCTAATGTCTCGATAACTAGTAAGCATACCATCATTTCGTAATTGTTCAAAAGTAGTGGCTAGCTTCCCATGCCAAGTAGTAGGAGTTAGTTCAGGCTCCTTCACGTTTCTTTCATAATGGATAAATTCTTGTTGATGAGCATTCAGCTGATTACTGCAATTTTGTAACCGTTGTAGCTCCATTTCTTTTTGACGTAATAATGCATAATAATAGGATAAAGACATCGAATCGCTCCCATCAAATCCGAATGATAGATTTTTCTTCGTTCAAAAGTTACATACTTTAACTGTATCATTGTAAAAATAATCCTTCATGATGAAAAAGTTGTGTTTTCCTTTTTTTGACTAATGATGAAAAGAACGAATAATGTGCGAAAGGACAATAATATTTCTAAAGGAAAGACCTAGGTACAGTACTTAGGTCTATTTGTTTAGGTGATGACTTTGGAGAAAATCTTGCGAACTGATTTGATTCGAATGACGTGTTCATCAGTATATAGGACTTACGATTTATGTAGGTATTGAAAATAAATGGATGAACAGGACCATGATAATGCTTTTGTAAATCCACTACATGGAAATTAATAACAATAACCTATTTTAAGCAATAGGCTTAAAGTTTAAAATGAACTAGGGAAGATATGGAAATGGGAAGGTTTTATATATTTTGATTTCTGAATATTGGGATTTTAGATGAAGGGGAAGTGTGGATATGTCTACTGAAGTAAAAATTCAATATGGTGAAGTCGAAAAGGCACTAAGCCAATTAAGATCAGCTATTCAATCATTAGAAACGAATATTCCTTCGAACATTGGAGGGCAGAATGTATTAGATATAGTGGAGCGGTTGAATAAATTGAACAGTCAATTAGAAGAGACCTTAGCGGCATACAAGGATTTATTGATGAGGAACGAGCAGGCAACGGTTGATTCTGTTGACATGATGGAAGAAACAGATTTACAGCTTTCATCCTATATTCGAAAACTTTAGATAATGGGGGTATATAGGACAATGAAATTGCTAGATGTTGATGTGCTTCACGCAGGAATCGATGAGATTCTTCAGAGGTTATCTACACAAGCCGAGCAGATGAAGAGGGTGGAATCGGCGGTCAAAGGCGTTGTCAACTTATCCGATTCCTTTACAGGGATGGGAGGACAGGCCATACTCTCCTATTATCAAAATGATCATCTGACTTTTTTGGCTAGCTATCAGACATTTTTAAGCAATTATACAAACACATTAAAGCAGATGAAAGTAGCTATCCAAACGTTGGAGCCATCAGCAAATGGTTTCATTAGACAAAGCTATCTAGAGAGTGAATTAGAAAGAGGTCTTTCTCAAACGAGCATGGTAACGGCTCAATTGACAAACGAAGCAAACTCTATTATTCAATCTGTACAAGACATCGTTAGTCTTCCTCGGTTTGAGGACGCCTCTTTTCAACGAGATGTTATTCAGTCCCGAGATTTTAAAAACGTGACGATCAATCGATTAGAGGAAATGGATCATCAACAAAACAGGAAGCTTGATTCCATTGAGGAAGCAATCACAGAGTTTTCGAGTAAAATCAAAAGTCTCGATGCTAAATTTATCAGTCAGGTTTCACCACTTACGACTAGCTTACAATCTATTGATGACCTCGTCATAGATGAAACCTATTACACGACGCTAACGAAGGATAAGCGTTGGTACGAAGTGGTAGGAGATGCTATAATTGGTGTAATTGAAGGTGTTTTAAAAGCCGTCTGGGATATCGTTGAAGGCTTGTTTACTTTGCTGAAGGATTTGTTTACCAATCCTGGAGAAACCTTTAAGAGTCTGTACAATATGGTCAGACATCCAGTCGTAACGGCAAAAGCTGTCTGGGAATCCGTTGAATCTGTATGGGAACGGGACGTTGTTCATGGAGATGCACGTAGTCGCGCGGCTTTCTTCTCTTATGCGCTTACCAATGTGGCCCTGACTATTGGAACAGGAGGCGCAGGTGGAGCGGCAAAAGGTGCTTCAGCGACTTCAAAAATGAGTAGTGCCGCTGCCAAATTACGAGGGAAAACTATTACATCACCGATCCCACATAATGCCTTTCGCACAGATAAGCTTAAAGGCCTCTTGAAAAATGGAGTGGTGCAAGATATTCAAAAAGCAGCGCAAAGCAAGCTCGATCTCCTACGAGGTAGCATTGGAAAACTCGCCGTTGACGTGAAATCATTCGCTAACAAAACAACAAACGTCTTACACCAAGCGAAAAACGTCCTCAACCCTTTACCACTAGTCAAAGCCTTACAATCCAAGCTGAAAACATCGATCACGACCAATCTCTCTAAAACGCAAGCTTGGCTGAATAAGCGAATAGAATCGATGAAGGAAATCAAGCTTTTCCCGATTAGAGGAGAAGAATATGCCTTAGCTGGAGTAGGAAAAAGCGCTCCAGGATGGTATACCGTCAGTGATGGAATAGATGCATTCAAGAGAGCGGGAGATACAGTTGTTCGGATTGTTGGCGGGACGGAGAAGAAGGATGTTAAACATGTAAGTGGCGAACGGGTTGGTGTTGAGAATAAGGGTACTACTAAACCTTTACAAAAACACCACTATGCAACAAATAAAAGTAAGAAATACACTCCTCAAATGGAGAATATAACAAAAAAGTATGGTTTAGATTTAGATGAAGAATGGAATAAGGAATTATTACCTCATCAAGGGAGACACCCAAATGCATATCATGATTATGTATTAGGTAAACTGAGTACTTATGATAGATTAGCTAAAGGAGATAGGGAGAAATTTCTTAAATTGTATGAAGGATTAAAGCAGGAAGTAAGGGATAATCCAGATATGCTTTATAAAGAATATTGGAGGTCAAAATGAAATATTTTAAACTAATTTTAGATGACAGCAACGATAATGATGTAGTTGTTCATTGTGAGGATACACATGGATTTGAGCAGTATGAGTTAAAAGAAGGGAATTTTTTAGAGAATTGGAATGACAATATCACTTTTTATTTTAATCTACATGATGGAAATAGATTTACTGACTATTTATCAAATAATTTAGGCTGGTTCATTGTATCAAAAAAGTTTAAGGATTTAATAAAAAAAATTGAAGTAGATGTCCAATTTCTACCTGTAAATGTAGTTGATTTTGAAAGTAAATATCAAATAGAGAATGATGAATATTTTGTTGCAAATGTATTAGGGATAGTTGACGCATTAAACCTAGAAAACTCTGATTATAGTGTTATGGATTTAGACGGTGAAAAGATATATTCTGTCAGAAAATATGCAGTATCAGAAGACAAAATTAATAACAAAAATTTATTCAAATTAAAGGGAGATGAAATTCCATTATTCGTGTCAGAAACTTTTAAGCGATTAGTTAAAGAAAGTAATATTACTGGCTGTGAATTTCTAGAAATAAGAAATATCTAATAATTTTTCAGGAAACCTTAGAGGGATAACCTTTAAGGTTTCTTTTTGTTGGGCTACCCAGTGCCGAATAAACTCCTTTTAATTTAGAGAATAGAGATAACACTTATAAGTACTATATGATGTTTAAACAAATTTATTAGTACGTACAAATCTTTAAAACGTATGCTCTATCTACTCTTTATTATATTAAGGAAATAACCATAATTTCATCAGTTACCACCATTTCAATTCTTCAAAACCTTACCTTCGCTTTCTCCCTGCCTTTTAAATTTTTTCGCAACTTTTACGTACATAGAACGATTACTACAGCAAGAGGCTACTCCACCTCGATTAACTCCTGAATGTCGATGTCTAACACTTTGCATACCGTTTCTAATGTTGATAGATAAACCCTGTCTACGTTGTCTGAACAAAGATGGCTAATTGTATTAGGGCGCAGCCCTGTCATTCGTGCTAATTCACGCTGTGAAAGGTCACGTTCTTTTAGGATTTCCTTTAGTTTGATTGAAATTGGCATGATATTTCCCTTTCTCTGTTTATATTACTTTTACGATACACAATAAACTTGTATCGGTAAAGGGGTTGAATGTATCGCTAAAGCCGCATACAATGGATTTATAATGAATATAGCGGCTAAGCGTTACGTTAATCTTAATTAGCGTAACGGAGGGGGAAAATACCATGAATGTTATTGGATATATCCGTGTATCTACACAAGGACAAGCAAAGGATGGATACAGCCTTGCTTACCAAGAAGATGAAATTAAGGCATATTGTCAGGCTCAAGGATACACGCTTTTACGCTTGTTTAAAGACGAGGGTATCAGTGGGGCTAAAGTCGATGAAGAAGCGTTAGAAGTGGACAGAATAGGCTTTCAGGAGATGTTGGAGTATCTCACCCACCATGAGGTGGATTATGTTGTTACGCTGAACACAAGCCGTTTATGGCGGTCAGACATTGTGAAAGTGTTAGTTCATCGAGAAATGAAAAAGTATGGAGTGGACATTCGGAGTATTGAACAACCGCAATACAGTATCCACAAGAAAGACCCTAGCGATTTTTTAATCAATGGCTTAATGGAGTTATTAGACCAATATCAACGATTAGAAATCTCGTTAAAGCTAGGGAGAGGACGAAACAAGAAAGCCCAACAGGGCGGCTATGCAGGAGGAAATATTGCATTAGGCTACAAAGTGGAGAAAGGTAAGAAAAGTCTTGTCATAGATGATAGACAAGCAAAAACCGTACAGAGAGTGTTTGACCTAAAGGAACAGTATCCTTCATGGACATTAACACAAATTGCAGAACGATTGAATGAAGAAGGACACAGAACGAAACAAGGAAAGTTGTTTACGAAAGTCCAGATCAAACGGATTTTAGATAGAAAAGCGTTTTATAGTGGGTTGTACCGCTATGGAGACATAACAGCAAATGGCAAACATCAAGCCATTTTATAACGTTTAACAGATAGAGAATGGATAGGCTTTCGTACCCTTGCGAGTCTTAACAGACTAACGCTGAGACCTAAGGTTGCCGACATTCTCTGTCTAACTTTTTACCGTTAAAATCTAAAATAGGGGTGAGGTTTTCTCATGAAACGAGTTAAGCATATTTATATAGGATTAGATTTACACAAGTTCCAACATACAGCGGTGATAGTGGATTGTTGGTTTGAGAAGTTAGGGGAAATGACATTTCAAAATAAGCCTTCCATCTTTCCTAGTTTATTAGAATATGTAAACAGGTATCTTACAGAAGATTTGACCCCTGTATTTGGATTAGAAGATGTGGGTGGTTATGGACGAGATTTAGCGTTGTATCTGATTGAACAAGGCTACATTGTAAAATTCGTTAATTCCTCTTTATCCAATGCAGAGCGGAATAGCTATGCCATGACAGAAAAGAATGATAGTTGGGACGCTCAATGTGTGGCAGATGTTTTAATTCGTAAATTACCGTATTTACCTGACGCTACACCATCTGATATTCATTGGATAATTGCTCAACTTGTTGGTAGAAGAAAAGCTTTAGTGAAAGCACAAACAGCCTTGAAAAACCAACTGCATATGCAATTAAACTATCATTATCCAAGCTATAAGGATTTCTTTTCAGAAGTTGATGGCAAAACTGCTCTAGCATTTTGGGAAAGTTATCCTTCACCATCTCATTTGGAGGGGGAAACAGTAGAGGGATTGAGAGCATTTCTATTAGAAGCCAGTAGTAATGCTTGTTCAACTAGGAAAGCAGAACAGATACTATCATTTGTCCAAGCTGATGGAGAAGTAAAACGAGAATATCAGACATCTAGAGACTTTATCATTCAAAGTATAGTGCGAGATATTCGTTTTAAAAAGCAGGAAATCAAGAAGGTAGATAAAGAGTTAAAGGTTACCATTCTAACGTTAGGTATGCAGCTTGAAACTATGCCAGGGATAGATACTGTTACTTCCTCCGCTTTGATTGCAGAAATCGGTGACATTCATCGTTTTGCCAATTCAGACAAACTCGCAAGATACGCAGGAATTGCCCCTATTAAGATGGGTTCGGGCGGTAAGGAAACGATGAAGAAAACAAAACAAGGTAATAGAAAGCTATATGACATCTTTTACAACCTATCTGTCCAACAAGTCCAAGTTAGTAAAGGTAGTAAAATACCTCGAAACCCTGTCTTTTATGCTTACTATAACCGTAAGCTAAGTGAAGGGAAGTCAAAGTCACAAGCCCTTCTTTGCATTATGAGAAGATTAGTCAGAATTATCTATGGTATGATGAAAAATAAAATGGCTTATATTATGCCAGATCAACCTAAATCAATAGCTAGTTAATCATAAGGGTGGCGGTTGAACAAACTGCCATCCTTTTATAAAGTACATTTTCAGATATTCCTAAGGGTACGGGTAAACTTAATAAGGATTTAGCAAAAGCTTATCTGAGGGATATAGAGGCTAAAACTGGACGGAAGGTTAATAAAGAGCAGATTCATCTTATAAAAGAAACCTTGAGAAACAAAAACTATGAAAAATTGACACCAAAAGAGACAGCTAAGCATAGAAGCAAATTTACATCGAGCTTGAAAGATAAATTGATTGCAGAATGGGAAGGAAAAACCAACCAAAAGTGGCCGAGATATACAGAAGAAGTGCTTGATAAGAATGGAGAGGTTGCTCGGAGTATTGGTCAACCGTATGATGCCCATCATATCATAGAGAACAACTTTGGTGGTCCTCATGAGTGGTGGAATATTCATCCGGCAAAATATCCTAACGAACACCAAGCAGGGATACATGGAAAGGGAGCTCCATCAGGTAAACTATTTCCAAGGAGGTAAAATAGCATATGGCTGATTTTGAATTTATTAATGAACTAGGAAATAAAACTTACAAGGTATCTGAAGATGATATTTTAAAAGCTGAACAAAGAATGGACATCAGTTTTCCAAATGATTTAAAACAGTTATATTTAGAAGTTGGTTATGGTTTTATTAAAGGTCAAAGTGCTAATGCAATAAATAGAATATTGGGACCAGGGGCTGTAGCAGATATTAGATTAAGAGAAGGTGTTTTTGAATTTGACCCAGATTTAGATGAACTTTTTGACGATGAAGATAAACTTATTTTTTTTGAAGTAAACGAGGGTGTTTATATTTC
The DNA here is from genome assembly GCF_902374955.1 of Bacillus massilioanorexius. Lineage (GTDB taxonomy): Bacteria > Bacillota > Bacilli > Bacillales > DSM-1321 > Bacillus_AD > Bacillus_AD massilioanorexius. The sequence continues at coordinate 105,489 of NZ_CABKRX010000102.1, forward strand.
ATTAGATTTACAATTAGTTAATAATCCAATATATTATTTCGATATTCAAATAGCTGAATCGTTAGAGGATTTTTTTGAAAAGTTTCTCAATAATAATGAATATTATATAGATTTAATTGAGGATTAGGCTTAATTGGTAGAAGAAGTAAAAATCAATGGACCTTGATTGGCTATGAACAGCCTTTCAAGGTTTCTTTTTTGTGAAAAATTTAAACTTTAGACGACATTGGATTACTGTTATTAACTATTTATAAAACAAATACAAAATGAATGGCAACAAAAAACTAATTAATTTTTTTAGTGTTTTAGTTTGTATTGAGTGGGACTCAAATACCTTAACTTTTTGTGCATTTGTTAGGAAATGCCAAAATTTTTTGTCAATACTATAATGCAACGGGTGCTTACAAGTATGAGTACGTGGAGAGTATACCAGAAGATCGAATAGGTGAGGCGAAGGAAGTCGGTTCAGAAGTCGTTTCCTTCATTCTTGACTTTATTCCGATTCTATCGAATATCAAAGCAGCAATAGAAGCATTTAGTGGGAAAGATTTTATTACGGGAAGAGAAATTGGCAATGTAGAGCGAGCGGTATTAGTGGCTGCCATATTTGGTGGGCCAATCGTCAAAGGGGCGAAATTAGTAGGAAAAACAGCCATGAAGCAGTTGCCGAAAGTAAAGAATGTCTTTCATCCGGATAAAGCGAAATCACTGGCGAAGGGTTTCTATGACGACTATATTCAAAAAGGCATTAAAAAGGGAACTTCTGTATTCAAAGATTTAGTCAAAAAAGTGGCTGATATACCAGTGCCTCAATTCAACCCAAGTCTCGTCACCACAAACGGCATGGTTTTTACTAAAACCATCGGTGAAACGATGAAAGAAGCGAAAGAAACCATTGTGCAGATGGCGGGGAAAGGGAAGGGGAATGGTGAAAATGATAATTACTTTATAGGAACGTTAAAAGGAGAAAAAATTCATTTAAAAGGTGTAAAGGTAGAAGAAATTATTTACACTAAAAGACTTCCAGAAGATACAGCTAAACTTAGAAAGGAATTTAATAGTTCTATCAGGAAAAAATTCCTTAAAGAATTTGCTAACGATCCTGTAAGAGTTAAATATCTCAGAAAAGCTAGTTTAGGTGAAGATGATATTGCTAGAATGAAAGATGGACTTAACCCTAAAGGGTGGCAAGTGCATCACAATTTACCTTTAGATGATGGTGGTACAAATGATTTTACTAACTTAGTATTGATAAAGAACGATCCTTATCATAAAGCGGTTACTATGAACAAATCTCTTTAACAAGAGGATTAGCCCCAAAACAAAGTAAAACGATAAATTGGCCAATGTTTGAGGATGATGTTTACCCAGCAAAACCTTTTAAAAGAAGGGAAGAGTAGATATGACCCAATGGAAAGACTTATTGGTAGAAATAGAAAAGATTGAAGAAAAATATGGAAGTTATCTTAGAAATCCAGTATCAGATATAGAAATTAAAAAAATGAATCATAGTATTCAGCAGAAATTAGGGAATATTGTATTACCTGAGTCATATATTGAATTTTTGAAGAAAATGAATGGGTTAGACTTTAATGGATTAGTAATCTATGGTGTGGATAAAATTCTACTTGATAAGGAAGTAGATGAAGACATCCATGGTTTTATTGAGACAAATGAGATCTGGTATGAAAATGATTGGCAAAAGCAATATGTATTTTTTGGAGATTCTGATACAGCATGGTATTGCTATGACCAAAAAGAGAATGTATATGTAGAACTCGATAAACCCTCCGGAACTTTAATTCAGTCATTTGAAAGTTTTGATTTTATGTTAAGTAATGCATTTGAAACAACTCTTTTGTAGTGAAATCTCTAGTATAGATCTTTTTATGGGTGTTAAAATTTGTTAATTGAACTTAGTTGACTAACCATAACGAACTTTTAGCTGATAATATTTATACAAGTAAGAAAATCATTGTTTTGTGACTTTGATTGGCTATACGTCTTTCAAAGTTTTTATGTTTTAAACATTTTTAATAATTAATTCGGCCATTATTTGAATCCTATATTATAGGATGTTAAGCAGACTTATGAGATTAGTTCCAGTGGTTCAGAAATAAAAAGAACACACTTTTTACTACTTGGTCTGTCTTTTCATATGAGAATGACAAAGACCATATTCTTAAAGGTGGGCACTTACAAGTAGGGTATATCCTCGCCAAGTCAACCAATATAATCGCCACTCAACACTCATGAGTGCCTACAAAAACATCAAGCATGACAAGTTTTATCATTATATCTTGAAGCAGAAGACAGATGTGTTTTATGCGATGAAGAGCTTCTTTGCGAAAGAAGAGAAGAAGACGCCGGTTTAAAAAGAGCATATTTTAGTCTTGAGCCAGCCTTTGTGGTTGGTTTTTTATTTTTTCCTGCGTAAATGTTAACTACAGAAGATCATTAGTTAAAAAGAACGGTTAACGATTTACTAGTTGATGCTTTGTTGAATAGCCTAAAAGTATGATGACTTTACTGTTCGTTGAAGCGTATTTCATAAAAAAAAGCGACAGATTGACGATAGTAATGAAGTATATAACTTGTTATGGTTTTTATGATGTCATTTTTTGGGTGATTTTAATTTGTTGTTGAATAGAAAATAAATGTTTTTAAGATAAATAGCGAAATAAGAAAGAGAAAGTAGCCGTTGCTTTCTCTTTCTTTAGGATATTTTACAAATGGGATGAGAAACAGGTAGCGGTCATGATCGGTACGTAAAAGGGGTGTTGTCAATTGAAGGTATTAGAAGTAAACATATTGCAATCTGGAATTGATAAAGTAAAGAACGACCTAAACATACAGGAAAAACAGTTACAACAAATTGAACAAAGTATACAGGGAATCATTGATTTACAAGACTCTTTTAAAGGAGAGGGAGGGCAAGCAATCAGGGGATTTTACGAGTCGTATCATCTTCCTTTTTTAAAGGAACTATTGTCGTTTTATGGAGAATACATAGAAACCTTGTCACAAATGAAGCTTAACCTAGATTTGTTGGAGCCGAACAATAAAGGTTTTATCAGGGAAAGTTTTTTAGAGTATGAGGTTTCTGACGGCTTGAAAATGATAAAGGAAAGAACCATGTCTTTAACAGAAGAGGCCAATTCGATTATGTCAGGTGTATCAGATATTGTGTCTCTCCCTAAACTGGATGATTCTTATGTCCTTCAAGGAATTACGCAGGCCGATCAGAAAAGAGATTTAACGATTGGTCAACTTCACACCTACGATCAACAGCAAACATCCGCCTTACTACCTTTGGAAAATAATGTGCAAGCCATGGTACAATATGTTCAACTAGTCTCGACACTCTTTCAAGCACGAAATGGCTCCGTGTCATCGATAGAATCCATCTTCTACAGTCAGGATGTATTTCAGCCTCAATTATCTTTGTTCACTTACTCTACTGCAACGTTGAACAAATTGAGTGCCTGGGATAATTTTTATTTGAATTACTTAAAAAGCAACCCGAATCCTAAAGTGGAACCATTAATCAGCGCTAGAGAAGCGGAAGCGCTCATCCATCAAGAGCGCTCATCCATCAAGCGGTTGATGAAAGACAAGTCATTGATGAATACAAGGGCATCAACGAAGTGAGCGGTATAGACGGGAAATACTATACATTGCCGGACGGCAGGATTTTACGGCAATACTTTAGCCCGACGAGGGTCTACAAGTATGAGTATGCCGACAGCATTCCGGAAGAACGAATCGGTGGTGTCAAGGAATCTGGTTCAGCAGCGTTATCCACCATTCTTGACATCGTTCCGGGCATCTCCAACATAAAAGGCGCCATAGAGGCAAGCGTCGGAGAGGACATCATTACTGGAAGAGAACTTAGCAATGTGGAACGGGGAATCGCGTTGGCCGCAATCTTCGGTGGTCCGATTGTTAAAGGTTCTCTGAAATTTGGAAAAGTAGCCATGAGCCAGCTGTCGAAAGTAAAGAATGTCTTAAATCCCGACAAAGCGATAACATTTGCGAAGGATCTTTACGACGACTACATCAAGAAAGGCATTCAGGCAGGCTATTCCGCTGTCAACGGTTTGGTGAAGAAAATAGCCAATCTGCCGATGCCAATGAGTCCGAATCTTGCCACCGCAAACGGCATGCCTTTCACCAAGACCATCGGCGAATCAATGACGGAAGCGAAAGAAACGATTGTGCAGATGGCGGGGAAAGTGAAGGGTACGGGTAATAAAATAGATTCTGATTTAATAAAAAAATATATTAGAGATATAGAAGGGCGAACAGGCAGAGAGTTACCTAAAAACCAAATAGAGAAGTTGAAGGAAGCCTTAAGAAATAAGGAATATAAAAAAATGTCACCAATAGAAACAGCTAAGCATAGGGCAGAATTTGATAAAGTAAAAAATAAAGTAATTAAAGAGTGGGAAGAAAATACTGGGCAAAAGTGGCCTATGTATAATGAAAATGTTATTTCAGAAAAAACAGGTAAAATAATTAGGAAACAAGGAGATAAGTATGATGCTCATCATATAATTGAAAATACTTTTGGCGGAGAACATGAATGGTGGAATATGCATCCTGCAAAATTCCCAAATGATCATCAAGCTAGTATTCATGGAGCAGGTTCACCAGCAAATACACTATTTAAAGGAGGTAAAAAATAATGAGCTATGAATTCATTAAGGCAAATCAAGAAAATAGTTTTTATCCAGTGACTGAAAACGAAATAAAGGAGGTTGAGAAGGAACTTGATTTGAAATTTCCTAAAGAGTTAGTTAATTTTTATATAGAGGTTGGCTACGGATTTATTAAAGGTTCAGAGTTTACTATTAATCGTATTATGGACCCATATTCAGTAAGAGATTTTCGATTAAGAGTTAATGATTTTGAATTTTATCCCGACATAGAAATCTATGCTGAATTTAAGAATAACAAACTAATATTTTTTGAAGGCAGTGAATCGGCTTTAATGTCTATAGAATTGAATGAAAATAATAGAAGTGCAGTTTACTATTATGATATTCAAATTGCGACTTCTCTTGAAGAATTTTTAAGAAAGATAGAAGAAAATGATAAATATTACTTGGATTTACTAGCTGATTAAAGAACGATAATCAAAAAAACTTGAATGTTTTTACGCCTTTCAAGTTTTTTTGATTTCATGTATGTTAAACAAATAATTAACCCTCATCCTTCCCTCAATTTATAATTCGTTTGATGCACTAGTTTGTACTTAAAGATACTATAGAATACGTATCCCTCCTTTTTTAAGCTCCAAACGGACATTGTTCACAATAGATTCTATCTTGTACAATCCTAGTTGTATATCAATCATCTATTCCATATATACCTAGTATATTTGAATTATTTGATATGAGTGCTCGAGAAGCAGAAGCGTTGATGCGTCATGCGAAGGATTCTGTCGAAGTGATTGACGAATACAATGGTATGAACGAAGTCAGTACCATTAGTGGCCATTACTATACATTAGGTGATGGCAGGATTTTGCGGCAATACTTTAGCCCGACGGGGGTCTACAAGTATGAGTATGCCGACAGCATTCCGGAAGAACGAATCGGTGGTGTCAAGGAATCTGGTTCAGCAGCGTTATCCACCATTCTTGACATCGTTCCGGGCATCTCCAACATAAAAGGCGCCATAGAGGCAAGCGTCGGAGAGGACATCATTACTGGAAGAGAACTTAGCAATGTGGAACGGGGAATCGCGTTGGCCGCAATCTTCGGTGGTCCGATTGTTAAAGGTGTTTCAAAATTAGGAAAAGCAGGCATGAAGCAGCTTTCGAAAGTGAAGAATGTCTTTAATCCTGATAAAGTGAAATCATTGGCGAAGGGTTTCTATGACGACTACATCCAAACAGGCATTCAAAAAGGTACTTCTGTATTCAAAGATTTAGTCAAAAAAGTGGCCGATTTACCAGTAACCACCCCAAGTCTCGCCACCACAAACGGCATGGCTTTCACGAAAACCATCGGTGAAACGATGAAAGAAGCGAGGAAACCATTGTGCAGATGGCGGGGAAAGTGAAGGATGCAGCTCCTGCTGTAGTAAAAGAGAAAGAGCAATCTTTTGCTGATTTTGAGTATATTAAAGATATTGAAATGGAAGAGCCTGTGATTCTAAAAGGTGAACTACCATGGGGACCAGGGAATATTGATAAATTAGGCAAACTAGTTAAAGGAGTACCTTCTAAGCTATCTAAGGGTACTGGTAAAGAATATAAAATAAAGAATATAAAAACTATAAGGCTGTAGAATATAACGGGACAACCAAAGTTGATGGTGAAGTGAGGGATATTAGTAGAAGGGTTTTTCAAAGGTTAGATATTGATTATAAGAGAGTCGACCCTATGACTGGTAAGACAAATTACCAATTAATGAAAAGTGGAAAAACGCCAATTTGGAAAGATGGGACTAAAATAGAACTTCATCATTTAATTCAAAGAGAGCCAGGATCAATGGTAGAGCTCCCAAGTAGTATGCATAAGGAATATGATAAGATCTTGCATGGGCTAGTGGAGAATGGTGGAAGTTTTAGAAATGATCCTGTTTTAAAAAAGCAATATGAAAACTTTAGGGCGAAATATTGGAGATGGAGAGCTAAACAAATAGATAAAGACGAATTATAAAAGGAGGATTTTGAATGAATAAAGATGAACTAACAAATTTTATTAAGAGAAATATGGAATCAGATGACTTTACTGGCGGAGCGAATGAAAAACAGATTGATTATGTTCAAGATACACTAGAGTTAGAATTACCTGAAAGCTATAAGTGGTTTTTAACTAATTATGGATCTGGTGGGTTATTTGGAGTTGATATTTTAGGAGTTGCTAAGTCGAATATTGCTTCTGTTGTTATTGAAACGAAGAGTTATAGAGATTTGGGGATGGATAGAAATTTAGTTGTTATAGAAGATATTGGGGAGTATGCTTATTGTTTAGCTACAAGTAATATGGAGAATAATGAGTGCCCAGTTATAGCGTGGAATAGACAAGGTGGGCTTGATGACTACAATACTGCAAATGACTTTTATGAGTTTTTATCACAAAGGTTATTGGATGCTAAAGAAGCATGGGAAGAAGATTTTTAATATGAAGATGACCTTGTTTTAAGCTTAAACAAGGTCATTTTTATTTTTTATTATGGGGCTATCTAGTGCCGAATAAAATTGCCTTAATTATGAGAATAGATATAACTATTGAAAGCCCTACAAGATCTCTAACCAAATTATTCAGTACGTACAACAACTACAAAATATATACCCTAATTCACGTTTTTTCATCTCAGTAAATACCATATTATTATTAGTTACTATCATTACAAACTCTCCAATAACCAATCTATGTTTTTTACTACTAATTAAACTTTTTCGCAACTTTGACGTATATAGAACGATTACTATGTCGAGAGGCTATTCCACCTCGATTAACTCCTGAATGTAGATGTTTAACACATTAAATAATGTCATCGATCCTACTTCATTAGTCAAAGAACTACAATCCAATCTACGGATGAACCAGTTTCCGAAGAATATATAAATGAGGTGGGAAATCAGATAGGGAATACACTTCCGAGTGATTATGTAGAATGCGTCCACAATAATACCCACTACCTGTCCCGTCTTGGTTAAATAATACTTTTTACGTGATTATTTTAATCATTAGTATGGGGTGTGTAACTCAGGGTTTAGAGTGGAAAACGAATAAGCAGGTTAAAGAGAGTTAAATAAAATCGGCGATAATACGAAATACTTCTGGAATAGAATTATGAAATATTCGTACTCTTATGAAAAAAATGGTGAAAAGTAAGATTTGAGATGTAAGGAATGTTAAATAGAATCGAAAGGGTTACAATACATAGACCTTTCGATTCTAATTTCTTCTAATTAAAATAATGGAATCTGAAGGAGTAATCCTGTCTAGATGTTTAGCTACAAGATCGCCATACCTACGTAAGATCTCTGCATATTGGACTACCTTGTTATCGTGTTTAAAAACGATTAAATGAATATCATCTCTCACTTCAATGTCACTAGGATCTTTAAAGGAAATGCCTAGCTCTTTATTGATACTCTCTTGTGTGGTGTAAGGTGGAAAAATGTAGGCACGATCCCATGTGAAATCTACCAAATTATTTATGTCGATTTCCTTTGAACGATTTTCTTTTATTATTTCATTTATCTTTTCTTCAAAAGCAGAATTGTGAAGGGTTGCTGTTGATTTACAGCCTCCTAAAAGTAAAAGTGTAACAACTATCAATATGACTTTCTTCAAATAAAGACCTCTCCCTTTACTAGCCCTCATGTTTCCATTTTAGCATTTCATTTATCTTGAATCTTAGAAACTTTTTATATTTTAGAGATTTCTTCATCCTTTGTTCCTTTATAATAAAAGAAAAATATCAAAAATCATAAATAGTTGAGGAGTATGGATGAAACTAGAAAGATTATTATCGATATTACTATTATTATTGAAGGAAGAGCGTATAACAGCAGATTTTTTAGCCGAGCGTTTTGAGGTAACGAAGCGGACGATTTATCGTGATATGGAATCATTAATGATGGCAGGTATACCAATTGTTACTTTTAGTGGAAAAGGGGGAGGATATGGATTAGTAGACTCCTATAAAATGTCTGTTTTTACTTTTAGTGAAGAAGAAAAGCAATTACTTTATCATAGCTTGGATAATCGAATGCAATTGTTGGAAAGTAAGCCTATTGAAGAATTACAAGGGAAAATTGAGCAATTATCAACTAATATTTCTCCTATACCCATTCGATTATCTAGTCCTTCGGTTAACCGTCCTGAAATTGATGTAGAAGTGAAAAATCGGATGGAAAGTATACTTGAAGCTATTGATCAAGGGTTTGATCTTGTTTTTTCATATGTTAGCTATAAAGGTGAAATGACGAGGCGAACAGTGCGACCTAATACCATGCTTTTGCAAAATGGTAGCTGGTATGTAGAGGGCTATTGTCACTTAAGACAAAGCGATAGAATGTTTAAACTTACGAGAATGCAAGATCTTCAAGTGATAGAAGCAAAGAAAGTAACGACTCCTCTTACTAAAAGTCTAGATCTTCCTATGGAGGATAAGAAGCCTCCAATGAATGTAGTTCTCCATTTTGATAAAAGTAGATTGGGATTATTATACGATTATTTTAGTAAGCAAGAGATTAAAGAAGTAACGGAAGATTATGTGAAAGTACAAATTACATATGAATATGATTTTGATATCATTCCATTTCTTTTAAGCTTTGGGGATAAAGTGAAAATTATTGAACCACTTGAATTAATTGACATGCTTCAAATGGAAATAAAAAAAATCAAAGAAATTTATAAAAGCTGACAGATAGATGTCAGCTTTTATTTGTTATCTTTATATCAAACGAAAGGTTGGTGCTTACGATGGAATATACAACAGTTAATATCGAACAAAAAGTGATAGCAGGTATTGGTATTCGTACAACAAATAAAAATGGGAAATCTATGCAGGATATCGGGATTACTTGGCAAACATTTATTGAAGAAAAGTGGATGGAGCGCATTCCTAATCAAGTAAATGCGTTAGCCTACGGGGTATATAGTAACTATGAAGGTGATGCATCCAAGCCTTATGATTTTTTAGCGGGTATTGAAGTGAAGAGCCCAATAGGAATCGATGGAATCCAATATGTCACAATTCCTAGTGGTACATATGCAAAGTTTACAGTAGTTGGACATATGCAAACAGCTGTTGGGGAAGCATGGGAAAAAATATGGTCGATGGATTTACCTAGAGCCTATGATTATGATTTTGAGGTGTATCATAATGATTCTACCGATATGAATAATCAGACCATTGATTTATATATTTCTTTACAATAACAGAAATGTAATCCTGAGGGTGTTTGGGTTACTCCAAACACCTTCAGGATTTTTAAGTGTTTTACATTTTAAACTGCTGTAGAAATTTCATGAGCTGCTTTTGCATCGTATGTTCATATTTCAGAACAACATACGTACTTGCTTGTGGAAGTTTAATGGTAGGACAAGGAACCTCCATTAATCGCCCCTCTAAAATTTCACGTCGAACGGTGGATTCAGGTAAAAAGGAGATGCCTAGCCCCTCGGCGATAAATCGTTTCGTTATATTAATTTGGGACACCTTCATCATCCTTGTGTTCGGAAAATGATGCTTAACCATCCTGTTCAGATGATCCCAATAGACAGGATGGTTATCGGTTAAAAGAATGTTTGAAGTTAGCACTTCTTCTTCATCTAGTGGAGGTCCAGATTCTGAGCATAAACCATCATGTGGAGCAATGAGCTTGACATCATCAGTGTGTAAAAACTGACAAAACAAATTTGAATCAGTTGCTGGTAAGCAAGAGATTCCTAAATCAATTTTTTCACGTAGTACAGCTTGTTCAATATCTTCTGAATCGAGTACCTTAACGGAAAGCTCTACATGCGGATGCAGCTTCATGAATTTCTTTAATACCGAGGGCAGGATTGTATCAGCATTTAAAGGAGAAATAGCTAAAGTAAGCTTACTGGTATAACCTTGACTAAAGGTTTGTAAGTCTTCTAAGCCTTGTTGATATACCTTCATTAGCTGTTCAGCATGAGATACATATCTCTTCCCTTCTTCTGTAAGCTTGACCCTCCTACCTTCCTTTTGAAATAAATGAACACCTAATTCCTTCTCAAGGTTTTGAATATGAACTGTCACCGAGGGCTGTGAAATGAATAAAATTTCAGAGGTTCTTTTGAAATTCCCACATTTCGCTGCCGTTAAAAACGTTTGAATCCAGCTGAATTCCATGATGATTCTCCTTTAATTAAAAATATTAATCTATTAATTTAAATTTATTTAATTTTCTTAATTAAATAAATTATATATGATTATAGATAAATACAAAAGGGGGAGTTGGAAATGATTCACCACGGCTTAAAGGGTGTAGTTGCGGTTGGAACAGAGATCGGTCATGTTGATGGAGATAAGGGAATTTTATTATATAGAGGCTATGAAATTGGAGAAATTGTTGGGAAAAAATCGTTTGAAGAAATCGCATATTTATTATGGTACGGCGAATTTCCGGATGAATCTCAGCTAAGTGAATTAAAGAAATTGTTGAAGGCAAATCGTGTTTTACCAGAGTATATTGAGTCATTAATTACTCAGCTTCCTAAAGACATGGAAATTATGGCTGTATTACGAACAGCTATTTCAGCATTAGGTTTGAACTTTTATGGATGGAAGCCAACGGTTGAGCAAGCCATGAAACTTACGGCTGTAGCTCCCATCATTATTGCCTATCGAAAAAGATATATAGATGGGAAGGAATTTGTGAAGCCACATCCAAATTTGAATCATGTTGCAAATTATTTGTACATGTTAAATGGTGTTATTCCTTCATCAGCACATATTAATGCTTTGGAAACATATATGATATTAACAATGGAGCATGGCATGAATGCATCGACTTTTTCAGCAAGAGTAACCGTTTCTACGGAATCCGATATCGTTTCGGCACTAACATCCGCCATTGGTACGATGAAAGGGCCACTTCATGGTGGAGCACCATCAGAAGTCATTCAATTATTGAATGAAGTTTCTCATACGGACGATATAGAAGCAACTTTAAGGGAGAAAATTTTACGTGGAGAGCGTTTGATGGGCTTTGGACATCGAGTATATAAAACGATTGATCCAAGATCAGTAGCTTTAAAAAATAAATTGAAGGAATTTTCAGGAGAAGATCCATGGTTAGATCTTGCCATGGAAGTGGAGAAGATAGGAACGAAGCTACTTGGTGAACTAAAACCAGGGAGAAAATTATATACAAATGTAGAATTTTATGCAGCAGCTATTATGAAAGCTATAAATTTAGAAAAAGAGTTATTTACTCCAACCTTTACAGCAAGTAGATTTGTAGGCTGGACGGCTCATATCTTAGAGCAATCAGAAAATAATGTTATTTTTAGACCAGAATCGGAATTTGTTGGAGAGGTGAAAAGTTTACAGGTAGCTCATGATTAAGTTTTCATAAGTTGAAGTAAGGAATGGATTCCTTACTTCTTTTTTGTATTCACTAATTATTATGAAAATCAGATAGAAGTGTAAATGCTTATTTCATGAATACAAATTATATAATATATGTTAATATGCACATATATTATATAATAGGTGTGGATTTTAATGGAAAACTGCATACAGATAGTGCATAGGCATTTTTCGAATCTAAAAGGCTAGATGAGGTGAAGTAGAATGATTAATTAATTCATGGAATAAAGTCATTTATAAAATTTGGTCACCATTTTATGATTATTTTTTTAATACGGGTGCCTTCTTGAAGGCTAGGGAGAGTGTCTTTCAAAATATTTCTTTTCAAGAAGGGCAAAAGATCTTATTTGTAGGAGTGGGAACGGGAGCGGATATTGAAATGGTTCTGCATCATAACTTAAACATAACGGCCATAGATTTTTCGAAAGACATGCTTAATAAAGCAAAAGCTAAATATCATAAAAAATCAATTGTGTTTCAAGAAATGGATGCGCAAAATCTAACATTTGAGGATGAAGATTTTGATATAATTGTTGCTAGTCTGATTTTATCAGTGGTTCCAAATCCAGAGCGATGCCTACAGGAAATGACTAGAGTGGTTAAACCACAGGGGAAGATTATTATTTTCAATAAATTTGCTCCGGTCAATCAAAGACTTTCTATTTCAAAAAAGATAATGAAGGGAGTTATTAAAGTATTAGGAACAGATATTAGTTTGGTATTTGAAGACATCTTTCAAAAAAACAATCAGCTATTACGTATAGAAGAGGATACACCTATCATGATGAATGGAATGTATCGAAAGATTGTTATAAGGAAGATCAAGAATACGGCTATATAAAACATTATATTTTTAGATTTAGAGTGTTATAATCTCAAATAGGTATTGAATAATTCATATGATATAAAGCTCTTAATGGAATGATTAAGGTACACAGCTAGAAACGAGGAAAAATATGAAATACGCATTATATGTTTTAATTGGCTCCTGTAGCTTCGGTGTTCTTTCAACGATTGTAAAATTTGCTTATGGTGAAGGTTTTCTGCCACAAGAGGTTGTTTTTTCTCAATATATTTGTGGTTGGATCATGCTTAGTATCATCATGTTAATCAAAGGTGTATCTACAACTAAGAAAGAAAAACTTCAGCTTATGGCAGCGGGAATCGTAACGGCTATAACAGGTATCACCTATAATATGGCTCTTTCACACATTTCTGCCTCACTCGGAATTATATTGCTTTTTCAATTTACTTGGATAGGATTATTATTAGATTCTTTGACCAATAAGAGGCTTCCAAGTCGAATTCATGTGATCACAATTATCATCATCCTGATTGGAACAGCTTTATCAGGTGGGCTTATTGGTAGTCACGTAGAGTGGAATATGGTTGGTGTCGTTTTAGGACTAATTTCTGCTGTTTCTTACGCTTTTTCTATTTATTTTAATGGGGTTATCTCACCTAATATGCAAAGTCTAACAAAGGGCTATTATATCGGAACAGGCGCATTAATCACAATAACCATTGTTTTTCCACCAACTTTTCTCGCACATGCAGAAAGTTATACAGGATTATGGAAGTATGGAATTATGCTCGGCATTTTTGGAATGATCATTCCTCCGATTCTATTTGCAGCAGGTGTTCCAAAAATCGGTACTGGATTGGCAACAATTCTTGGATCAGCAGAATTACCAGTTGTTATACTACTATCAATGTTCGTGCTGAAAGAAGAGGTGTCCTTGCTTCAATGGCTTGGTGTGCTATTGATCTTACTAGCTTTAGTACTGCCGCAATTACCACAGATGAAACGAGAGAAAAGAATGAGTAAAAGTACATAATTTCATTGGAAAAGAAAGAGAAGTCTTCTTATGAGATTTCTCTTTTTATTATGTCAGTTCATTGAAGCTGTAATCTGGAATGGATATAATTGGTGTATTGAGCATGGTTTAAACTATTTTAATCATAAGTTGTTCAATAGAGGAGGGGGATTTTGGGATCGTATATCTTCTTTTTTACTATTATCTTAGTTGCATCGATACTTCAAACCAGCACAGGCTTTGGCTTTTCGATTATGGCTACGCCTTTTTTACTGCTATTATTTTCACCGGAAGAAGCGGTACAAATTACTATTATTTTATCGTTACTCATATCCGTTTCTTTAATACGAAAGATCAGAAAAGAGATTGATTTGGTGCTATTAAAAAGACTAACAATCGGAAGTATTGTCGGCGTACCTTTTGGTGTTGCAATCTTTATGACGATGAATATTAATACGATTAAACTAGGAGTCAGCCTTATTTTATTACTCTTAACGGTCTTATTCATTTGTCAGTTTAAAATTAAGGCGACAAATACGAGAGATTTCATAGTTGGAGGTATTTCGGGCATTCTAACAACGAGTATAGGGATGCCAGGTCCACCGCTTTTGCTTTATTTTACAGGTACGAATGCAAAAAAAGAAAAGATTCGAGCTACTACTCTTGCATTCTTCCTTGTTATTTATTTTATTAGCCTAATTACTCAAATTATTTTTACGGGGACGAATAAGTTAGTATGGGAATCTAGTCTGTATGCTATTCCCGTTGTATGTATTGGTTTGTATATTGGACAAATCCTTTTTACATGGATTAGTCAAAAGGTCTTTCGGATCTTTACATATGTGTTGCTGATTAGTACGGGGGTTTATCTTTTACTAGAAAGTTTAGGAGTATTTTAGAAAGAAATTATTCGTTGTAGGTGAAACAAAAGTGAATACAACAAAATGATGCATGACAACGTGCGTAACATGAACTTTTATAAGAAAGTAAAAATACACCCGTGAACAATGCTGTTCGTAAAAAAGAATAAATTATAGAGTATTGAGGCGTCCAAAAGTGATTGGAAATCCCTTTTGAGACAGCCTCAGTCTATTAAGCTATTTCAATAGTTTGTTGATTAATGTGATAGATTCGATCAGCTATCGATAACATGGAATCATTATGGCTAATAATAATCACTAGTTTATCTTTAGCATGTTCTTGGATTGTCTTTATAATATGTTTTTCATTCATAACGTCTAAATTATTTGTTGGTTCATCCAAAATATAAACAGGTGAGTTCTTTAGAAATAGTCGAGCTAAGGCAATGCGTTGAAGCTGACCACTTGATATATTACCGGCATATTCTTGCATATACGTATCTAAACCATTTGAGAGCGAGGATATAAATTCTAGTAAGCCTGCTTTTTTACAAGCCTCCATAATTTCATCTTCATGATAATTTTCCTTAAACATCGTTATATTTCTACGGAATGTATCTGAAAATACAATCGTGTGAGCATCAACTGTACTGAATTGATTACGTATTTGGTCTGATTGAAAACTTTCAATCGGTTGATTATTGATCAAAATTTGACCTGTAGAACGTTGTATATCTTGGAGTAGAAGAGAAATTAAAGTAGATTTCCCTACACCGTTCGATCCTTTAATGCCAACGATTTCTCCTTTTTTCCATTCCATATTGACATGTTGATATAGGATGTCCGAATTTTCATAACCAAAGGACACGTTATGAAAAGAAATACTTTTTATATCATCAATGTTTTCAGTACCTTCATTCGCAAACTCTGGTTTAATATTGAGCAATTGTAATACGCGTTTTGCACTAGCAAATGTATGCACTAAGCTTGCACTGAGCTGTGATAGCGCTAGACTTGGCCCAAAGGATGAAATCAAAAGTAAAAGAGCAAGGAGTGCTGTTGCTCCATCAATAGAATGATTACGATATAAATAAATAGATAGGATGACTTGAATAAAAATAGTTACATATAGCGCACAATCCGTAAATGCTTTTAGTATACCTTCATGTTTTTTCAAAGATTTAGTCGTGCTATTTAGTTGTTTGCTATGTTGGTCCATTCCATTTACCGTTTGTTTTTGATAACCAAAAATGATTAACTCTTTTATGCCTCGCATAGAATCCATTAGTAAGTTGCTTAATATTCCAAATCGGTTACGATAGGATTCTGCAGCGTCTTTACCAAATCGATAGGCTGCTTTTGGAATGATCCAAGCAATCATTACATAAGCGAGTAATGCGACTACACCAAATAAAGGATGTAATAGAGTAAAAAGACTAACGTAAACAATCGTTGTTAATATCCCTATGAAAACAGGTGCGATTGTATGAGCATAAAAGACTTCTAGAAGCTCGACATCCTTTGTTACGATATTCATAAACTCGCCCTTTTGGAATCTTTTTAGCTGTCCTTGACTCAATGAGCGTGTAATAGAAAAAATTTTATCTCGAATGATAGCTAATAATCGAAATGCTATATAATGTGTACAATATTGCTCGCTAAGACGAAAGATAGCTCGAAATATCCCGGAAAGGATGATGATCGTCATAAGGAACGAAATGCTGCCATATTCAGCAAAACCTCCAATTTGAATAATGGCCATTCCGCCGAATACACTTATAGCTGTAATCGCTAAATATCCCAATGTTCCTAGTAAAATGGTTACTATCATATGAGGAACTAATGGCTTTAATATAGAAACTAATTGTTTTAAATCTTTCATGACGCGTTCACCTCAAGAGAATGTTGCTCTTTATATAGATGAGCATAAATCCCTTCTTTAATTAATAGTTCATAATGTTTTCCTATTTCTACTAAACTTCCTTGATTAAAGACCAAAATCTCATCAGAATGTATGATATTTGGGAGATAGTGTGTAATCACAATAATTGTTTTTCCTTGTTTCTGAAGGTCCTTAATCATTTGAAAAATGTCATATTCACTTTGTTGATCAATATTAGCTGTTGCTTCATCAAAGATAATCACAGATGGGTTTTTTACTAACATTCTAGCGATAGCTAGCTTTTGACGTTGACCGCTCGATAAATTTATTCCTTCACTTTGGACAGGAGCGTGAAGTTTAGCACAAAATTCATGTAGTTTAACGAATTGCAACATCTCAATAGCTTGTTTTTCTGTTAATGTTGAACAGCCCATTTGTAAATTTGTGAATATCGTTCCTTCAAAAATGTGTGAATGATTACTCACACTACCAATATACTCATGGATGACTTCTGGAGAAATGTTTTTCATATTCTTATGACCAATTGTTATTGTCCCTGTAGATGGCTGTATAAAACCTTGCAAAAGCTGACTTATAGTAGTTTTGCCAGAACCGGATTGACCTACGATACCAATCAATTCGCCTTTTTTAATGGTAAAGGTGCATGGATTCAGCGTAAAGCTAGAGCTTTTGTCAGGATACGTATAGGAAACATCTTGTATATGAATCTCACCGTCTAGCGGTTCAGTAGAAAGCTTTTTGCTTGTTTCACTTTTCATTTCTAAAATAGATGTAAGTAGCTTTAAGGCACTCATACCGTTTAGACCCACATGAAAATAAGAACCTAGTAATCGCATCGGTACAAAAAACTCCACGGCTAAGATCGCAAAGCAAATAAAACCGAACAAAGTTAAATGATCGTTTCTGTAAGCAATGATGGTAAAGACAATTCCTACCGCTGTTCCTAAATAAGAGACCAGATCCATGATGGTTATGGATTGAAGCTGCATACGTAGTACTTTCATAGTCATAACTCGAAAATCCTCTGATTCTTTGTTCATCAGTTGTTGATACTCTTGATCTCCATCGTACATTTTTAGAGTATGGAGACCTTGAACGCCCTCAACAAACTTTTTCCCAACATTTAAGTACTTATTCCAATAGGAATGGAAAATCTGTTTTCCTATTTTGACTGCCGCTACAATTGCTACTGGAATCGCACACATGCTTATTAAAAGGAATAGGGTTATTTTCCAATGAATAAACGCTAATGTGATAAAAAGTAGGATTGGAGCCAGAAGACTATAAAACAATTGTGGTAAATATCGGCTGTAATAAATGTCGATGTTCTCAATTCCCTCAACACTTAACTGACTAATTTTACTGATTTGTAACTGCGTGATTTGTTGAGGTGAAAGAGATAGAAGCTTTTCTAATAACTCTCTTCGTAATTTATATTTCAATTCATGTGATGTATAATGTGTTAATTTTGTAGAGTAATAATGACATAGACCTTTTATGATTACTATCAATACTCCAAAAAGGTAGAAGCTTGAACTAATAGATAATGCTTGCTGTGAAAACATTTTTGAAAGGATTGCGGCTATTCCTACTGCAATCAGGATATTTGCTAGCAAATTGATTATTTGTAGAGCGGTGATCCACCCTAGAATTTTGAACAATGAATAGAATTTGGCATAAACCATCATTTCTTTTTGAATCATTCTGTAACCTCTTTCACTTGTATGGAAGGGATAACCCTCCATAAGATAATAAATTTTACAATTGCTAATGCGATAAGAAAAAGACGAATATGAATATGATTCATTAGACATCCACTAATAAACAGCAATAGATAAGCGGAAGTCAGTATTTCCGCTTTTTGTTTAATCGTTAACCCGTTGTTCTTTTTATAGGACAACACGTACTTTTTATATACTTTTTTATTTTTAATCCATGTCTCCCATTTCTTTGAGCTTTTGGCGAATAGGAAAGCAGCCAATAAAATGAATGGAGTGGTTGGGAGAATTGGGAGAATGACTCCTATCATTCCAATGGCAAAAACCACCCAAGCTAATAGAAATAATCCAATTCTTTTCATGTTGTAAACTCCTAATCTAGATAAGATGTATCAGAATGAGCCAAGTAATAGCTAATATAGTAAATAAGATATGGCTATAAAATGCTTTTTTATGCTTCCATACCTTTGGTGTAAGAAAAGCTATGATAAGAAGACCGGTATAAATGCTATATCCCGTCGTGCTAAAGGAACTGCGAAATAAATAAATAATCATGGAAACGACTGTTATTATTCCGAAGATAAAATGAGTTTTTTGTAAAATGCTATTTTTCTTGAATAATAAAAAGAAGCCTACTAATATTGTGAAAACAAGTGCGATTTTATGAATCATAATAGGTATATCCAAATGTTAATCCTCCAATAGTTATTCTAATATAATTTTATATTTTATTGATAACGATTATCAATGTCAATAAAAAATAAGAGAAAATAGAATATATGTGATAGTCATACTGAAGGTGTTAAATAAAAATAGGAGCTCGTAATCAGGAAATGATTACAAGCTCCTATCGCTTTTTTCTTTATGAAATTTCACTAAATGATTGCAGGCTTAGCGTAAACAATGGAGGCTTTACCTTCCACATTCTCCATTTTAATTCCTATCAAACCTTTTGAAAGCATTTCTTGTTGAGCGTTGATATCGTCCATAGGTATAGATATGTGCTCAATCCAATTTTGTTGGTTAGGTTCTTCTATGTCTTTTACAAAAATATAGCGGAGCTTTCCACCATATTTTTCTTTTAATGCAACTATTTTCATTCCTTGTGAAAACTTATCGATTAAACTAGGCATGTTGAAGGGAGCAACGGTACAGCATATGTATCGATAAGGAATGTGCGAGTGATCTAGTTCTTGCATAATGAGATTAGCAAGTAGCTTTTGTAGCTTATTTCCTCTATATGCGGGTAAGACATTAGATATTTCCTGATAAATGACTTTCGAAAGTTCATTGTCATCAAGACCAATATCTTTACCTAAATGATCGGCATCATCCATTGGAGGTACTAATAATGCCCGAAAGGCTATTAATTGCTCCTGATCAAAAGCCCCAATCATAAGGCCATTTCCTTCTAAAATATACGTATACTCCTCTTTAGAAAGGGGAGAGAGAATGGCTGGGTTTGGCAAATGTTCGATAACCTGCTGCTGAACATCTAGAATAGTAGTAAGATCTTTAATGTCTAGAGTTCTAACGTAAAAATTTACGATTTGATTGTTTTTCTTTAGTGTGCCTTCATACAATTTCTTCATATTATTAGCTTCCTTATTGAATAGAATCTGTGCACTTTGTTAAGCGCTTTAATATATCATGGTTCACCGTGATTCCTAACCCCGGTTGATTTGTCAAACGAATGAATGGAACATCATAATGTAAATCACCAATGTCTAAAGAAAATTTTAAAGGACCTGTTAGCTCAACACTTGTAATGATTTTTTTAGAGAAGGCTACATGAAATCCTGCTGCAGAGCCAATAGATGATTCTACCATCGAACCAATTTGACATTCAATGCCTGCAAGTTCAGCTTGAGCGGCAAGTTTAACAGCTGGATAAATGCCACCGCATTTCATTAGTTTAATATTTGCTTTATCTGCTGCTCGTCTTTTAATGACTTCTAACATTTCACGAGACCCTTTTATGCCTTCGTCAATCATTAATGGAAAAATACTTTTTGCTTTTACTTCTACCATTCCTTCTAAATCATCTGCTAGTACTGGCTGTTCGATCCAATCAATCTGACAATCTTGCAATTGATGTAAAGCCATCAGGGTTGTTGAACTGTTTTTCCAGCCTTGGTTGACATCTACTCGAATGGATATGTCATTTCCTACTTGTTCCCGAACAGCTTTAATTCGTTTTATATCTTCCATCACATTCGTACCAACCTTCATTTTAAAAGATTGATAGCCTTGTTCAATCATTGCTAGAGCTTCCTTCACCATATTTTCTGGAGTATCAATGCTTAATACATGTGTAATCGGAAATTCACGATGATAACGTCCTCCTATAAGTTGATAAATAGGCTGATTGACCTTTTTACCGATAATATCATGGCAGGCAATATCAATAGCGGCTTTGGCTGATGGAGACCCATAAATGGTATGGTTCATTATGTCATGTAGTTTCTCGATTTCCATAGGGTTTTTCCCGATGACGGCAGGTGCCAATGTGTGTTTCAAAATTTCGTAAACACCTTCACAGGTTTCGCCTGTTACATGTTCATCAGCTACTGCTTCTCCGTAACCGATAATGCCTTGATCTGTTTCCATTTTAACAATGACAGAAGGCATATAGTCATAGGTATGATAACTGATCACAAAAGGAACATGTAGCGGGAGATGAATCTTAAAGAGATGTATGGCTGTAATTTTCATTCTATTCACTCTTTTCATTTACAATATTTTTTCTATTCTCTATAATTGTCGTTATATAGACGTAAAACAAAGAAAATTTTTTGTTTAAAAATAACATAGCAATAGGAGATCGGATTATGAATATAAAAATGGCTGTTATTGGCTCAACTGAATTTATGGAGCAACTCTACGTTGTAGCTAATCAAATGAGTTCGATTGAAATTATTCCTTATGTATATAAGGAGCCGAAAGAAGCAGCCCAACTGGTACAACAGCTTAAGCCTTGTGATGTTGTCTATTTCTCAGGGGCTTTACCTTATTATTTCGCAAAAGCGGAACGAGAACAGCTCCAAATTCCTACCTTTTATTTAGAACAAGATGAAATGACAATCGCCACTTCTTTACTTTCGATTTTGTATCATAAAAAAGCATCCTTACAGCGTGTATCGATTGATTTGTTTAATTCTAACATTATGGAGAAAGTTTTGACAATGTTAGGTGTCGATCCAACATCTATGTATATGATTGATTATAAAAATAGACTAGATCAAGCTGATTTCGATATTGATCGAATTATTCACTTCCATCAATTATTATGGGAGCAAAAGAAAATTGACTTCGTGTTAACAAGTATTCATGCTATTTTCAATCAATTACAACAACTACATATCCCCGTTATGAAAATGACAGATCCACCTAAAAATATCATGAATAGCCTTCAAGCAGCTATGAATCAAGCCAATTACCTAAAAAGTAAAGCTGCACAAGTGGCTGTTGCATACATCTCTACGCATGAATCGATAGATTTACAAGGTTCATATCTTGATGAGATGTTACGCGGATTGAATGGTAGTATTCAACAGCTTGATGAGCATTCATATATTCTATACAGCAGCCGTGGTGAAACAGAATTACTATTAGAACAAAATGATTTCTCTCATATAGTGTCTCAATATAAAAAGGGTATTTCCATTGGCTTCGGTTATGGATTAACCATTAAGGATGCCAATCAAAATGCATTAATCGCTCTTCGTTTTGCTGAAAGGGATAGCGAAACAAGTTGTATATATGTTTTAACTGAAGAGAAAAATCTACTAGGTCCGTATCCAAATGAACAGAAGCATAACCGATTAGTTATTGATGATCCAAGCTTGCTTGAAATAGCTAAAAAAACCAAGCTTAGCCCATCCAATCTTTCAAAAGTTATGCAATTTAGTAAATCTAGATCGTCAACTACTTTTACAGCTGGAGATCTTTCAGACTATCTACAAGTTACGAAACGTACGGCTGAACGCACTATTAAAAAGCTACTAGATCACGGTTACGTAAAAATCGTTGGTGAAGAAATGACCTATCATCAAGGACGCCCTCGTGCAATTTACGAGTTGAGTATACCTCAAATTTATCAATAATACCGATTCATTATTTAAATCAAGAAGAGGCTTAAGGTTGTCTAACAAGGGATTTTTAATCCCTTGTTAGACGCCTTTACGATTCATACTGTAGTATTTATGTGTATTCTTTCTTCTTAATAAAAGCTGATGTATTACGCTTTTATAATGTGTTTCGCTTTATGATCTCTTCTTACATAGTCTGTTTTCACAAACTTTGTTGCAAATGAACAAAACGTAAGTATCGATTAAAATACGCTATAGGTTGCTCGCTTTCCGCGGGGCCGGCGGTAAGCCTCCTCAGCGTAAGCACCTGGGATCTCGCCTGTCCCGCTGCTCCCGCAGGATTTTCGCATCTTCCGCTCCAATCCACTTCCTTAATTAATAAGTATTATTTTTCCTTCTTAATGAAAACAATAATCGTGTAGAAAAAAGAAAGCTATTTCCTTTGAGCATTATGAAATAATGAAAATGACTTTTTGAGTAAGTCCTATAGCATCTTTTTCATTAAAAAGTATTATGGTTAATTCGTTACATTGATGGCTTTCTCGTCATTTTGCAAGGTAGCTAATTCTTCTTTTGTAAGCTTTGTAATCGTATAGCCAGTTAGTGCGAAAATGATAGAAAGAATTGGTACAGCATAGTTCAATATGGCATAAGGTGCATATTCAAAAACGCTGACGCCAAGTGTACCAAAGATGAAAACACCACATGTATTCCATGGAATGAATACCGAGGTTAATGTACCACCGTCTTCTAGTGCTCGTGATAAATTTTTGGAATGTAATCCTTTATCTTTATAGGCTTTGGCATACATTCGTGCAGGAATAACGATAGAGATATATTGCTCTGAGCAGGTAGCATTTGTTGTAAAACAAGATAAAATGGTAGAAACAACTAAAGATTTAGCTGATTTAGCTAGCTTCAAAATTTGTTTCACAATGGCATCAAGCATGCCGGCATTTTCAAGAATACCACCAAATGTCATAGCGACAATCGTCATGGAAACCGTATACATCATGGAATCTAATCCACCTCGGTTAAAGAGGTCGTCCACCATTTTATTTCCGGAGTCAATCACATAGCCGCTTTGAAGCGCTGTAAATGCTTCTGCGAAAGAACCTCCTTGAATAAAAATCTGTGCAAAGAAACCAAGAATGATTCCGATGATGAGTCCAGGAATGGCTGGTACTTTTCGTGCTACAAGAATAATAACAAGTAATGGAATGAGTAATAGAAATGGAGAAATAACAAAGTTGTCTTGTAAGGCTTGGATCGTCTGATCGATGTTGGCAGAATCTAAATGATTATCACCGAATTTTTTACCGATAAACGTATAAGCAATTAAGGTAATGATTAGTGCTGGAATAGTTGTATACAGCATGTGACGAATATGAACGAATAAATCCGTATCAGTTAAGCCTGAGGCTAAGTTTGTTGTATCTGAAAGAGGTGACATTTTGTCGCCGAAATATGAGCCGGAAATAATAGCTCCAGCTATCATTGGAGCAGGAATACCCATGCTTAAACCAATGCCCATTCCTGCAACACCGATTGTTCCCATCGTTGACCAAGAACTTCCGATAGCTAAAGAAACAACAGCACAAATAATGGTAATGGAAACGAGAAAGAAGGAAGGTGTAATAATTTGTAAACCATAATAAATCATGGTTGCCACAATACCTCCACCGATCCATGCACCGATTGTTAAGCCAACGAGCATAATAATGACAACAGCTGGTAGAGCAAGACGAATACCGTGATACATTGATTGTTCAATTTCGTTCCAAGTATAGCCAGAGCGCCATGCGACAAGAGCAGCTGTGATTGTCCCGATGATTAATGGTATGTGAGGACCTTGCTCTAGTTTAACAACGGCTATAGCCATCACAATAATCATAACCACTAATGGTATGATGGCTACACTAAACTTGATTTCTTTTTTCATATGTTTTCCCCCAAATCCCTTTGTTCTTTTTATTGGCTGTGCTCGTGATCTTCGTTGTCTATACCAAGTAGTGAGTATAAATGAAAACCAGCTTCTGAAATATCGCAGCAACGTTTCAATCAGCCAATGTCTTAATCAACTGGCTTTATATACCGAACGCATGTAAAACAACCATCTTATCGAAAACAGCCTGTTAAAAATGACACGACTATTTAAAAACGTCTTTAAATAGTCGTTAAATGTAATAATATACTTTTCTGTAAATTTAGTCAATTTATTATATAAAATTCCTTAACATCCTTTTATATCCAAAATGGTGATCTAAGCCCGCATCAATGTTGCGGCTAAAATACGAGCGCCATAATCAAGAGCAGCTCTATTAAAGCTCATATGAGGGTGGTGTAAGCCTGGTGAAAGATCTGCACCTAATCCAATCATTGTCGCTTTTACGGTAGGATGCTTAATCGTATAAAAATGAAAATCGTCACTGCCACTAGAAATCACAGAAGGCGCAGCAGCTTCTTCACCCATTACTTCTTTAATCGCCGCTTCAGCAATGGCTTCTGCCTCGTTTGAAATAACCGCACCAGGTGTAAAGTCTAACCAGTTATATTCGATTTCTCTTCCATAAAAAGTTTTTAAACCGTCTATTCCTTTTTCAATTTGTTTTTGTAAAGCTTGTAAAACATCATTATTTTGTGCGCGTACATCAAGGGAGAACTCAGCTGTTCCGGGTATTATATTGACACTTTCTCCACCAGCCATCATTTTTGTGAATTTGACTGAATGTGGCTCAAAAGGCGAGACGTAAATACTTTTCACGAATTGATGAAGAGCAACAAGTACATCAATAGCATTTTGACCTTGATGAGGCCTTGCACCATGTGCATCCGTACCTTTGATTTTTCCTTCTAAAAAAACAGCTGCTCCATGCTGTATAGAAGGGGCCACTTTTCCAAAAGGTAGCTCTTCAATAGGGCGAAGATGAACTCCAAATAAATACTGAACCTCATCTAAGGCCCCATGTTGAATCATAGCAATCGAGCCGTTGCCTTTTTCCTCAGCTGGTTGAAAAATAAAACGAATCCTTTTACGAGGTTTTTGATCTTTTATGTATAAAAGTGCTCCAAGAACGATGGAAATGTGAGCATCATGTCCACAGGAATGATTCGCTTTCCAGACGCCATCCACTTCCTGCCAAAGAGCATCTAGATCAGCACGTACGGCTACTACTTCATCGTCTTCACCAATCTCGGCAATAAGTCCCGTTACATCAGAAAAACGCCGATAAGTTACCCCTAGGTCATCTAGTATTTCAGCAATTTTATTAGTCGTTTTATACTCCTTCCAGCTTACTTCAGGATGGGCATGAAAATAGTCAAAATACGTAAGAATTTGGCTTTCATATTTCAATAGTAACTCCTCCTATATTTGGATTAGACCGTTTTGGAAAATATTGTTGCTTATGAACAGGAATGGAGTAAAAGTTAAAAATCTGCTTCAGGATGCTCGCTTTCCACAAAGCGGATGATGAACCTTAACGCTCTCTTGTGGGGGCTAATCTGTCTCGTTGATCTCACAGGAGTCTCGCACTTTCCTCTCAACTCCATTTCCCTTTCATGATGTATGATTCAACTAATCTTATACAACAATCTTTTAGGAAACAGTCTTTTATGATTTTGTGATATTACTATACATTAGTCTGTTGATAGAATTCTAGTCTTAGTTGATGAAATATTCTGTATGCTTTATAAAATAGTCGCAATTTTATTACTTTGAAACTTTTTTAATGTGACATGTATATTGCCACGTTCTTTGCTAATATAGTGAATAGAAAAAGGGAATAAAGAAATGTTTATCCTTCATAGAATGATGTGTTGAGCATGTATTTTGCTTTATCCATTCCATTGTGAAGCTAGATGATAAATGTGCATTTTCAATGGGGAACAGCTATTTTGAAAAAAGAAATTTAAAAGATAACTCGAAAAAATAAAGAATCTTATGGAGGTGCCTGAAATGGGTATTATGGATGGTTTATTAGGAAATTCGTCTTCAGTTAATGTTGAAGCAGTGGCAGACGAACTAAAGGATGTTTTATTTCCAGGAGAAGAAGTAAAGCAAGCATATAAGTTAATTAGGGATTTAATCGTATTTACAGGGAATCGATTAATTTTAGTTGATAAACAAGGAATCACAGGGAAGAAGGTAGAATATCATTCGATTCCATACAAAAGCATTTCTCACTTTAGTACGGAAACGGCGGGTACATTTGATTTAGATGCTGAACTGAAAATTTGGATTTCAAGCTCTACCACACCGATTGAAAAGACTTTTAAAAAAGGAAATAGCATTGCTGATATTCAAAAGCTATTAGCCTTTTACGTGTGTGGGTAAATAGGAATATTGGAGTGAATGAAATAACAAAGCAGCCAAATGGCCAAGCACTTTATGTCATAAGAAAAAATCCAATTATATCTAATGAAAATAAGGGTGGACAGTTATGTTTACATGTCATCATTCGGGACAGTTATGATTCTCCTGGCAGAAAAGAACTGTGTTTTTACGATACAAATCGAGGGCATATGTTTCCTGGAGAACTAAAAGAGATCTTTGACCATGGTTTTACATTTCAAGATGATCGAAATGGTGAATGGATTTTAGAAGAAGTTGATTTAGATACATTTAAAAATGATCCTTTTATTTCAGCAGTTAATCGTCATGAATTAGCTCAACAATTTACAACGACAGAAGAACTCTGGAAGTGGTATCGGGAGGAGTTTTCGATTTGAAAGCCGATTGATAGGCTTTAGATTTACCAAGATTGAAGTCATTATCAAATATTAAATCTTATTTTGTAAAGATACTAAACAGAAAGTCTTCCTTCTTTTGATGGAAGACTTTCTTTCGCATGTAAAGGTTATATAACGTATTCTATATGTTAATAAACGAAGTAATGCTCATCGGATTTATCGCTAGTTGATAAAAAAATGTTGATATAATAGATTTATGAATTTTGTCCTATAAACTTAAACAATCAAGGAAAAATGGAGAGATAGAAGATGTTACAAAAAATACAACTAGGTTGGATTGATTATTCGAATGAACATCGAAATAAAGTGATGTCAGTCCTTCAAGCTTTAGCGACACCAGAGGCAATTGATGAACTAGGAATTGGATTAATTAGGGATGGATTTGCGGATGTATTTTTTCCAGGGACTTCTACGATCCAGACAAGAGCGAAGTATTTCTTTATTGTACCGTATATTCTAATGGAACTAGAAAGAGGTAATATACGAGATTCGAAGAAATTTCTTAAAAAATTATATAGCGAAGAAATAGCGTTAATTCCAGTTTTAAAGGAAAAGGGAACAGAAGGTGTGATTGGTGCACGTGCGGGAAAAGGGTTAAAACGAAAGCCTTCCAGTATTTATTGGAGTGGCTTGCGGACGTTTGAAATATTCAAATATCCACTTTTATCATTAGATGGCTATGCAAAAGAATTTTGTAAGATAAAGAACCATAAAGATATGTTGAAATCAAGTGGATTTGAAAAGGAAGGAATGCAAGAGGATGATTCAGATGCTCTTTCTGGAGAAATCTCTAGTACGTTTTGGAGAAGCCTTCTTCCTGATGAGGATTGGAAGGAAGATATTTCGATGGAGTTAACAGCAGAAGAGGCAAAGTTTTTAAAGGATCGCATTCTAAAGGCACAAGCAACCAAAGACTCGTTATTTGCTCATATTTTGCAAAAGGATGGAGAGTCCATTTTTGACGCTAGCTATTTCGAGTCGATTCATCTGAATGATTTGCCTGACCATATAAAAGCTGATTTTAAGATGGCGACAGATTTCAGTGAGTTTATCTTTGGAGCGATTATTCGATATAACGTTATTTTATCCGATGGGAAAAATGAAGAAGCAAATAAAAAGTGGCAGCAATGGATCAATAGTTCATATGTACAAAAGGAACTTGCTACTTTTGATTATGAAAGCATATTTTCTCGATTAGACATTACGAATATCAAGCTTCGTCATTTTATTAAAGAATGGAAAGAAGTTGTTCTAACGAATAATGAAGAGGCTATCGATCAGGTTATTATAAAGCGAGAAATGAGTATTAAAGGAAAAGAACGAGCAAAGCTACGAAACTATAAGGTGTATGCCTATAAGGATGGCGACTGGTACGGTGGACATACTCGTTTGCAGTATAGATTTCATGACGCGAAGAGAATTATTGCAGATATTTACAATGGATTGGAGAAGGCATGATGTTAAAACCAGCTGAGAATAGACTGAACTATAGTGATTTGCTCATTCCAGCCGAAGGCTATGAGTTAGACTTTGCAATGGGGACAACGTATTCCTTAGATCTAGAGGCGTTGATTGGGATTCCTTTATCTCTAAGCTTATCAGAGGAAATGGATGAAACCTTTACATCGAATCCTTTATTTATGTTAGAAGGTCTGCGGAAAAGTACGGATAAGTTCGCGGTTTTTTGTGAGGCCGGTCAAATTAAAGTACCGCAAAAAAGTAATTCTATCTTTTCGCTACTTGAAAACAATGTCTTTGAAGTGGCGTTACAAAATGAAAAATCCTTTCATCCAAAGCTATGGGTCATTAAATATTTGAATAACGAGGGAGAATCGCTTTTTCGCTTAATTGTTTTAAGTCGAAACTTAACCTTTGATCGAAGCTGGGATATGGTTGTTTGCTTAGAAGGCAAGAAAAATAAACGTAAAACCTTAAAGAATAGACCATTAGCTGATTTTCTTTCCTTTCTCATTCCATTTGCGAAACGGGATCGAAAAACGAAAAAGATGAAAAAGCTGATTGAAGAATTAGATTATGTTCATTTTAATCCGCTTGATAAAAACATCCCGTCCTTTGATTTTCACCCTATTGGCATTGAAGGATATGGAAAAGAAGAAACAGAAATTTTTCAGACGTATCATCATCTGCTGATTTTTTCTCCTTTTTTAAGTGAAGGTACTTTGAAGGAGCTCCATTCTCTTTCGTTAACAAATGCTACGAAAATATTAATAACGAGAAGAGCGGAGTTAGCTAAGTTGTGTGATGAGATATTTGACGGTTTTACTATCTATGTACTAAAGGATTTTGTGGTTGAGGGTGAGAGTAGCTTAAGTGAGAACAATGAACAACAAAGTGTCGCTAAGCTACAGGATATTCACGCTAAAATGTATTTGCGAACAAAGTATAGTCAGCATCATATTTATATAGGTTCAGCCAACTGCTCCCACAATGCCTTTAATGGAAATGTCGAGTTTTTGTTGAAGCTTCAATATCAAAAATACGGGTTTAAAATTACACAGCTTTTGGATGATTTATTCGGTGAGGATGAAGCAGAAAGTCCATTTGAATTGGTAAGTGAACGACCGAATTTTGAACAAGTAGACGATGAGCTATCAAACCAGTTACAAAAAGCGATTAAACAAATCTGTCGCACAAAGCCTAGTGCAGAGGTCAAACAAAAAGATGATATCTATCGTGTCGAAGTTCATCTAGCTGAAATACCTTTGGATGTAAAGCTAACGATATCACCATTATTAAGTAAGCGAGAACAAGCACTAGAAAAAATCACAGTTTTTGATAACTTAAGTTTAATTGAATTAGGTGAATTTTATTCAGTAAAAGTGAGTAAGGATGGTCAATCGCTTGAAAGAGTAATCAAAATTGTTACAGAAGGAATTCCTGAAGAAAGAGATTCTGAGGTCTATCAGCTTATTATTCAAGATAAGCAAACCTTTCTTCAATATGTCTCTTTCTTATTAGCGGATGATTATTTATTGTCAGCAATGGAACAAATGGAGTTAAAACGTCATTCATTGGGAGTCCTTACACATGCTAGTGAAACAAGTCAGCCTGTTATATATGAGAATATGTTAAAGGCAACAGCAGAAGCACCACACAAGCTAGAGGATATCCATCAAATCATCGAAATGATTCGGGATAAAGAAATTATTCCAGAAGATTTTGAATCGGTATATACAACGTTTCTAGCAGTAGCGAAGAAGGTGAAAAGATAATGGATATACAAAGAATTGAGGATAACATTTTAGCAGGATTAAAAGACTTTCAACGGGCCACAGTTGATCGAGTATCCGATTTGTTTATTCATGACTATTCACGTGTGTTAGTTGCAGATGAGGTAGGTCTTGGGAAAACATTAATTGGCCGTGGTGTGATAGCGAAAATGGCACGATATCATCGCGAGGTACTGGACGATGATTTATTTAAGGTGGTCTATGTTTGCTCGAATCAAAGTATTGCTGGGCAAAACCTTAATAAATTGAAAATTGATCCAAATGTAACGGTAGAAAATTCTTCTGATACTCGACTATCGATGCAGCATTTGAAAATATTTGAAAGCATACATGATACGAAGCTTAAGAACAATTATATTCAATTGATTCCTTTAACACCTTCTACTTCTTTTAATTTGACTAGTGGTTCTGGAAATGTAAATGAGCGAGCTCTTATATTTGCTGTGTTAAAGAAACATCCTGCATTTCAAAGACATCTTACTGAATTAGAGACATTACTCATCAATGAAGCGTTCATAGGGTGGGGATATTGGGCACCAGAGTATGAACGAAAGGTAGCTGAGTGTGATGCAAGTAATGAAGGGAACTATCTTCTAACAATGATTGAAAAAATAGATTTGTATTTTCAACAATATGAATCTATGCTTCAAGAAATCATTTTAGCATGCAATCACATAAAAAAGGGTGAGAATAATACTCGAGAAAGAAATAAAGTGATTCATCGACTTCGAAAAATGATGGCTGAAATTAGTGTGGATTTAATACAGCCTGATTTAGTGATTATGGATGAGTTTCAACGATTTCCAGAATTGATTCACTCGGATAGTGATAGCGAAACAGCTTTATTAGCAAAGAAATTTTTCAATATAGAGCAAGAGAATAATGAAAAAGTGAAAATTTTACTGTTGTCAGCTACTCCATATAAGCTGTATTCAACACTAGAAGAAATGAATGAGCAGCAAGAGGATAGTCACTACAAAGAATTTATGCAGGTCACACAGTTTTTGTTTGAAAATCATCCTGAACAGCAGGAAAAGTTCACGGCGATTTGGCAGGATTATTCGATTTCATTAGGAGAGATGACAAGGGATCATTTTGCAATGATTACCGCTAAGAAAACAGCTGCCGAGGACATGCTGTATAAAGGCATTGTCCGAACAGAAAGATCAGTCATTGAAGGATCAGCCGATTTAATTGATGTGAGTAATCACAATGGAAAGCTAGAAATTTCTGAGGACGATGTTTTGTCATATGTAGAAATGAATCATTTATTGAAAAACATCGGCTTACCAGAAAATCTACCAGTGGAATACATCAAATCAGCACCATACACGATGTCGTATATGGAGCATTATAAATTGAAGGAAAAAATCACGAACTATTTCATCAAGCATCCAAATGAAATTAGTAAAGCAAAAAATGCGAAGTTATGGGTAAATCGAGCGACCATTAATAAATACGGTGATTTACCGATTACGAATGCCCGCATGAAAAATTTACAGGAAAATGCACTTCCAAAGGGAGCAGAAAAGCTTATGTGGATTCCACCGTCTCTACCGTATTATGAGTTTGGTGGTTCCTTTAAGAATCACGAGCATTTTTCAAAGGTGTTAGTGTTCTCCGCTTGGGAAATGGTACCTCGTTCGATTGCCACTTTGGTTTCATATGAAGCGGAAAAGCGAACGGTAGGGCAATTAATTTCGGTAACGTCGAAAACGAAGAAGAAAATCAAAAATAAACAAGTTGATAATCGAACATATTTTGCACAGAGAAGATTTCCAGCACCACGTTTAACCTTTACAATGAGAGATCAGCTTCCGGCCAATATGAATTTTCTTTGCTTATTGTATCCGTCTGTAACGTTGGCCAAACTTTTTAATCCAATTATAGCACTTAATGAAAAGCGTTCATTAGCGGAATGGAAGCATCAAATCAAAGAGAAAATAAACCAATTATTACATCAAATTTCATATATAACCAAGGATGAGGATGGAAGAGAGGATCAGCGCTGGTATTACATGGCACCACTATTATTAGATTTAAAGGAAGAAGTGATTCAAAACTGGTTTGAAGAACCACAAATGATGGCAGGAAAAACAGATGAATCAGATGATCAAGGGGCATTAAGAAAGCATTTTGATCGTTTAAGAGAATTATATGAAAGTGAAGAGCGACCGGTATTAGGGAAAAAACCAAGTGATTTAGTGGATGTGTTAACGAATATGGTGCTTGGTTCACCTGCGGTTTGCGCCTTGCGTATGCTGGGAGTGAATGTTCCGCGAGCACCTATGCAAGCAGTAGCGATTGCTAAAACAATAATTGACCGCTTCAACGGACAAGAAGCGATTGCTATCGTTGAATTAGAATATGGGACTGGAAAAGAAGGAGCGCATTGGCAAAATGTATTGAAATACTGTGTCGATGGCAATATGCAAGCGATGCTAGATGAGTACGCTCACATGCTTTCTGAAGGACTGGATGTATCTGAAGAAGGCAAAGAGTTCGCTAATGAGATACTAACCGACAAAATGACCAACTCACTAAGAACCCATACGGCTAGCTATAATGTCGACAATTTCAATACATTTAAGAATCGAATCAGTACTGCAAAAAAACGGAAAAAAGGAACAAGAGACAGCTATATGAAAATGAGAACCAATTATGCTGTCGGATTTGTTGATGTGAAAATAGATGAAAAAAGCACTCAGCGAAAAGACAATATTCGCCTTGCTTTTAACTCGCCTTTTAGACCATTTGTATTAGCGAGCACGTCCATTGGACAGGAGGGTCTAGATTTTCACCATTATTGTCGGAAAATTGTTCATTGGAATCTACCTTCGAATCCTATTGATTTGGAGCAAAGAGAAGGAAGAATCAATCGTTACAAATGCCTAGCGATTCGAAAAAACATAGCGGAAAAATATAAAACGATTCATTTTGAAAAAGACATTTGGAATGAATTGTTCGCCGTCGCGAATGAGCAAGAAAGAACAGATGATTCATGTGAGCTGATTCCATTCTGGTGTCTGCCTGGTAATCAACCTTATAAAATTGAACGAATTGTTCCATCCTACCCACTAAGTCGAGATGGTGCAAAATATGAAAGACTGATCAAAATCTTATCTCTTTATCGACTAAGCCTTGGTCAAGCACGGCAGGAAGATTTGCTAGAATATCTATTTAATAATGGGGTGACTAGTGAAGAGATGAAGGGATTATTTATGAACTTGAGTCCGTTTTATAAAAATAAGAAGAATTAAGTAGATTAAAAGTATCTTTAAGGACAGAAAACTTTTGTAACAGACTTTCTGTCCTTGAAGTGTATGTGTATAGAATAATTTTGAATTATAGGTACTTCCTTTTAACTTGCTAATACTTATATCATATGTGTAAAAATATATGTATTTAATGATTAATCTTGCTGCTTGATAATTGGATTAATTGGCCCAATCGCTTTTTAATGAATAATTAACGATTATTTATATTTGCTGTAATCTTAATTAAGTTAGTTCTTTTTGTTTAACAATGAAAGAAATAGTGAATGATTGACCTGTTAATTCTTGAAGTGAAGAGACTATGAGTGTTCTATATCTATTTTCTAGCCAATCTCTAGCAAACTCATTGGGAGCAGATACAGTCAAAGTGGTTTTGGAAATTGCTTCTGCGTTGGCAGATAATAACCATGTTTCAAAGCTAGGTTTTTTCACTATTTTACTAAGATCTAATAGAATATGAGACCACAGTTCATGCACATCGTATTCTTTTATAGGAAGCTTGCGAAATTTATGGATTCTGTTTTCTTTATTTTTTTTGTTATAAAAATGGATGTCTTCGGATGGAAGTAAGATTTTTAGAAGGTCTGACAGTGATGAGGGCTGATTGTTTTCAAATGCACTACTAACATTTTGTATGTTTGGTAAAGCCGGATCTAAATTTGTAATGAGTAGCTTAATTAACGTGTTTACTTCTTTTTGTTGAATATAAAGTTCAAGCAGTTCTTTGTTTTTCAATAAACTTCTTATCTCTTCATTTGTAATCACTTATGTCACCTCTTATTTTCAATATAGCATAGTTGAAAAGGTGGTGGCTAATGACAAATGGATCAACTATTTACACTGGTAAGGAATTAATGTATTAAAAAAGAAAAAGTAGAGCTTAGTAGTAGAAATAATATTAGGCTATACGGACTATATTGATTTATAAGAGTACTTTTTAAAATTGAGAAAACAACGTATAGTTCTAGTTCTTGTTATAATTGATAACGTATATGAAGGTTAATAATTATTTAGGTTTACATCATTGAAGCTGAGATCTAGAAGTTTGTATATAGTTGAGACACACCATGTTTATTACAAATAAGGAGGCAGTTAAATCCTATGAATAAAGAACCTTTAACAGTTGAACAAGTCCAAGATATGATAGAAGAGATGAATATAATGAAGACAATTCTTAATAAAAATATAGTATTGCTACAGGAATTCTTGAAAAATCAAGAAAATATAAGGTAGACACTATTAAAGAGGAAGTGCAAGAAGGTTCTTCGAAAGCAAAAAGTGAAAAACCTTTAGATAATATTCAAGAAATTTGGACAGAAGTATTAGTAGAATTGAAGAAAATAGTGAGTAAGCCAAGCTTTGAAAATTGGTTAAAAAATACAAATGTATTAAGAATAGAATTCGATACAATTATCGTAGCGACTCCTAACGAATTTGCACGAGACTAGTTAGAAGAGAGGTATACTTTACTGATTAAGAAAACTCTTCAAAAAATAACGGGTAAGGAGTATGTAGTTCGATTTTCTTGTACAAATCCTGTTAGAGGATTTTACTGAAATAAGCAACCTTCAAAAGTAAAAAATTAATTATCAATAACAGAAAGGAAGTGTTGTTATGCCAGTACATAACAAATTAGTTCGAGATTTAATTCCAAATATAATTGAAAAAACAGGAAAGAAGTTTACAACAAGAATTTTGGATGAAGAAGAATATGTAAAAGAATTAAAGATTAAGAGTAAGGAAGAGTTGAATGAGTATTTTGAAGCAGAAAATGATGAGGATGCTGTAGAAGAATTAGCGGACTTGCTTGAAATAATTCATACATTAACATATTGTCATGGTTCAACTCCTGAGAAGCTAGAGCAGGTTCGTAAAGAGAAGGCAGCTAAGCGTGGTGGATTTCAAGAGAAGATTTATTTAATTGAGGTTGAAGATGACAAGTAAGGTTCAATTAATTACGCATGATTTGGTAGCGAGTTTGAAAGAGAATATAAGTCATGCTAAATCATGCTACATATTAACATCTTTTGTTATGAACTCAGGAGTAAAGCTATTGGATCCTATCTTAACAGAAGCAGCTGTACGAGGTGTGGATATCAAGGTTGTGACAGGTGATTATTTGTATATTACGCAACCTGAAGCATTGGAGCACTTGATTTCAATTCATCCGTCGATTGAAGTTCGCTTATGGAAAAGTAGAGGAATTTCCTTTCATCCGAAGGCTTATATATTTGAGAGTGAAGAGAATGGTTCATTCATTGTAGGTTCTTCTAATCTTTCAAAATCGGCTTTGACAAAAGGGGTAGAGTGGAATATTTCTGTACAAGAGGGTGAAGAAGGAACAGCCTTTGAACGGGTAGTAACTGAATTCTTTAACGTCTTTTATCATGAATCTACTGTCTCTTTAAATGAAGAAACGGCTAAACAATATAAGGAAGAGTATGATCAATTCCATCAAAAGAATACTAGTTTAGTCCGCGTATGGTCAGAACGAGAAGAAATTGAAATGACACTACCAGTTGATAAAGGAGAAGATGGTGCTGAGTATACAGAACAAATAATTGAGCCTACTGCGCCATATACGGTTATCGCTCCACGATTTGCTCAAATCGATGCGCTAGCAGAATTAGAAAATAGTAGAGAAGAAGGTTATGACAAAGCGATGATTGTCATGGCCACTGGTTTAGGAAAAACGTATTTGGCCGCTTTTTTTGCCAAACATTATTCACGTATTTTATTTATTGCTCATTTAGAGGAAATTCTGTATCAAGCAGAAGCGTCCTTTAAAAAGGTTATTTCCGATAAATCAACTGGTATTTATAATGGAAAACAAAAAAATCCTGATGCAGAAGTTATCTTTGCTTCTATTCAAACCTTAAGTAGAAAGCGTCATTTACAAATATTCTCACCAGACGATTTTGATTTAATTATTGTCGATGAATTTCATCACGCAGCAACAAATACGTATCAGAAAGCGTTGCAGTACTTTCAACCACAATTTTTATTAGGGATTACTGCAACACCAGATCGCAATGATTTCCGAGATATTTATGCCATTTGTGATGGGAATGTGGCTTACCGTATCGACTTTATTGAAGCAATTCAAAAGCAGTGGCTAGCTCCTTTCCATTACTATGGAGTCTACGATGAAACGAACTACTCGCAAATTCGTTGGTTAGGAACAAAATATGATGCAGCTGAGCTTGCTGTTGCACAATTGAAGGAAGAAGTTGCTGAGCATATATTTCAATCGTGGATGAAATATCGTCAAACGAGAACTATCGTTTTTTGTTCTAGTATTGTACAGGCGGATTATTTATCTCAATACTTTAATAAACAAGGTGTAGAGGCAGTCAGTCTGCACTCGAAATCATCTATTGCTCGTGAAAAAGCCATTAAACAATTAGCTGAAGGTAAGCTTGATTGCATTATGACAGTCGATCTATTTAATGAGGGAGTGGACATTCCTACTGTAGATACATTATTGTTTGCTCGTCCAACAGAGTCATTAACTGTCTTCACGCAGCAAATTGGTCGTGGCTTGCGAATCGCAGAAGGAAAATCGTATTGTGTCATTATTGATTTAATTGCCAATTATCGAAATGCTGACATCAAACAGTCGTTATTCTACTTACCTGGAGATGAGAAGAAAAAAACAGCTCAAGAGCGAGTATTACCAGAAGGTTGTCTGGTAGAGATTGAGCTAGAAGCGAAGCAATTAATCGAAGAACTAGCGAAGAAAAAGATGCCACGCAAAGACATGCTTAAAGCGAGCTATGAGCAAGTAAAGTTGGAGTTAGGAAGAAGACCATCATATTTAGAAATGCATATGCATGGCTCTGAAGATAGTCGATTATTCAAGCAAGAATTTAAATCGTATTTTGCCTTCCTACAGTGGGCAGATCAATTAAATGAACATGAAAGAGAAGTCTTCCAACGGTATGAAGACTGGTTCTATGAAGTAGAAAGAACAGGAATGGCAAAAAGTTATAAGATGATATTGCTATTAGCTATGCTCGAAAGAGGACCTAGTAACTGGATGAAGCCTATTACAGCTAAGGAAGTGGCTTACTTCTTTCATAAATATCTAACAGAAAAAGAATATCGTAAACGTATTGATTTTAGTGACAATACAACGAAAAAACTGTGGAATTACAACGAAAGCAAGGTTGCAGGGTTAATTGAAAAAATGCCAATGACTAAGTGGAGTGGAAGTTCTAAGGGTATGTTGCAGTTTCAAAAAGGTGTGTTCGGCCCTACTTTTGATGTTGGGGCAGAAGATGAAGGAATTGTTTATGATTTCACGAAGCAGATTTGTGAGTATCGATTGCAGGGGTATTTTGAGAGGAAGAAGAGAAATTAAATCCTAAGTGTTTTTGATATGTGTTTCTGAACACAATACACGTTGCGTGCTAAGTAAAATAACAAACAAAAGAGGC
>NZ_CABKRX010000103.1 GCF_902374955.1 Bacillus massilioanorexius
AAAAACACCTTAAAAGTTAGTTTTTTCACTCTAACTTTTGGGGTGCAGCACCGGAGTAAAGGTAACCTCTCGCTTTTCAATAAAAGAGGTTAAATCAAGCCAATCACGTGCCAAAGCACGGTCATCATCCTTCATTAGTAAGATAAATACACTCATAAACAAGTTTATTTAAAAAAATTCTAATATGAAGTATAGAGGCGCCCAAAGGTGATGAAACATCACTTTTGAGACAGCCTCTTTTTGTGCGTTCCTATAAGTATTTGATATTGTGGAAACGACAAAAGAGTGGAGAAATAGAACGTATAGTATAAAGAGATACAAGCTAGATTTAAATAGTATTCTAAAGATAAAAGCAGACTGATTGTTATAGAAATATTAAATAGATTGATAAAATTTAATATTTTATTAATAAATATATGGTAGAGTAGATTTTGGATGAAATTTATCTAGTTCTAATTAGTGTGAAGGCTTCATTATGAATTCGAGAAATACGGAAGTATAAATGGTAGAGTGGAGCTTCGATAGGTTCAACTTTTGATCAGTCTGGAATGAACTAAATCAGTACTGTTAGAAGTTATATTTTATCCAGAACAACCAATGAGGGTGGTAGTTACATCATGGGAATAAAGGAAGAAACACATGAATATAAAGAATTAATTAAGCAAGTTCAAGCTATGACAGAAAAGATGAACAACCTCCATCAAGAAACGCTGAAGCAAATGACAGAGATTAACAAAGAGATAAAGGTTATTCAGCATAAAATTGATACATTAGTAGAAGAAAATTATGTAGAGCATTTGAAGAAAACAGCTGAAGAAGAAGTTCGAAGTAAACTTGAATTATTATGGGAAGAATGTTTATATGGACTACAAACTAAAATAAGTAAACCTAGCTTTGAAATGTGGTTTGGTCAAGCTGAGCCGATTTCAATGGAAGGAAACATGATAACGATTAAAGTACAAAATGAATTTGCCAGTGATTGGTTAGAGCATCGTTATAATCAATTGATATTAAGCATTTTATATGAAATTACGGGCGATCATTATGAATTAAAGTATATCTATTAGTGTGCTAAAAATGGTCTCTGTTTATGGATTTCTCCATAAACAGAGACTTT
Organism: Bacillus massilioanorexius; assembly: GCF_902374955.1. Classification (GTDB taxonomy): domain Bacteria; phylum Bacillota; class Bacilli; order Bacillales; family DSM-1321; genus Bacillus_AD; species Bacillus_AD massilioanorexius. The sequence continues at coordinate 1,118 of NZ_CABKRX010000103.1, forward strand.
TTATGTTCAATAAATGAAAGTAGTTCTAGTGTTTAAGTAAGTACGAATATACATAGTTATTCAAATCGAGGGTCTATAGTATATTTTTTGATTTATATAGAGAATTCCCTTTAGTAAAAGTAGGGATATTACGAATATTCTTTTTCTTGTAATGATTTATAGTTTAAGTAGGGGAATCAATCATGTCATTCAATACTTAACTATAAAGTCATGAAGGGAAGAAGAAAAATGAGAATTACTAGATGGGAACCAGAAGATAAAGCCTTTTGGGATTCAGAAGGAAAGCATCATGCCAATCGAAACTTATGGATTTCAATACCTTCACTATTATTAGCATTTGCTGTATGGCAAATATGGTCAGTGGTTGCTGCACAATTGAATGAAGTGGGATTTAGTTTTAGTTCCAGTGAATTATTTACGTTGGCTGCTCTTCCAGGTCTAGCGGGTGCCACATTAAGAATCTTTTTTACCTTTTTACCAGGACTTATGGGAGGGAAAAATTGGACAGTAATTAGTACGGCTGCTTTACTTATTCCTGCAATCGGTATTGGATTAGCTGTTCAAAATCCAGATACAAGCTTTATGACAATGGCTATATTGGCTGCCTTATGTGGTATTGGAGGAGGTAACTTTTCATCTTCGATGGCAAATATAAGCTTCTTCTATCCGAAAAGATTAAAAGGAACAGCGAATGGACTAAATGCAGGTATTGGTAATCTCGGAGTTAGTGCTGTGCAATTTATTACACCTATTATCATAACAGCAGGTGCTTTTGGAGGCTTTGTAGGTGCTTCTCAATTGAAAGCAGATGGAACAGAGATTTGGTTACAAAACGCTGCTTTTATCTGGGTTATTCCTATCGTATTATGTACGATCGCAGCGATTTTTGGTATGGACAATTTACCAAATGCGAAACAATCTATTAAAGAGCAAACAGCCATTATTAAACATAAACATACATGGATTATGACATGGTTATATACAATGTGTTTCGGATCATTTATTGGTTATGGTGCAGCTTTCCCGTTATTAATTAAACAAGAATTTCCAGAAATCACTATTCAATTAGCTTTTTTAGGACCTTTAGTAGGTGCCGCAGTAAGACCAGTTGGAGGATGGATTTCTGATAAAATAGGCGGAGCAATCGTAACTTTTTGGGATATCGTTCTAATGATTTTGGCAACTTTTGGTGTTATTTATTTCTTGAATGCTCATAATTTCACAGGATTCTTAATTATGTTTTTAGTATTATTCTTCTCAACAGGTATTGCAAATGGGTCTACTTTTAGAATGATTCCAATCATTTTTGATGCGAAGCTAGCAGCACCAGTACTTGGATTTACAGCAGCTATTGCGGCATATGGGGCTTTCTTTATTCCTAAAATCTTTAGTTGGTCTATTTCTACAACTGGTTCTGTAAATTTATCATTATATCTATTGATTGGATATTATGTAATAAGTTTAGTTATTTGTTGGTTCTACTATTCTAGAAAAAATGCAGAAATTAAATGTTAATAGATTCTATGATTTGATCGTACAACTTGAAGGAGTTGGAAATATCAATGAGCAATAATAAAAGCTTTCTAAAAAGTGGTCATTTACCAACGTTGCTATCTTCATTTCTATATTTTGATGTAAGCTTTATGATTTGGGTTATTGTCGGCTCATTATCAACTTTTATCGTTCAAGATTTTGGATTAACAGATGCCCAGAAAGGATTGATGGTTGGTATACCCATATTAGGGGGTTCACTTTTACGAATTCCAATGGGGTTTCTTGCCGATCGTTTTGGAGGAAAAAGAATTGGTTCCATAGGTATGCTTTTAACCATGATTCCTCTATTATGGGGTTGGCTTTACGGAGATTCTTTAAATGAAGTGCATGCATTTGGTTTTTTACTAGGAATAGCAGGTGCTAGTTTTGCAGTTGCCTTACCTTTAGCAAGTCGTTGGTACCCACCAGAGCATCAAGGCTTAGCTATGGGAATAGCAGGTGCGGGAAATAGCGGTACCGTTTTAGCAACCTTATTTGCTCCTCGAATTGCTGAAGCATTCGGTTGGCACGCCGTTTTTGGTATTGCACTCATTCCACTAAGCATAGTGTTTGTTGTATTCTTGATATTTGCAAAGGATTGTCCAAATTCAGTTAAACCGATGACGATTGCTCAATATTTATCAATCTTCAAAATCAAAGAAACATGGATACTTAGTTTCTTTTATAGCCTAACTTTTGGTGGCTTTGTTGGTCTAACTAGTTATCTATCTATTTACTTTGTCGATCAATTTGCAGTTAGTAAAGTTACAGCTGGAGATTATGTAACTATCGCAGTTATTGCTGGTAGCTTTGTAAGACCCATAGGAGGATATATAGCCGATAAAGTTGGAGGTATGGGTCTCCTACTTAGACTATTTGGTATTTCAGCTATTATTCTTGCTGCTATAGGCTTTGTTCAATCATCAGCAGTTGTATCGCTAACATTATTTATCTTGTTAATGCTAGTTTTTGGTGTAGCAAATGGAGCATTATTTCAAGTTATTCCAACAAGATTTCCAAAGGAAGTCGGCATTTTTACTGGTTTTGTTGGAGCGGCAGGGGGCTTAGGAGGATTCTTTTTACCTAATATACTTGGGACTATTAAAGAATTAACAGGTTCCTTTTCATACGGATTTTGGTGGATTGGGTTAACATATGTGGTTTCTTTCTTATTAATTGGCTGGTTAATTAATGATTGGAAGAAGCAAGGGTATTTAAAACAGAATGGATCATTATAATATATGATCATATCTAGGTCTAGTCGTATCGACTAGACCTTTTTGGTTTGCTTTAGGATTATTTTTGTAAACTTTGTTACCTCGTACCTTTCTCTGTATTTAACTTTCCTTATATGTTTATTTCATTCACCGAGGTGAATGGAAAATGACAATCTTCTAGAAAATAATCTTATGAAAGACAATTTTGGTATTGAGAAAAATAGGTCTAAGTATGTAGGAATTGAGAATGTAAGTGCTACACTATAAGACTTTAATAATGTGTACGTACTATTTTTGTATGGGAATTAATAACAATAACCTATTTTATACACTAGGATAAAAGATTACAATGAACAAGGAAAGATATGGAAGTGGATAATTTCTTTTGTTTTATTTCTGAATATTACGACTTTTAGTGAATGGAAAGAATAGATTTTATCAGTGAAAATTAATAAATATGACCCATTTTCATCTTTCTTCATAGATATAAAAAGATTGTCGAAGTAGGTGTTTAGAGCGATGAAATTGCTAGATGTTGATGTGCTTCACGCAGGAATCGATGAGATTCTTCAGAGGTTATCTACACAAGCCGAGCAGATCAAGAGGGTGGAATCGGCCGTCAAAGGTGTTGTGAACTTATCCGATTCCTTTACAGGGATGGGAGGACAGGCCATTCTCTCCTACTATCAGAATGACCATCTGACTTTTTTGGCTAGCTATCAGACGTTTTTAAGGAATTATACCAACACATTAAAGCAGATGAAAGTAGCTATCCAAACGTTGGAGCCATTAGCCAATGGTTTCATTAGACAAAGCTATCTAGAAAGTGAATTAGAAAGAGGTCTTTTATTATTGCTTACTCAGCAAGCAAAAAGAACTGGTACGTATTATGAGAAGATTTGTAAGTATATACATGCCAAAAATATGAGTTACTAGTATTAGAAGAAAAAGAAGTAGATTAAAAAGATCTATATGAGTTGCTTCTTTGTTGTGAAATTTTGAAATTACAACATAGGGTAGATAAGCAAAGGTAAACAAAGTACAAATTCAGAGGGATGGCTAAGAGATAATAAGTATTATTTTAATGAATTATATAAATTGCACCCTGAATTTTTTAGCGATTCTAATTTAAAAAGCCTTAATAATGGATAGGCTATTGTGAATGATGCTACCTTTAGAAAGCATTTTCTTTAGTATTATAGAATTTAATTCAGCAGTAATAAAGGCAGGTATAAAACCAGAAGATGTAGCAGGAACATTAAATCTACATCAATCGAATCCTTCAGGTGTATGGAGAAAGTGTTATCAGGGATTAGCAAACGATAAAGTTCCGCCTGGTGTGTTAAAGCAATTAAATTTAAAATATCCTAATTTAGAAATTGAAGTAACATCTGAAATTGATGAAAGCATTAAAGTAACTGGTAGGCTAAATCTAATGATTAACAATGGAAAGTATATTGATTAGTTGGAGGTTAATTATGGCTAATATTAACTTTAGTAGTTTAACAGAAGATGGTAAAGTAGCATTTTTTCTTGGACTTTCAGAAAAAGTTTTGTCGGTATTTTCTCAAAAGGAAGATCAAATTTTAGCTCAGGAAGTTATATATAAATGTTGGGAGTGGCTAAAAGGTAAAGAAAATATAGGGGATATTCTTTATGAATTATTAGACAATGAGGAAAATGGTATAACAATAATTCAAGAGATGTCAGATAATGAAACAGATGTCATAGTTTGGAACTGTGTTATTGATGCAGTTGCTTATACTAGTAGAAAAGCATTTGAAAGAGAAGGTGTCAAATATTATCCAGAACCAATTGCTTTAGTTGATGATACATTAGTAGACCATTTTATGAATTGTTTCGAAAGGTGTATAGAAAATTCAAATAGTTATATTCGGAGAATAATTTCTTTATTGGATGAAAATAAGAAGGGGAATATTGCTAGTGATTTGCGGACAGAAGTTTTAAGGGAATTACAAATACAAAATTAACTATTACTCTATTATTTTATTAACTTTTTTGGATTAAAGTTATCAAATTAAGAAAGGATGTTTGCAGTTTAAAGTTGCAGGAATCCCTATTATGCATAGAAATAGCACTTGATTTCCTTTTAGGTAACAAGTGTTTTTGTTTTCTTATAAAGTATTTATGTCTGAACGATTAAAAATGCTTACTTGAAATTCAAAACTCATGATGTTTGTACCATCAAGACATTTTGTTTTAATCACCTTATGATAAGGCATTGGCAATAAACAACGAAATCGTATAAACTTGTGGCGATAATCAATGGGGAGAATTCGGGGAAACATTTGAAAACTAGCGGTTGACGTGAAATCATTCTCTAACAAAACAACAAACGTCTTACACCAAGCGAAAAACGTCCTCAACCCTTTACCACTAGTCAAAGCCTTACAATCCAAGCTGAAAACATCCATCACGACCAATCTCTCTCAAACGCAAGCCTGGCTGAAAAAGCGAATAGAATCGATGAAGGAAATCAAGCTTTTCCCGATTCGAGGAGAAGAATATGCCTTAGCTGGAGTAGGAAAAAGCGCACCAGGATGGTACACCGTTCGTGATGGAATAGATGCATTCAAGAGAGCCGGAGATACAGTTGTTCGGATTGTTGGAGGGACGGAGAAGAAGGACGTTAAACATGTAAGTGGGGAATGGGTTGGTGTTGAGAATAAGGGTAATGTTTCTAATGAAAGAAAATCAATTAAGTTTGAAAGTACCTATCAGGAGCGGCTTGCTCAAACTCCAGTGAATAACGGAGAATGGACTGGGCAACGTGGTGAATCTACTTTTATCCACGATAATAAAGAAATAAAAGAAATATTAAGTAAAGTTGATAAAAAAGGCATTGATTACTCTGATGCTGTTCCAGACTTTTCACCCGTTTCTAAAGGTAAGGTAGAGATTGAAGGAATGTCTGTTGATAGAAATGTAAACTTCAAAAAAGCAGATGAACGACTAGCAGAAGAATGGGGAGTAAAACCAAAAGAGGTAAGAAAGTGGAGAAAACAGAATCAATATACATAGGATGAACTAAATGATAAAGTATCTATGGAACTTGTTCCTACAGTAATTAATGGTAAATTTAGTCACTTGGGTGGAGTATCAGAAGTAGGTAAAGCTGAAAAAAATAAGTAGAAGGTGAAATTGATGATACAGATTGAACATGAGACTTTTGGTGAATTAAGTTATGATTATGGGTGGAAAAGGGAAATAAAATTAAGCTTATTTGGATATGAAAGAATAGTAACATTGATTATAGATGGGGATGATGATGCAGAATTTGAAGAAGCACAGGTATATGCGTATAATAGTTTTTTTAGAGATAAAGATAATCTGCTAAGACAGGCGGAGGATGCAATCTTGAAATATTACCTCGAGGTGTACATGGAATATAGAGAAAGACTAGGCGATCAGTTTGCTGATAAAATGGCACCTATTTTATCCACTAAGGAAGAGGTTGCTAAAATTGTTGAGCCAAAACAATTACTTTTTCCAATGGTTTTTGATGAAGATATAAGACAAGTTGGGTTATTACTTGAATGTACTTGGGAGCCAGAGCACGGACTTGCAGTTAAGTTTGAAGATGAAGAAGTTATAGAAGTAGGTTATCAAGATATAGCACTTTGATTGTGCACAAAAGTAGAATGAATATTTGTAAAAGTTTTAATGAGTGGGATTGTGAAAAAACATGACCTTGATTTACTCCAAAATAAGCAATTTTTCTCATATTTGAATCAAAATTCAATGAAGTAAACAGACGTACGAGATTTGTTACAATGAAAAGAACAGAAAACGACCATATTAGTGTTGGCTACAAGACAGCAAATAGCTTGTATGAGATTTATCACAAAGGTTATCGGGTACAAAAGAAGTATGGAAATAAAAGTTTCAATATATAGAAATTTTAAAAGATAATGTACCTTATCCAGCCCCTAGTGACTTAATTATTTGAAATGAAGAGTTTTTATCACCACAGGAAGTAGTAAAAAAAGCCTTAGCTTATAAATACGAAAAATAATTGTATTTAGAACACGTTTTAGTAGAACCTTGAATGCTTATTTATTATTTAAGGCTTCTTTTTTGTAGGGATACCTAGTGGAGATACGATTTTTATTGTAGAAGGAATATAAACACATGAAATTAAAATGAAACTAACGAACTCGATTAAGTGATATGTAAAAGATGACTAACTGTTACTATAAAACTTGTTAATTTAATGTCACATAAAAATATTTGGGCTTAAAGCATTTGATTGTCATTTAGGCATCAGGTGCTTTTGGGTGCTTTAGGATAAGACAATTTAAAACAGTTAATGTTGAGAGATTATAAGATTATAATTTAGAATACTAGTAAGGTTACTAGTTATGGCGAAAATTTTAATAGAAAAGAAATACTTGTGTAATAAATATAGTCAGGTTACTCCTCAAGAATTAAACTATAGGATTTAGTAACGGCAAACGGTGCTTTAGCAACTTCGAAAATGAGTAGTGCCGTAGCCAAATTACGAGGGAAAACTATTACATCACCAATCCCACATAATGTCTTTCGCACAGATAAGCTGAACTGAGTACCTATCAAGTGCCTACCATCATCATCAAGCAACCTATCTTCTCGACCTACTGCCACTTGCATTGCTGGATTTCTTGTTCCTTTTTCAAGTATTAATTCTTCTGCATTTACATCTACGAAAGAAATTCCACCAAAAAAAGTATCTGTAAAAATTAAGCCGATTTTCATTGGGACTTCACTAAGACCAGATTCATATAAAGTAGTTTATGAAATTGAAGGCAAAGGATTATTTAAGAAAACCATTGAAAATAGAGCAGGAGGTTGAGTATGGAAAAGGAAATGAATAAATTATATAGAGAGATAGCTGAAACAGTTAATGAAATGATTCCAGAAGATTGGAATAAATTTCATTTTTATGCTCAAATATCAGAAACTGGGGGAGGAACTTACTTTTTTTATAATACACTTGAAAATAAGCAATATAAATATAGTTTAGAAGTTCCTTTCAAATATCAAATTGATGAAGATGAATTTGAGAGAAAAGAAGATGTTTTATTAAAATTGAGCAAGGAGCTTAGAAAGATTTTTAAAGATAATGAGCAGGAACTTTGGTATTCTTTTACAATGTCTCTAGAGAGTAGTGGGAAATTTAAGTTGCATTATGATTATACAAATTGGTTTGACACAGAATATAGTTTTAGTGACCAGATGATGATCTGGAAAAATAAATATTTAGGTGATATACCAACTGATGAAAAGAATAAAGCATTAATTGATAAGTATCTTAATGAATTTCCAAATAATCCGATTTAATTTAAAAAAACTGGACAAAAAAGAAAAGTTATCTTGAAGAATTGACTTTATGATGGTTGTACCATCATAAGTTACTGTTTGCCCCCATCTCGTGACACAATAAAATAAGACACTCGAACTTAGACGAAATGACATATTACTAGATAGGGTTACTAGTAATAAACACAGAGAATATGTGTACTTAAAGCTCTTGATTGTCTATTATAGATGAGATGTATATAGCAAAATAAAAGTGCAGACTTATATAATGTTTTTGTATAGAGTCTAGCACTTTTTTTCGTGCAAAAAAGTCTTGCCGTCATCCCAAATCACTCTACTGTATAGGTGTCGAATCTAACAGTGAAAGTAAGAAAGGGTCCTAGCAATGCTGATGAATAATTATCTAAAAAATGGAGTGCACCAGATCAAAAATGGACAGAAGAAGATATAGCTGATTGGAGAGAAGATAATAAATATACTAATTTAACTTGGCATGAACTTAATGATTTGGAAACTATT
>NZ_CABKRX010000104.1 GCF_902374955.1 Bacillus massilioanorexius
TTTTTGTTTGCTATATTTCTCTTAAAAGATCAATATAGAATTTCATTTTAGTAATATTTCATAGGCTGACTTTAATAAATATTAATTAAGGTATCTTTTTAATGGATTTAAATAGAATTGAGGTTGAGTAAATGAAGTTAACAGAAGAAGAATTAAAGGCAATGCTCATTTGTATTGATTATATTGTAACAAAAAATCAATTTGATGCGGATTTACAGAAAAATATGTCAAAAGAATTTAAACAAAAGATTCATCCTCTTATAACAAGGTTAATAAAAAATGATACTTGTCGTACGAAAGATATCACTCAATTATATATGAAGGTGAGTGAGGAGTACTTAAAAATCATTACTAGTTAAAAGATGAATATGTAAAGCGGTTTTTATATTGATAAAATAAAACATGTTGTTTCTATTTGTTAAGAGATAAAATTAAACTTTTGGTTTATAATGATTTGTTATAAGAAAATCTTTAAAGAAAGAAATAATTGACTAGTTGATAAAATTTTTTTAAAATAGATATCTGAACTTTAATTTATGTTTGATTATTCAGAATATTCCAGTCATTCATCGGTGAAGGTACATCAAGGAGGAGTTTATTTTGAAGGGGAGTTTATTTAGAACAAAATCTATTGAAAGCATGTTACAATCCGCTTCAAGTAATAGTTCATTAAAACGTGAGCTAGGAAGTTGGGATTTAACATTTTTAGGGATTGGAGCGGTTATAGGTACAGGAATTTTTGTATTAACTGGCAAAGGGGCATTAATGGCTGGCCCAGGATTATCAATCTCATTTGTCATCGCAGCGTTGGCTTGTTTATTCTCTGCACTATCGTATGCAGAATTTGCTTCAACAGTACCGATATCAGGTTCAGTGTATACGTATACTTATGCTACACTTGGTGAATTGTTTGCCTGGATTATTGGATGGGATTTAATATTAGAGTATTTATTAGCAGTTAGTGCTGTTTCTGTAGGTTGGTCTGGATATTTTCAATCGTTTTTAAGTGGAATTGGTCTTCAGTTGCCTATAGAGCTAACAGCTGCTCCTGGAACAATTGAAGGAACAACCACTTATTTTAATTTACCCGCTGTTTTAATTGTACTAGCTATTACTTTTTTACTATCTATGGGGATAAAAGAGTCAAAACGTGTGAATAACATATTGGTTATTTTGAAAGTGTCTATCGTACTTTTGTTTGTAATTGTATCTATGTTCTACGTTAAACCAGAAAACTGGGTGCCTTTTTTACCATTTGGATTTGAGGGAGTATTTCAGGCTGCTGCTCTAGTCTTTTTTGCCTTTGTGGGATTTGATGCCGTTGCATCAGCTGCAGAAGAAACAAAAAATCCAGGTAAAGATATACCACGAGGAATAATTAGTGCCTTAGCGATTTGTGGAGTTTTGTATGTAGTAGTTACTTTGGTAATGGCTGGAGTTGTACCATTCCCACAATTTGAACAAGCTATCGATCGTCCTGTAGCACTCGTTCTACAAATGGCTGACCAAAATTGGATTGCAGGAATTATTTCTGTTGGTGCGGTATTAGGTATGACAACTGTAATGCTTGTTCTGTTATATGGACAAACAAGAATTATGTATTCTATGTCTCGTGATGGCTTGATTCCAAAAGCCTTTTCTAAAGTACATAAAAAACACCAAACTCCATATGTTGGTACATGGATATTTGGAATATTGGCGGCTTTTCTTGGAGGATTTATATCGTTAGATAATCTTGCTGAGTTAGTAAATATCGGGACGCTCTCTGCTTTTGTTCTCATTTCTGTTGCAGTTATTGTTATGAGAAAAACAAAGCCTAATTTGAAGAGAGCTTTTAAGTGTCCATGGGTCCCAGTTATTCCAATTCTAGCAATATTGTTTTGTGGTTTCTTAATGCTTCAATTACCACAAGGAACATGGATTCGTTTTATCATTTGGCTAGCTATTGGATTTGTAATCTACTTTAGTTATTCCCGTAAGCATTCTAAACTAAATGAATAATGGTTCAAACAGATGTGGATTTTTCCGCATCTGTTTGTTTTTAGTACTAAGGTTCCATATAGGCCATACTGTTAATATAGTAGTATAGTTCAATTTTTTTCTTTCTATCAGAATTGATATTGTAAACGTTTCGAAAATGAAATATAGTTTACTAGAAAATATTACTATGGAGGAAAAATAATGAAAAAGGCATTTCGATTAAGTATTGTAGCTTTCCTTGCTCTATCATTAGTATTCTTGAGTGTGGATATGAAGCAGTCAGTGAATGCGGCAACAACATCGACAGCGACCGTAACAGCGAATCCATTAAATGTTAGAAGTGAAGCAAGTACCACTTCAAAAGTAGTTGGATCATTAGCAAAAGGTACGAAAATACAAGTGGTTACGAATACGAAAAATGGTTGGTCACAAATCATTTTCAAAAATAAAAAAGCTTATGTCGCAACTCAGTATTTGAGTTTTTCTAAGCCGGCAACTAAGCCGTCGACAAGCATGAAAGCTACGGTAACAGCGAATCCATTGAATGTTAGAAGTGCTGCTAGTCCTTCAGGAAAAATAGTAGGTTCTTTGAAGAAAGGCACTCAAGTTAACGTTTTAGCAAAAATGGCAGGTGGTTGGTCACAAATAATATTTAATAATAAAAAAGCTTATGTAGCAACGCAATACTTAAGTTTTACTACTTCAACCACTCCTAAAATGGCTGTTAATAAAAGCGTTTATACAAGCGGATTGGAATATCCACAGATCTCGGGTCTACAAACAAAATCTGCTCAAGACAAAATTAATAGCACAATGAAAAACGAAGTATTGATTGCAAATAAAGTATTACAAAAGGGCTTAGAAAATCAAAAGCATATTCTTAATCAATATGGATATGAACCTATCTACTTATATAACACAACCTATAAAGTGAGCTACAACAAAAATAATATATTAAGTATCGAATTTTATTCGTATGAGATGGAAGGAGATTCACTTCCATTTACAACTGTTAAAACTTTTAACTTTAACTTGAAAACGGGAAATTTAATTTCTTTAAATAATGTAGTTAAAGCTAATAGTAAATATTCAAATATTCGCAATTATGTGTATAAAAACTTAAAGAATAAAGCTGGTTATTCAGTAACAAAGTTAAGCGATGTTGTTGTAAATAATAATACTCAATATGTTTATACAGATAATGGGATTAAACTGCTATACCAATTATATGATATTGCACCATATGCAACAGGGATTCCACAAATTAACGTACCAGCTTCTGTATATAAATAAGAAAAAGGCATGCTGACCGTAAGAGTTTTTTACGGATCACATGCCTTTTCTCAAATTAGAAGCATACTTATGATTCTCTAACAGAATCTAATAGGTTAATTGTATCGATTAGATGATTATTAAATATCTTCTTGGCAACATTTAGAAGATCGATGATTAATGGATCTCTCAATGAGTAAACGACCTTGTTACCTTCTTTTTTTCCTGTGACAATATTTTTTCCACGTAAAATCATTAGCTGTTGAGAAACTGAGGAACCTTCAATACCTAATAGATTTTGAAGCTCATTCACATTTTTTTCTCCTTCTGATAGCAATTCTAGAATGCGAATGCGTAGGGGATGTGATAAGGCTTTAAAGAAATCGGCTTTAAATTGCTGCATCTCCGTATTCATTTTGATCCTCCATTATTTTTCCTGCTGATTGTTCTGATTTAATAGTAACACAAGAAAGTTTTTTACATTCTTTAAAAGCGAAATGTCTACAATTATGACAAGTTTCATTGGAAATCAGTGAAATTCCATAATGGATTGCTTTGTTTGTATCATGGAAGAAGTGCTGTTTACCAATCTCGTTATAAAGTCCTGTTAATTTAACAATTTCTAATGGCTGACCATGCAATCCAGCTATTAAAACTTGGCAGTCATTTTTTTTCAGCTGTGAAATAATACTTTTTAAGTTGTTTTCACCTGTCGTATCTAAATGAATGAGTTTATTCATTTTCAAAATAACAACCTTAGGATGTAAATGTATCGAGTCTAATACATAATAGACGAATGTTTCAGCTGCCCCAAAGAAAAGAGATCCTTCTACATCAAACATACTAATTTGTGGGCAATAGTGTGAGTCGGTTACAGCATTAGGGCTTATTTTGCCACCTTTTTTATTTATGTCTGGCAAAACGTGGTGAACCTTAAAGACCTCACTCATTCGTTTTGCAAAAAGAATAACAGCTAGTAACAGTCCGACTTCAACTGCTACAGTTAAGTTTACAAAAACAGTTAAAACGAAAGTTAACATAAGGACGATGGAATCTCCAGTTTTTGTTTTTAAAATGTGGATGAATTCCTTACGTTCACTCATATTCCATGCAACTACCATGAGAACTGGTGCTAAACTTGCCAATGGAATCATGGAAGCGTATGGAGCAAGAATAATTAAAGTGAGAAGCACAACAATACCATGGATTACACCCGCTACACGAGTTTGTGCTCCAGTTTTAATATTCGTTGCTGTTCTAGCAATAGCCCCTGTAGCGGGTATACCACCAAAAAGTGGAGTAATCATATTGGCGATACCTTGTCCAATGAGTTCTTTATTACTGTTATGTCTTGTGTTTGTCATACCGTCTGCGACAACAGCAGATAATAACGATTCTATTGCACATAGCATAGCTATAGTGAATGCTGGGCGAATTAATTCAATAATTTGAGATAAATTGACGTCAAAAAATGAAAATTTAGGTAATGTACTTGGTATCGTTCCATATGCTGACCCTATAGTTGCCACTTTATCAGGGAAAAAGATCGTTGCAATGACGGTTGAAAATATAATCCCGATAATAGCTGCTGGGATTTTAGGAGCGAATTTTGGTGTAAGTATAATAGTTAGTAAACATATAAGTGCAGTTATAATGCTAAAAAAATCTATCGTCGAAAAATGAGTTATTATTTCATGAAGATTCTCGTGAAAATATTCTTTACTAGCTACGCCGTCTAAACCTAGGAATTTAGATACTTGCCCGATGAAAATGGTTACTGCAATACCAGCTGTAAAACCAATGGTAACGGGACGAGGTATATACTTAATAAGAACACCTAATTTGAATACACCCATTAGTACAAGCATAATACCAGCCATGAATCCTGCTATCAATAATCCATCATAACCATAAGTAGCGACAATCCCAAATAGGAGTGGTATGAAGGCACCGGTCGGACCTGATATTTGAAAACGGGAACCACCGAAGAGTGATACGAGTATACCTGCAATAATAGTTGTGTATATACCGTATTCTGGTTTCACGCCTGAAGCTATAGCAAAGGCCATACCAAGAGGGATTGCAATGACACCGACAATAACTCCAGATAATAAATCTTTTTTGAATTTTTCTACAGAATAATTGTTAAACCAATCGGCAAACAATGGTGAATCATCTCCTATATATTTGTATATTCAAATATTTGAACATACAAATATTACTCCAGTTTTTATGTTTTTTCAATATAATAATATGAATTTTTTATTACAGATAATAAACTTTATACTAATGAAAAAAGAGTGTTAAACAATGGCTTTGTTTAGCACTCTTTTTCGTGTATTCCTATATGGTGGTAGGTTACTTTACCTCATTAGTAGTAAATGTTCTACTCATTATAACAATCAAGTTTTCTTATGTTTTCTTTCGTTCTACAAAGTCATGTTTTGGTTTGTTGATGGATACTTGTGTGTTCATTCATGTACTCGTACTTTAAAATCGTGAAAAATTAGTTTGACTCACTTCACTTTCAAATCTTATTTCATTTCTTAGCCTAGTGTTAATTTATTCTTATGATGGTTATACATCATATTGAACAATCTCACTACAAAGTCATTTCTTGAAATAAAAGGTTCGTTCATCTTTTGCTTTTCACAATTTATATCAAAGTAACCAGCCACCAAATTCTTTGACGAGAATCTTATTACTGCCTCGTCATTTGATATATACCCATTTTATAAAAATGTAATCCTTTTTAATAAGGTTGTTTTTAAAAAGTTTTTTTATATGTTCAGTGAATAATATGAGAATGAAGAGTTTAAGTGGAGCGTAAGGTGCGAAACTCCTGTGGGATTGGCAGACAGGTGAGACCCCAAAGGCATTATATACCGAGTATGTTCACTACCCGCCCCGAGTAAAAGCAACATCTTGAAGCGGAATTTAAGTAAACCCATATTCACTACTGGTTCATAGGCAACAAAATATTTTAAAATAGCCTTTTATAAAGAATTACCATTTTTTATAAACAGAAATACCATTTTTTATTGTTTCTAATACTTGTATATCCTTAATCTTCATTGGTTCTATTGTTAGAGGATTACTATCAATAATAATGAAATTAGCTTGTTTACCTTCTTTAATAGATCCCTTTTCGTTTTCTTCGAAATATTGATAAGCACTATTTTGGGTTACACCTTTAATGGCATCTAATGGAGAGATCTTTTCATTTTTTCCAAGAGTAATGCCTTTTTTCGTTATTCTATTGACAGCACACCAGATGGAATGAAACATATCTGGGGGAACAACAGGTGTGTCTTGATGTAAAGTATAAGTAATGCCTTTTTTTATCGTAGTTTGGACTGGACTAATACGCTCAGCTCTTTCTAAACCTAGATTTTGTATATGTACATCTCCCCAATAATAGGTATGGTTGATAAAAAAAGAAGGAATCATGTGTATTTTTTTCATTTTGTCGAGTTGATCATACCGAACTGTTTGTGCATGAATCATCACTGGGCGAATATCTTTTATTGAGGAATGCTCTTTTAATTTTTTTTCAAAACATGTAATGAGCTGTTCTGCTGCAGCATCACCATTACAATGTGCTAATAATTGCATTTCTTCATTTAAGGCGGTTTCAATAAATTGTTCAACCTCTGAATCTTTATAAACTGGGTAACCACAATAGTTATCTGTCGCGTTTTCATAAGGCTCAGACAGCCAGGCTGTTCTTCCTTGTGGAGAACCATCGAGAAAAATTTTATATCCGCCTATTTTATAATGATTAACATATTGACCGATATACGCCTTACGGTCTTGAATGATATCTTTGCTGTTTTTTAAATCAATATAACCGACAACATCAATTCTTAATCGTTTTTGATCGGACATCGCTTTTAATAATTGATCTTCATTGTTATTTACCATGCCATCTTGAGCGGTTGTAATACCATAACTGAAATAAATATTTTGAGCTTCATCTAATAGCTGTAACATTTTTTCTTGTGAGGGCTGAGGGATTTTGCTTGAATTGTGGATGAAAGCATTTTCTTCTAAATAACCATTAGGTTCGTCACTTTCTTTGATTCTGCCAATTCGTCCGCCATCAGGATTAGGTGTTTCCTTATTAATATTTAGTTTTTGTAGTCCGAGGGAATTAACAACACCCATGTGCCCGGAAGCATGAGAGATTATTATAGGGTTTACAGTAGAAACTTGATCTAAATCATTTTTTGTCAGAATATGTTTTCCCAGGAAATTATTCTGATCATAGCCAAATCCTATAATCCATTCTCCAGAAACCAATTTTTTTGTTTTTTTAAACGCTTGAAGTCTCTTTATCACATCTTGTATACTTTGAGCTTCATTCAATGGTACTAATCTTAGAGTATTAGCAAATGCAGTAATATGACTATGTGCGTCAACAAATGCAGGCATAAGCGTTTTTCCGTTTAAATCAATTATTTCAGTATTAGCGCTTTTATAAAGAAAGACATCTTCTTTTGTTCCTACTTTATAGATTAATCCGTTCTTTATGAAGAGAGCTTCTGCATACATATTATCTTCCATTGTGATAATATCAACCGTTTAAAAAAATGGTTTCTTTCATAAGTAATCTCCTTCCATTGTGAATATAGTGTAAGTATTCAGCTTTTGTTTAAATACTATTCAATCATTATGGCTAAAGACAAACTTTTGAGATGAGTATAAAAAATAAGATAAAATTTGAGGTCATCCAATGGATGACCTCAAATTCAGATATATAATTTAAAAATTTTACATGTTAAGTTTAGGTGGTAGGCTGCTTGATAGTCGAAGTAAATTTTTTACACTACGTTGAATATCCGTTTTAATCAAATAATCGCATTTTCATTTGAAGGTTGTTTTTGTGTTAGAAAGGAAATATCTATTGTTTTTTCCCTGTGTTTTCTAGAACTATTATGTGTTTGATCATTTGGAAATGAAGTAGATATTTTCTGCTTTCATATTTAATGAAATAACCAATCTAAGATGAACTGTTCTTCAATTCCATATACGTTGTTTATTTCTATTACTTGGCTTCATATAACAACTGTAAGTTTAATAGCATGTCATATAAGGTCTAGTAAAATAAGAAAATTAAACATATATGCTTTTTCGAAACATGCGATATAGCATTTGAAAATCGGAAATAACAAGGCTGTACAGAATTCAGTCTAAGAAGTACAACCGTAGAAAATTTCATTAGTTGTTCTTCATAATTCTTAAGCAACCAACCACCGTGGTTCTTTCAACGAGATGGTTTATTATCTCGTTACTTTTATATACCCTCTATAATGAGTATTAATCCTTTTTTACCATTTTATTTTTTAAATTTGGCTGTATTCGTAAACTTTGTTGCTAATGAACAAACTGTGAGTGTCGATTTTAAACTGCTTCAGGTTGCTCGCTTTCCGCGGGGCGGGCGGTGAGCCTCCTCGGTGCAAGCACCTGTGGGATCTCACCTGTCCCGCTGCTCCCGCAGGAGTCTCGCACCTTACGCTCTATTCAACTTCTTTTTCAACAGAGTATTTTCAAAAAATGAATCCAAAAACAACAATCTTTTAGAAACCAGCCTAAAATTTAGAAGGATGTACGAAAAGATGGTTGTTATTTAAATTGTTCGATGAATAAAATTAGTGGATGTTTGGAGCGGAAGGCGCATACTGCAGTGAAGACAGTGGGGTAAGGGAGAATTACAGTAGCAATATACCAAGTAGGCTGATTTCCTGACAAGGGAAAGTCGAGGAGAATTTAAGTTAACGTATACTCACTTCTTGTTCATAGACATTAAAGATTACATAAACAGTTATTTAGAAAGAAAAAGATATAATGGATAAGATATATCTCTAAATACAACGTGAATCATCCATATTACTTGCCTGCCGTATCAAATCAAAAAGAGTCTGTCTAAAAAGGGATTTTCATTCTCTTTTTAGACAGACTCTACGCTTAGAATTGTATTAAAAAAAGTATGTTTAGCTGACTTTTGCTTGTGCTTGTTTAGCATCAGACAAGGCAGGTCTTGTAATAGAATATACAGCGCAAATAAAGGCAATAACTACGATAATACCTCCGAACCAAGCATTATATGATACTGGGAACTTCTCGATTGTCATTCCACCAATGCCGGACCCTAATGCAATTCCTAGCTGAAGAGCCGAGTTATTAAAACTTTGCTGAATACCTGCTGATTCTGGTGCTGTTTGTATTAAGTAACTCTGTTGGGCTGGGGATAGAGCCCAGCTTAGCATTCCCCAAATAATTAATGCAATAGGGAATAATAATGGAATGTGAGTAGAGAATGGCAATAGGAATAAAATAATGGCAAATGTACCAACAAAAATAAGGATGCTTTTCTTTGTTCCAATACGATCTGCAAAAAATCCGCCGACGCCTCCTCCACATACTGCTGCAACACCAAAAACGAAATAAGCAATACTAATCCATGTTGCACTTAACTGGAGAGTAGATTGCAAAAAGGGAGTGAAGTACGCGTACAAAATATAATGCCCAGCTAAAACTAATACGGTAACCAAATGGGCACTTATGATTTTTCCACTCTTTAATGATGCGAATTGCTGTCTTAATGGAATTGAGTTTTCTGGTGGCAATTCATCGATAAAACGATAAATAACAATCATTGAAACGAGTGTTAAAATGGCGATTAGTAAAAAGATAATACGCCATCCAAATTTGTCACCAATAAGTACACCAATTGGTACACCTAATACAAGCGAAGCGCTAATTCCCATAGAAATAAGACCAATTGCTCTAGCTTGATATGTTGGTTTAACAATTTTAGCTGCAATAGTTAGAGAAAGAATAATCAATAATGCAGCACTGGTAGCTGTAAAAATACGAGCTAGTATAAGCATTGTAAAATTTGGACTTAAGAAAGATAAGATATTTCCAATAAAGAAAACAAGTAATGATAAAAGATACAATCGTTTCCTTTCAATCTTAGCTGTAAGTGCCAAAAGGGTAGGACCAGCAATGGCTAATACTAAGGCAAATATGGTAATTAGTTGTCCTGCAGCACTTACTGTCACATGTAAGTCTTCAGAAATTAATGGTAAAATTCCTCCAACTACTAATTCGACCATTCCGACTACAAATACGGAAATAGCTAATATATATACTCTAAAATTCATTTATTAATCCGCTCCTTTCGTTTTTTACCACTGTTGTGGTAAAAAACCGACTATAACAGATTAACCGAAGAATGAGAGATTAGCAAGATTATTTTTACGTTTTTTGTCAAAAACTTAGTATCGTAACTTTGTGACAATGCTTTTAATCTCAGGATCAGACATTAACGTATCGTAGTATTTATCGATGATTTTTGTAATAGCAACATCATGATTGAAGAATTCAGTAAAAAACTTAACAAAAGGTTGAGATAATGTTCGAATCGCCTGCCATGATTGATCTTCAACAGTAGCGAAAATCATTTCTTTATGATCCACAATAACTAGTTGAAAGCGTTCTAAGAAAATATCTTCTTCAGTAGGAATGAAATAGTTTAAATTAGCTAAATTAGAAGATATTTTCCCTACAACATGTGCTTTCACTTTAATACCTTGCTTCTCTTTTTCTTCTAGTAAAGGGAGATACGCTAGGAAATCATCATTCCATGCAGATATCGTTATCGCTGTTTGTGCATCTTTAATCAATTTTTTATTTTGAGCCTGGATGGATGCTTGCATTTTAAAGCTCCATACTCGATCATCTGAAAATGTTTTTTTAGATGTACTTTCTTTAAATTTTGCAATGTTTTGTTGGAATTGAGCAGTTAATCTTTCGACCGCTAGATCTAAGGGCAGAGCACTGTACATTTTTTTCTTTTCTGAAATGGCCTCCATGATCATACCTTTGTCGATCATTTTTGCTAATACTTCATAAATTTTTGTTTTTGGTACATGTGAATGTTTGGAAATTAATGCAATCTCCAATGGTTGTTCACTTGAGACAAGCACTTCGTATACTTTACTTTCATATTGGGAAAAACCGAATTCTTTTAACATAAATCCTCCATTTTGAATCTTGTTTCGATAAATGTAATGTAATAATCTCAGCTCTGACTGTAGTTGAATCAATTACAATTAAAAAGGACATAATTTCAGTTACCATCAATATCTGATGGTTATTTTACTTTATAGGGTTTATCATAAATATCTTTTGATAAATACACAAGTAAGCAGGTTGATAAATTGATTAGAGAACAGCAAAAAAAGTGGCGTGTTTATCGCCACTTTTTCGAGAATAAATGATATGCGTTCCTATATTTCATTCTGATTTACTGTATTTCTTTAATGCATTTATCACTTCTTGTTGTCTTTCTTTCGCTCGATCATAATGTTTGCTTAAGGCGTAAGAGCTTGGAGATTGAGGTAAGCCTGCTAATAAGGTTGCTTCGTCATAGCTAAGGTCAATGGGTTGTTTATTAAAGTAATTTTGACTAGCTTCTTTAATTCCGTAATTTCCATCTCCATAATAGATGATGTTTACATATAGTTCTAATACTTCATCCTTGCTATAATGCTTTTCTAAATCGCGTGCTACAAACATTTCTGCTACTTTTCGTATGTAGCTTTGATCGTTACTGAAGTAGAGATTTTTAGCTACTTGTTGCGTTAATGTACTACCCCCTTGAACGATATCTTTTTGTAGCGTATTGACAATTGTAGCACGTACTAAAGAGATAAAATCAATAGGACCATGCTCATAAAAACGATGATCTTCAATTGCCACAATTGCTTCAAGAAATACGGGGTTTATTTCGTCTAATGATTTATAGTGAGTACTGTCTCTAATAGAATCCACTTTATCTGTTAAATTTATTTCATTTATTGCACTTTTATACTTGTTATAACCTAACGCGAGGGCAATAACGAGACAAAGAATACATATAAATAAGATCAGCTTGATGACTTTCATGATTAGTTTTTTCATCGATTTAACCTCTTATAGTTGGTTTATTTTTCATTATTTTACCGATAATCGTATTTGAAATACATAGTAATGTTAAAAGTAATACCTCACTTCTGTTACGATGTACAAATTAAGGTCGATTGGATCATAAGAAGCGAGACTCCTGCGAAAAGCGAACCGCCTGAAGCAGTATTCAACTCAGCTTATAACTTGTCTATAAGCAACAAAGTATGTGAATTAGCCAATTCCTAAAAACATGGATACTATGCAATCATTTTATGGGAATGTATCTGTTAATGCTATCGATAAACATGACAAAACCCTTACATAATTGTAAGGGTTTTTGAGTGAAAAAGTAAATAAGATGGTGGTAGGTTGCATGAATTACATAATACGTTTCATTTTATAAACAAACTATTATTTAACTGTGGTACAATCCCATTTCATTTAATCATATTGTACTTAAATGGAAGTTAGTTAGAATAACTAGTCATTCCATTTTTAAAATAATTATATGAAACACCCCTATGGAATCTAAGCTTTCTTCCTAATCCCCTCATTTACTTACGTTTTTTGAAATGGAAGTCTAACAAGATACTATCCTTATACCAACATTTTGCTTTGTAAAGGAGCGAGTTTTTAGTTAAGCATTAAATAATCTTGTTAGGGTATGCCTTTATTCGTTAACACTTACACAATTATTAAAATCAAAAGATCTTCGAGTCACTATTCGATTTCATTCATTTCGTAAATAAAATGGTAGTTCTTCTAATTTCTTTATCTTTTAAAAAATTGTGATGTATCAACTTTATAAATGACATCCTTGCTTATTACCTGTGATTCTTTACAAGGTATCGAAAAGAACCTTGTAAATTGATACCGATGGTAGAAATCATCATAAGCTATGTTTCTTGATGTATCTCCATTTAGTAGCAACCAACCACCGTAAATGCTATGACGAGATGTTTTATTACCTCGTCACTTATCTATACCCGCCTTACAAAAAAGTAATCATCTTTTTAAAAAAATTTATTTGAATTTGTGTCGATTTCGTACTTTTTCATTTTTTTATATAAATTAGCACGAGACATCCCCAACTTTTTGGCAGTTAAACTCTTGTTTCCGTATGTCTCCTTTAGCATTTGCACGATACGTTCCTTTTCTAAATGTTTTTTTTCATCTGATAAAGTGGAAATTTGAAATGAAACTGTTGCTGTGTTCTTACGGGTGTAATGTGTTACATGCGAGAGATCCACTTGCGTTATTTCACTATGCTCATTAAGGACGACCAAACGTTCGATAACATTTCGAAGCTCCCGAATGTTTCCTGGCCATGAATATTCTTGTAGAGCCTGTTTTGTTTCAAAAGTGATGCTAGGAATAGGCTTTTGATAAGTGAAACAAAGCTCTTTTAAAAAGATGTTAGTTAAGTATAGGATATCATCTACTCGTTCTCTCAATGGGGGAATGGTTATAGAAAAAACATTCAAGCGGTAATATAAATCTGCTCGAAAAGATCCTTGAATGATCATTTGTTCAAGATTACGATTGGTGGCGGCAATGATACGGATATTAACGTTTTTTGCTGATTGTCCGCCAATTCGATAAAGTTCTTTTTCCTGTAATACACGTAGTAATTTAACCTGCATATCAAGAGGAAGTTCGCCCACTTCATCTAAGAAAAGAGTACCGCCATCCGCTAGTTCTATTTTTCCAGGTTTACCGCTTTTTAAAGCTCCAGTATAAGCCCCACTTTCATAGCCAAAAAATTCACTTTCAAATAAGGCGTGTGGAATCGCACCACAGTTAATGGGGATAAATGGTTGATTATGACGTAGACTTTCTTTATGAATGGCTTGAGCAAACAGCTCTTTCCCTACGCCACTTTCTCCATTAATGAGAACGGAAGCATCTGTTTTTGCTACTTTTTTCGCATTTACTATCATTTGCTGAATGGTTGAATTATTCCCTTTAATGCTTTGGAAAGCATCATTTAAATTACTTTGATTCATTTGTTGTTTCAATTGTTGAAGTTCTTTGGATGTGGATGTTAGCTGCTCATTTAATTTAATTGTTGTAGTAATGTCCTTTTCAATGGATATAGCCCCAATTAATTGGTGATTTTCATTATAAATCGGTTTGGCATTAATAAGTACATGTTTATTCGGTCTAGGAATATGATACATATCAATTATTGTTTGTTGAGTTTGTAGCACTTGTAAATTCATTAAATCATCTTGATGAAAAAATTCTTTAATGTTCTTACCAATAATATCTTCTTTTTTTATGTGATATGTTTTTTCAGCAGCTTCATTCCAGTAGACAGTTTCTTCATTAGTATTAATTACAGTCACCGCTTCATCTGTTACTGATAGCAATGTTTGCAAAGTATTTTTAGCAAATGAATTTTCAGTAATCATATTATCACCTCAATGAATGTATACTCTGTCTATTAAAAAACACACTGTAGACACTTTTGTATCTAAAAGGATACAGAGTATTGGTCTGAATGTCTACATAATTTACGTAATATTAGTAATTTTTCTTGTTTTTGGAATTTGGCACGAATTTTGCATTGATAAGAGTATAAATATCGTCAATTTTAGTAAAAGGGAGAGATAAAAATGACTACTTCATTAAATCAAGAAATTCCAGTATACAAACATGAGCCATTTACAGATTTTTCGTTAGAAGAAAATAAAAGAGCTTTTGAAGAATCATTAGCATATGTAGGGACACAATTAAATCAGCATTATCCATTGGTTATTGGTAGTGAGCGCATCATAACAGAAGATAAAATAGCGTCTGTTAACCCTGCAAATAT
The DNA here is from genome assembly GCF_902374955.1 of Bacillus massilioanorexius. Lineage (GTDB taxonomy): Bacteria > Bacillota > Bacilli > Bacillales > DSM-1321 > Bacillus_AD > Bacillus_AD massilioanorexius. Next base: position 15,026 of record NZ_CABKRX010000104.1, read on the forward strand.
TAAAGAAGTGATTGGTTCAGTTTCGAAAGCGAATAAAGAACATGCTGAAAAAGCGATGAGTATAGCACTACAAACATTTGAATCATGGAAGCATGTAGCACCAGAAGAGAGAGCAGCCATTTTATTTCGTGCAGCAGCATTGTTACGTAATAGAAAACACGAATTTTCTAGCTATTTAGTGAAAGAAGCAGGAAAACCGTGGAAAGAAGCAGATGGTGATACAGCTGAAGCCATCGATTTCATTGAGTATTATGCTCGACAAATGTTGAAATTGAAGGATGGGGTAGCTGTTAATAATCGTGAGGGAGAAGAAAATTCTTTCAATTATATTCCACTAGGTGTAGGAGTTATTATTTCACCTTTTAATTTTCCGTTAGCTATTATGGCAGGTACGGCTATTGCTGCAATTGTAGCTGGTAATACAATCCTTTTAAAACCTGCTAATACAACGCCTGTTGTAGCAGCAAAATTTGTAGAACTGTTAGAAGACGCCGGTCTTCCTGATGGAGTACTAAGCTTTATTCCAGGTAGCGGAGCAGAAATTGGGGATTATTTAGTAGACCATCCGAAAACTCGCTTTGTATCATTTACAGGCTCTCGAGAAGTAGGTTGTCGTATTTATGAACGAGCTGCTAAAGTTCACGAGGGACAAATTTGGCTTAAACGTGTCATTGCTGAAATGGGTGGAAAAGATACAGTTGTTGTTGATAAGGAAGCGGATCTTGATTTAGCAGCAGCATCTATTGTGTACTCTGCCTTTGGTTTTTCAGGACAAAAATGTTCGGCGGGTTCAAGAGCAGTTGTTCATCAAGATGTATATAATGAAGTATTAGAGAAAGCGATTACTTTAACAGAATCTCTTGTAGTTGGCGATCCTGCTGATGGTAGCACTTATATGGGACCAGTTATTGATCAGGCTGCTTACAATAAAATTATGAATTATATGGAAATAGGGAAAAAAGAGGGACGCTTAGTTGTTGGGGGAAATGGAGATGATTCTAAAGGGTATTTTATTCACCCAACGATTTTTGCTGATGTTGATGAGAAATCAAGATTAATGCAGGAAGAAATTTTTGGGCCTGTCCTTGCATTTTGTAAAGCAACAGATTTTGAACATAGCATGAAGATTGCTAATAATACAGATTATGGTTTAACAGGAGCATTCATCTCGAATAACATGGAATTGATTGAAAAAGCAAAAAAAGAATTTCATGTAGGGAATCTATATTTTAATCGTGGTTGTACAGGGGCAATAGTTGGTTATCAGCCATTTGGTGGATTCAATATGTCAGGTACTGATTCTAAAGCGGGTGGACCAGATTACTTAATGCTTCATATGCAAGCAAAAACAATGAGCATCATGTTATAAGCATTTTAAGAATGGTCGTTAAAGAGAAAGTAAATGAAGTATATAGATTAGCATTATAGGGGTTAATTACTAGGGATCATACGGAGGGGAAAGGTATGTTTGCGGAACTATCCAAAAGCTTTTTTATGTCTGTTTCACAAAATAAGCCTTTAAATAAAGCAGCAAAGAAAGTAGGATTACGTTTTGGAGCTTCACAGGTAGTGGCAGGTATGACGATTGAAAGTGCGATTCGTAAAGTGCAGGAGCTAAATGCAAAAGGCTTAGTTTGTACACTAGATCACTTAGGGGAATTTGTCTCAAATCGAGAAGAAGCGATAGAAGCAACAGAATATAACATTCGAACCCTAGAGGCTATTGCGGCAGCGGGAGTAAATAGCAATTTATCTGTGAAAATGACGCAACTTGGTCTTGATATCAATCGAGATTTTTGTTTAGACAATATGAGAAAAATAGTCGCGACTGCCAAGAAAACAAATAATTTTGTTCGAATTGATATGGAAGATTATGCTCATTGTCAAATGACACTTGATATATTAAATGAACTTCGACAAGAATTCAATAATGTTGGGACAGTAATACAAGCTTATTTATTTCGTTCCAATCAAGATATAAGCGATTTAAAAGGAGTTCCACTTCGATTAGTGAAGGGTGCATATAAGGAAGCACCTGAAGTCGCTTATCAAAAGAAAGATGAAGTAGATGCAAATTATTTAAAAATTATTCAAGCACACTTATTAAACGGAAGTTATACTGCGATTGCCACACATGATCATGAAATAATTGCAGCCATAAAAACATTCGTAGCGGAGCATCAAATTCCAAACGAACAATTCGAATTCCAAATGCTCTATGGATTTAGAACAGATTTGCAATTGAAATTGATTAAAGAGGGCTACAAAATGCGTGTATATATTCCATTCGGTGATGATTGGTTTGGCTATTTTATGCGTCGACTAGCTGAGAGACCACAAAATGTATCATTTGCTATAAAAGGATTATTTGGGAAATAAAAAAGAGGTTTACTCAGGTAGTGACCCCTTAAAGTTAGAGTTTTTATTACGCAGCTGATTGGCTGGTTTGAGTTCGGTATTGTACGGGACTTAAACCAGCCAATTTCTGCTTAATGCGTTTGTTGTTATAGTAATCGATATACGCTTCGATTTTTCGTTTTAACTCATCGTACGATACTAATTCTTCTCCATAATACATTTCTTGTTTTAAAATCCCAAAGAAATTTTCCATTGTCGCATTATCTGCACAGGTTGCTTTTCTAGACATACTCTGAAAAATATGATTCTGCTTTAATGTTTGAATCCATTTGTTGTGCTGGTAATGCCATCCTTGATCTGAATGATA